>JBBSPW010000022.1:0-28533 GCA_038258365.1 Burkholderiales bacterium | reverse complement strand
TACTCGGTGCACCTGATCAACAGCTCGGCGCTGGCCGAGTTCTCGTCCGCGGTGCGCAGCGCCAATGGCGAACCCGACCTGGTGCTGCGCAACACCGGCGGCGGCAGCGAGGGCATCGATGATGCGCTGTATGCCCGCGTGGCCACCGACCCGGCGGTGAGCGTGGCCAGCCCCGTGCTGGAAGTCGACACCTACGCCCGCAGCGCAGACGGCCGCCGGCTTTCTGTCCGCGTGCTGGGGCTGGATGCGCTGCAGGTGGCGCAGCTGGCGCCGACCCTGCTGCCACGCGTGGCCGATGGCGAGGACCGGCTGGCTTTTCTCGATCCGTCGGCGGCCTTCTTGAACCCGGCGGCGCGCGATGCGCTGGGCTTGGCCGACGGTGCCGAGCTGGCGCTGCAAAACGGTCCCGACTGGCAAGCGCTGCGTGTGGCGGGCAGCGTGCCGGCCGGCGGCGGGCCGATGGTGGTGCTGGACCTGGCGGGGGCTCAAGCGCGGCTGTCGGCGATCGGCCGCTTGTCGCGGATCGACCTGCGGCTGAAGCCGGGCAGCGATCCCGCGGCGCTGCTCGCCCGGCTGCAACTGCCGCTGCAGGTGACCGCTGTGCCCCCGGGGCAAGCCGAAGCGCGCATCAGCAACCTGTCGCGTGCCTACCGCGTCAACTTGACGGTGCTGGCGCTGGTGGCGCTGTTTGTCGGCGCGTTTCTGGTGTTCTCGGTGGTGTCGCTGTCGGTGTCGCAGCGCACGCCCACCTTTGCCTTGCTGGGTGTGCTCGGGATGACCGCAGCCGAGCGTCGCGCCTGGGTGCTGGCGGAATGCGCGTGCATCGGCAGCGCCGGAAGCGTCTTGGGACTGCTGGGTGGCGTGGGCCTGGCCGCGGCTGCGTTGCGGCTGCTGTCGGGTGACCTGGGCGGCGGCTACTTTCCGGGAGTGACACCGCCGTTGCAGATCGGCTGGCTGGGCGCCATCGGCTTCGGCTTGCTGGGCCTGGGTTCGGCGTTGGTCGGTGGTTTCTGGCCTGCGCGCCAGGCCGAACGGATCGCGCCGGCGTTGGCCTTGAAAGGCCTCGGCACGCCGGGCGGGCAATCACCGCCGGCCTGGCCCGGCTTGGCGTTGCTGGCACTGGGCTCGGCAGCGGCCTTCTTGCCGCCGATCGCCGGGCTGCCGCTGGCCGCGTATGCGTCGGTCGCCGCCCTGCTGTTCGGCGGGGTGGCCCTGGTGCCGGCCGTGGTGCATGGCTTGCTGATGCTGGCGCCCGCGGTGCAGGGCGCCTTGCCACTGCTGGCGTTGCAACGGGCACGCTTCCAGCGCCGCACCGCCACCGCCGCGGTGGCGGGCGTGGTGGCGAGTCTGGCGCTGTCGGTGGCTTTGACGGTGATGGTCGCGAGCTTCCGCACCGGCGTGTCGGACTGGCTCGGCAGCGTATTGCCGGCCGACTTGTATGCGCGCAGCGCCGGCAGCAGCGGCAGTGCTGCCAATGCGTGGTTGCCCGCCGATTTCGCCGAACGCGCCGCTGCGCTGCCGGGCGTGCAACGGGTGCAGGCGTCGCGGCTGCGGCGGCTGCAACTGGCGGGCGGCCGGCCTGCTGTCACGTTGATCGCCCGGCCGCTGTCGGACCCGGCGGCCGAGTTGCCGTTGCTGGATCCGCCACTGGATGCAGGCAAGTTACGACCCGGTGAAGTCGGCGTCTATGTCACCGAGGCGATGGTCTCTCTGTATGGGGCGCAGCCCGGTTCGGTGCTGACCCTGCCACTGGACGACCAGCGCGTGAATGCGCGAGGGGGTGCGCAAGTGCGGGCTCGCGTGTTGGGGGTATGGCGCGACTACGCCCGCCAGTTCGGCGCGGTCTTGATGGATGCAGCCGACTACCGTCGCCTGAGCGGCGACACCCGCATCAACGATCTGGCGCTGTGGCTGCAGCCGGGGACAAACCCCGCCGAGGTGCAATTGGCGCTGCGCGCTTTGCTGCCCGATCCGTCGCTACTCGAGTTCGCATCCAGTGCCGAGTTGCGCACGCTGTCGCTGCGCATCTTCGACCGCAGCTTCGCGGTCACCTACTACCTGCAAGCGGTGGCGATCGGAATCGGGCTGGTGGGCATCGCCGCCAGCTTGTCGGCACAGGTGCTGGCGCGGCGCAAGGAGTTCGGCCTGCTGTCGCATCTGGGGCTGACGCGGGCGCAGATCGTTGCCGTGGTGGCTGGCGAAGGTGCGGCTTGGGTGGCGGCCGGCACGCTCGTCGGTTTGCTGTTGGGCGCGGCGGTGGCCACCGTGTTGGTGCGGGTGGTCAACCCGCAAAGCTTCCACTGGACGATGGAGATGGTCTGGCCCTGGCCGCGCCTTGGTTTATTGGCCGCCGCAGTGATGCTGGCGGGCACGGCCACCGCGGCCTTCAGCGCACGGCGCGCTGCGGGTCGGCAGGCCGTGCTGTCGGTGAAGGAGGACTGGTGAACCCGCTGCGGCGCGCATGGTTGCAGCGGCTGGCGCTGCTGGGCGGTGCCTGCTGGGCGCCCGTCGCAGCGGTGCGGGCGCAATCCGATAGCGGCGTGCGGCGCGGCCGGTTGCTGGACTTTCCACGCGACCACGGCGCACATCCCGGAACCCGCACCGAGTGGTGGTATGCCACTGGCTGGCTCGGCACCCGCGCCATGCCGACGCACGGCTTCCAGATCACCTTTTTTCGCAGCCGCACGGGGCTGGCCGACGACAACCCAAGCCGCTTCGCCGCGCGCCAGCTGCTGTTCGCGCATGCCGCATGGACCGACATCGCCGTCCAGCGCCACCTGCACGACCAGCGCATCGCCCGCTGGAATGGCGACCCGACGGCGTTGCCTGCCCATGCGGGGATCGACGATGCCATGCTGCGCATCGGCGACTGGTCGATGGCGCACCGCGACAAGGCTTGGCAGGTGCAGGCACCTGCTGCAGGCTTCGAGCTGGCGCTGACGCTCTCGCGCAGCCAGCCGTTGTTGCTGCAAGGCGACCGCGGCTACTCGCGCAAGGGACCCGACGAATTGCAAGCGAGCCACTATGTCAGCGAACCGCAGCTGGTCGTGGGCGGCACCGTGCGGCTGGCAGGCGCAGCGGCCGGCACGCCGGGCGCTGTGGTTGCTGCCGGCGAAGGCCGGGCCTGGCTCGACCACGAGTGGAGCGACCAACTGCTGCACCCCGAGGCAGTGGGCTGGGACTGGATCGGCATCAACCTCTTCGACGGCAGTGCGCTGACCGCTTTCGTGCTGCGCAAGCGAGACGGCAGCGCCATCTGGGCCGGTGGCAGCTTCCGCAAGGCCGACGAACCGACGGCGATCAGCTTCGGCCCCGAAGCCGTGCAGATGCTGCCGCGTGATCGCTGGCGCAGCCCCGCCAGCGGTGCCGACTACCCCATCCGCTGGCAGGTGCAGACGCCTGCGGGCCGCTTTGATCTGCGCGCTCTGGCCCATTCGCAGGAAATCGACAGCCGTGCCAGCACCGGCACCATCTATTGGGAAGGATTGTCGGAACTGCTGGACAGCAACGGCCGCCGCATCGGCTTGGGTTATCTGGAGATGACCGGCTACGCGGGCACCCTGCGGCTGTAGCGCTGTCCGACCCGGTCAAGCTTCCCGGCGCGGAACCGGCCTTTGCGGGGTGTCGCCGCCCGTTGCCGATTCGACCGGAGCGGCCCGCACGCAGTTTCCGCCTGTGCTGCGCGCCACATCCAAGGCGCTGCTCGCATCATCGATCAGCGACTGCAACTGGGTGTGCGCGGGATGCAGCGTGGCCACCCCGATGCTGACGGTCAGCGAAACCGGCAGCCGGGTTGACTGCAGAACGCGGCCCGTCATGGACGATGCTGCGCTTGCATCGGCCCTGGCGCCTGCCATCTCGAGCCTTTCGGTGCGTTCGCGGATGCGTTCGGCCACATCGAGGGCGCCCAACGCATCGGCTTGTGCCAGAAATACCGCCATCTGCACAGGGCTGTAGCGCGTCAGCACATCGGCCCCGCGCAGCGTGGGCGCTGTCAGTCGCAGCATGTCGGCCATCACCCGGTCCACTGCCGCGGCGCCACAGGCTTGCTGCAGCAGTTCATGGCGGTCGATCTCGATCAGCAGCAGCGCAGCCCCGGTGCCGTAACGCCGGGCACGCGACCACTCCCGCGCCGACAGTTCCAGAAACAGCGGTCGCGCAGCGCCCACCGGCGCCGGCTCTGCGGCTGCAAGCGGGATCCCGCCGCCGCGCTGCTTGTGCCGGCCCGCCACAACCCAGCGGCAACCCGCCACCCCGGTCAAGGCGCCCAGCGCCGCCGCAGCGGCTGCTGCCGCCGGTGCGCCCATCAACGGCACCAAGCCCATGGCGAGCCCACCTGCAACCACCGCCCCGGTGCCGATCGCAAGCACTTTCTTCCAGGGCTGCCGGTCCATTGCCTCAAGGTCAGCGAGGGTTCGCAGCGCTGGCGCTTCGATCGGGCGATCGCGCGCCGCACGCGGCGCGGCTTCAGCGGCAATCGGGTGGCGGGCGTTGGCTTTCATGGTCCAGCAGTTGTTGCTGTCTATTCGACCACATTCGCTGTCGATTGACAGGCCATTCGATCACGGGGGTGGCATCTGCATGCGCCCAACCGCCAACCATGGCGCCGCCTGCTTGCTCGCCCGGTGGCTTCACGACCTGCCGCATAAACTTCGGCAATGCCCAAAGCACCGTCAGAAGACAAACAGCGCGCTGCAGCGCAAAGCCCCAAATCGCTGTCCGGGCTGCTGCCCTTCATCCGGCCCTATCGCGGGCGGGTGATCCTGGCCGGGGTGTTCCTGGTGATGGCGGCGATCAGCACCCTCGCCTTCCCGGTGGCGCTGAAGGTGCTGATCGACCAGGGCCTGATCTCGGCCGACCCCGGCGAGCGTGCGATGGCGATGCGCACGCACTTCGTGCAACTGTTCGGCGTGGCGGCAGCGCTCGGCATCTTCTCGGCGGCGCGCTTCTACACCGTCAGCTGGCTGGGCGAACGCATCACCGCCGACCTGCGCAACGCGGTTTATCGCCATGTGTTGCGCCAGAGCCCGGAATTCTTCGAGGTCACCAAAACCGGCGAGGTGTTGTCGCGCCTGACCACCGACACCACGCTGGTGCAGACCGTGGTCGGCTCCTCGCTCAGCATGGGCCTGCGCAACGTGGTGATGGGCGTCGGCGCCTTGATCGCGCTGGTGGTCACCAACCCGTGGGTGATGGCGCAGGTGCTGGGCATTCTGGTGCTGGTGGTGCTGCCCAGCGTCTACTTCGGGCGCCGGGTGCGCAAGCTCAGCCGCGCCAGCCAGGACCGGGTGGCCGACAGCAGCGCCATCGCGGCCGAGGTGCTGTCGGGCATTCCCGTGGTGCAGAGCTTTGTGCAGGAGCAGCGCGAATCGGCGCGCTTCGACCGCAGCACCGAAGCCGCTTTCGAGGTGGCGCGCAAGCGCACCGTGGTGCGGGCGCTGCTGGTGGCCTTCATGATCACCGCCACCTTCGGCGCGCTGTTGTGGGGGCTGTATCAGGGCACGCAAGCGGTGATCGCCGGCGACATCACCGCCGGCCACCTGGGGCAAACCGTGGTCTTCGCGATCATCTTCGTCGGCGCGGTGGCGGTGTTGTCCGAGGTTTACGGCGAGTTGCTGCGCGCAGCCGGTGCCACCGAGCGCTTGATGGAGCTGCTGGCGGCCGAAAGCCCGGTGCGCGAGCCGGACGCGCCGAAAAGCCTGAGCCCGGCGCGCGGCGGCTCGGCGGTGTCGATGGAGCAGGTCACCTTCCACTACCCGTCACGTCCGCTGATGCCGTCGCTGCAGAACTTCTCGCTGAGCGTCCAACCCGGCGAAACGGTGGCGCTCGTGGGTCCCAGCGGTGCTGGCAAGAGCACCGTGCTGCAACTGCTGCTGCGCTTCTACGACATGCAGCAGGGCCGCATACTGCTCGACGGTGTGCCGATCACGGAGCTGCCGCTGGCGGTGCTTCGACAGCGCATCGGCATCGTGCCGCAAGACAGCACGGTGTTCTCGACCAGCGCGCTCGAAAACATCCGCTACGGCCGGCCCGAAGCCAGCGACGACGAGGTCAAGTCCGCTGCCAAGGCCGCCTTCGCCCACGACTTCATCAGCGCCTTGCCCGAGGGTTACGACACCTATGTCGGGGAGCGTGGGGTGCGGTTGTCGGGCGGCCAACGCCAGCGCATCAGCATCGCGCGCGCGATGCTGAAGAACCCGCCGCTCTTGCTGCTGGACGAAGCCACCAGCGCGCTCGACGCCGAGAGCGAACGCGTGGTGCAACTGGCGCTCGAAGCCGCGATGAAGGACCGCAGCACGATCGTCATCGCCCACCGGCTGGCCACCGTGCTGCGAGCCGACCGCATCGCCGTGCTGGACGAAGGAGCCATCGTCGACATCGGCACCCATGCCGAACTGGTGTCGCGCGGCGGCCTCTATGCGCGGCTGGCAGCGATGCAATTCGACATGCAGCCGCCCCAGCGCGAGCCTGAAACCGTCTGAGCAAGCCCACGCTGACATGGCGCCCGAGATCAACACCGCCTTCGAAGACCTGATGCGCCATGTCGCCGGGCACGGCGTGGCGAAGGCCGACCGCACCGGCACAGGCACCAAGAGCGTCTTCGGCCACCAGATGCGCTTCGACCTGCGCGCCGGCTTTCCGCTGGTCACGACCAAGAAGGTGCATCTGAAGAGCGTGATCCTGGAGTTGCTGTGGTTCCTGCGCGGCGACAGCAACGCGCGCTGGCTGCAAGAACGCGGCGTGACGATCTGGAACGAATGGGCCGCGGCCGATGGCGACCTGGGGCCTGTCTACGGCGTTCAATGGCGCAGCTGGCCAACGCCCGACGGGGGCCATATCGACCAGATCGCGCAGGTGGTGGAACAGCTGCGCAGCAATCCCGACAGCCGCCGCATCGTCGTCAGCGCCTGGAATGTGGCCGAGCTGCCGAAGATGGCGCTGATGCCCTGCCATGCCTTCTTCCAGTTTTATGTCGCCGATGGGCGCCTGAGTTGCCAGCTCTACCAGCGCAGCGCCGACATCTTTCTGGGCGTGCCGTTCAACATCGCGAGCTATGCGCTCTTGACCCACATGCTGGCGCAGCAATGCGATCTGCAAGTGGGCGATTTCATCTGGACCGGCGGCGATTGCCACCTCTACGACAACCATGCCGAGCAGGTGCAACTGCAGCTGTCGCGCGACCCGCGCCCGGCGCCGACGCTCGTGATCAAACGCCGCCCGCTGTCGATCTTCGACTACGACCTCGAGGACTTCGAGGTCCAGGGCTACGACCCGCATCCGGCCATCAGGGCGCCAGTGGCGGTGTGAGTCGGCAGTGACTCCGGCTACAAGCCCGTTATGAAGAACGGCCCCGCCGAGCTTGTGCTGGTGGCTGCGGTGGCGCGCAACGGGGCCATCGGTCGCGACAACGCATTGCTCTGGAGCGACCCCGCCGACCTGCAGCACTTTCGCGCGCTGACCGCTGGCCATCCGGTGGTCATGGGTCGCCGCACCTGGGAGTCGCTGCCGCCACGCTTTCGGCCTCTGCCAGGCCGGCGCAACCTGGTGCTGAGCCGCGACGCGGACTGGCGAGCCGAGGGAGCCGAGCCGGTTGCAACCCTGGACGAAGCGCTGGCCAGGCTTCGCGATGCGCCGCGTGTGGCGGTCATCGGGGGGGCGCAGGTGTATGCCCTGGCGCTGCCTTGTGCAGACCGGCTGGAGCTGACCGAGATCGATGCCGACCTGGAGGGCGACACGCACTTTCCGAACTGGGACCGGTCGGCTTTCAGAGTGTCCTCACGCATCGAAAGGCAAAGCGCAGACGGCACCGGCTTCGCCTTCGTCAGTTACCTGCGCTGCTGAGCGGCTGAGCCCGATCCCCGCCGCCGTTGGCGCGGAACCAACGACTCGCGCGTTTGCTCGCTTGTCGCTGACGGTCGATTCGGGCAGCGTGCGCAAGGTCGAAAACGAAACCCGATTCCCATGCCCGCACCGCATTCAACGCAACGCATCCGCGCCGCGCTCACCCTCACCGCGTTGGCCCTGGCCGCACAAGCCGCGCTGGCCCAGACCGTGGCACCAGCCGACACCGGCGCCCAGCAGATCACCATCACCGGCTCGCGCATCAAGTCGCTGTCGCTGGTTTCCACGAGCCCGGTGGCGCAGGTCAGCGGCGAAGAGCTGAGCCTGTGGCGCGCGGCCACGGTCGAGGACTTCTCGGTCAAGTTGCCGCAACTGGCGGGTGGCGTCAACGGCACCTCGGCCGGCAGCGATGCCTTCGGCGCCCAGACGCTGGACCTGCGCAACCTGGGGCAGAACCGCACCCTGGTGCTGGTCAACGGCACCCGGGTCGTGCCCTTCAGCATTCGCAACGCGGTCGATGTCAACTTCATCCCGGCGCCGCTGATCGAGCGCGTGGACCTGCTGACCGGCGGCGCGGCGGCGGTCTATGGCGCCGACGCGGTGGCCGGTGTCGTCAACTTCGTGATGAAGAAGCGCTTCGAAGGTGTGCAGGCGCAGGCATTGCTGCGCCATGCCGATGGCGGCGGCTCGCAATACGGGTTCAACCTCACGGGCGGCCTGAATCTGGGCGGGCGCGGCAATGTCATTGGATTCGTCGAGTACACCGAGCGCCAACGCCTGCTGGCCGGCGAACGCGACTGGGCTTTGCGCAACCCCACCCTGCTGGCACCGCGCGGCGGCAATTTCACCGACACCGCCAGCGGCAACAAGTTCTCGGTCGACGAAGCGGGGCAGTTCACGCTGACGCCGCAGCGCAGCGATTACACGCCGCTGTACACACTGGTGCAGCCCCTCAAACGCATCAACGCCTCGACCTTCTTCGACTATGACATCGCAGGCTCGGTGCAGCTCTATGGCCGCGCCATGTTCAGCAATGTGCGCACCACCGGCGCGCCGCGCTCGGGCCAGGCACCGGTGACGATCAATGCGCCCTATGCGATATCGGCCAACAACCCCTTCCTGCCGTCACAAGCGTTGCCGCTGCTGACGGTGTTCGGCAACGGCAAGGCCACTGTCAATGTCGAACGTTCCTTGGGCGAGCTCGGCGTCAAAACCGCCAAGAACGACCGCGACACCTGGCAGGTTCAGCTCGGCTTCAAAGGCGCCATCACCGAAGCGATCGGCTGGGATGTCTATGCCCAAACCGGTCAGTCGAAGGAGTCGATCACGGTGTATGGCGACGGCGCGAAAGCCGCGCTGCCGGGTCTGATCGACACGGTCGACATCTTCGGCCCGGGCGCCGACCTGTCGGGCCTGGCACAAGCCTTCAAATACGGTGACCGCAAGCGCACACAAACCGTGGCAGCAGCCACCGTGTCGGGTGACAGCTCCGACTGGTTCAAGCTGCCGGCAGGGCCGATCGGCTTCGCCATCGGTGCCGAGCATCGCGATGAGAAAGGTGACTTCGACTACAACCAGAATCTGGGCGCGTCTTTCAATCAGGGGGTCGAAACCCCACCGGCGCAGCCGCCGCGGCTCAAGGCCAACGAGATCTACGGCGAGCTGCTGGTGCCGTTGCTGGCCAAGCTGCCCTTCGTCAAGAGCCTGTCGGTCGAAGGTGCCTACCGGCGCTCTTCGTACAGCAAGTCGGTGGGAGCATCCAACACCTACGGCACCGACAAGATCGGCGCCACCTGGGCCATCGACGATTCGGTGCTGCTGCGCGCCACCAAGCAATCGGTAATCCGCGAACCCAACTTCGGCGAGTTCGCCAACCCGGTGTTCTCGATTCCGTTCAGCAGCCTGGTGTCGGTGGCGCGGCTGCGCCCCCGTTACCAGGGCGACCCTTGCGCGCTGGGCACCGGCGACGCCGCGCAGTGCGCGCGCTTCGGCGCACCGGCACCGGGCAGCTACGACTCGCTGGCGGCTGGGCAGCTCACGGGCGGCTATTTCTTCGGCGGCAACCCGGAGATCAAGGCCGAACGCGGCAAGACCACCACCGCCGGCATCGTGCTCACCCCGACCGCGTTGCCGGGGCTGAGCCTGACGCTGGACTACTACAAGATCCGCATCACCGATGCCGTGGGCCAGATCCAGCCGGTCGATGCGCTGACCAGTTGCTACATCACCGACCCGCGAGCCGACAACCCGCTGTGCGCTGCGGTCACCCGCGACCCGACCACCGGGCGCATCCTCAACGGCTTTCCGGTCGACCGCAACCTGGCACTGATCGAGCAGTCGGGCTTCGATGTCGAAGCCCGCTACCGCAAAGTCGCACCCTTCGGCTTGACCGGCCACAGCGCGACGCTGAGCTACCAGTCGTCGATCGTGCGCAACTACCTGATACAGAAGAACCCGATCCTGGATGCCATCGACTGCAAGGGCAGCTATGGCTTTCGCTGCTCGTCGGATGCGGTCTCGTTGGTGGCGCCCGACTATCGGCACCGCGCGGCGATCGGCTGGGGCTATGCGGGCAGTCAGATGGAGCTGGGCTGGAAGCGCATCGGCAAGGTGCACGACAGCACGGTCGGCAGCAACGGGGTGATCCCCGCGCAGGACACTTTCGACCTGAACCTGTCGGCAGCCACACCGGTGGCGGGGCTGCGGGTCAACTTCGGCATCGACAACCTCTTCAACCGGCAGCCGCCCACCCCGCCGAACCCTGGCAGCTTCAACACCTATCCGGACACCTACGATGTGCTGGGACGCAGCTATGGGTTGTCGGTGACGATGAAGTTCTGATAGGCGCGAGCCCTTCGGAAATTCGGCCGGTCAAAGCGGTGTCTTGGCTGTTTTCAAGTACGTTTCGAGCGCTTCGGAGTCCCCGATCAGCCGACCGTCGATGAACACCTGGGGCACGGTGCCGGCATTGGCAATGGCGCCCAGTGCCTTGCTGCGGATGGTGCTGCCGAGCGGAACTTCCGCATAGTCGTAGCCGGCTTTGGACAGCATCGACTTCGCCTTCGCGCAAAACGGGCAGCCTTCGCGCGTCAGGATCGCCACCCGGGGCGGCAGCTTTGCTTTCGGGTCGATATAGCCGAGCATCGTGTCGGCATCCGAAACTTCGAAAGGGTCGCCGGGCTTCTGCGGCTCGATGAACATCTTCTCGATGGTGCGGTCACGCACCAGCATCGAATAACGCCACGAGCGTTTGCCGAAATTGAGGTCGCTCTTGTCGACCAGCAAACCCATCTGCTCGGTGAAAGCCCCGTTGCCATCGGGCAGCAACAACAGGTTCTGCGCTTCCTGGTCCTTGCCCCACTGCGCCATCACGAACGGGTCGTTGACCGACAGGCAGACGATGGTGTCGATGCCGGCAGCCTTGAACTGTGGCGCCAGTTCGTTGTAGCGCGGCAGGTGGGTGGACGAGCAGGTCGGGGTGTAGGCGCCGGGCAGGGAAAACAGCACGACGTTCTTGCCCTTGAAAATTTCGTCGGTGCTGGTGTCGACCCAGGCATCGTCGACCAGCATGCGCATCTGCAGTTCGGGTACTTTGGAGCCTTCGGCGCGCGGAGAGAGGGTGCTGTTGCTCAATTGGGAACTCCTTCGAAGTTGGGTCGATGGCGCGCAAAACGCAGCGTGCGGCGGTGATTGTGAATGGACATTGGCAGGCGGGTCTTGTCAGGATCGTGCAGCAGGCGCGCGACTTGCCATGTCGGTTTGCGGTTTCGATTTGCCATTCCGACCTGCCATGTCCTCTGCCCGATGCAACTGCCCGGAGACGTCCCATGCCCAATCGCAGACACACCGACCCACCCCGTGCGCCAGCAGCCGGCCAGCCCAGCGCCCACAAGCCAACGGGCCTGCGCTCGTCCAGTGGCAACCTGAAAGTGATCGGCGACGCGGCTTCGGCCAGCCCGGGCACCGAAACCGACACCGAAGACGGCGGAGACTGGATGGCCGAGCGCATCACCGGCCCTGAAGACTTGCCTGCCGACGGGGCCGGAGCCGTGCCCGGCGTGCCGGTATCGACCCGATCGCCCCGCGGCACGCGGCGCGGCAAGGCCATCGAGTCCAAGCGCGGTCAGCGCTGAGCGCCGGCCGCTCACTGCCGTCGATCTGCAGCGCGGGAAGCGGTTTTCGAGCGCAGGCACTTGACTCTGTAGGGACTACAGGGTTTTGAATGGCGACATCGACACCGACTTCAAGGACCGCACGCATGAGCGACGCCTGCCACAGCCACGGCTGCACCCCACCCGCCGCTGCCCACGACCCGCGCTACCGGCGGGTGCTGTGGATTGCGCTGTTCGTCAACCTGGCCATGTTCGTGGTCGAACTCGGCGGGGGCTTGCAGTCCGGTTCGGTGTCACTGCTCGCGGATGCGGTCGACTTCTTTGGTGACGCCGCCAACTACGGCATCTCTTTGGTGGTGCTGGGCATGGCACTGACCTGGCGCGCGCGGGCCGCCCTGTTCAAGGGTCTGACGATGGGCGCCTTCGGCATCTTCGTGCTCGGCAAGGCGGCCTGGAACATGGCCGCTGGCACGGTGCCCGAGCCGCTGACGATGGGGCTGATCGGCGGCCTCGCACTGGTGGCCAATGTGGCCGTTGCCGTCATGCTGTACGCATGGCGAGAAGGCGATGCCAACATGCGCTCGGTGTGGCTGTGCAGCCGCAACGACGCCATCGGCAATCTGGCGGTGATGGCCGCCGCGCTGGGCGTGTTCGGCACCGCCAGCGCATGGCCGGACCTGGCGGTGGCAGCGGTAATGGGGGTGTTGGCGCTGAGCGCAGGCAGCGCGGTGGTGCGGCAAGCCCTCATGGAACTGCGGCCCGCTGCGATTCAGTCCTGACCCTCAGCCGTTGCAGGGCGTGTGGTGTGCTGCGTGGCGCCTCGCCCCGCGCGGCAGTCCGCCATCCGCTGCGTTTCGCCAGTGGCGCGGTGGTGCGGTGCCGCAGCACATCCAGCACCGGGGGCGTCGCTGACCGAGCCGGCGGCGTGGAGCGGCACGCCGGTGTGCGTCCAAGACGCGGGCCGTGGCCCGCGCGCTGGATCGGCGTGGGTCTCGCAGCGCACCGCAGCGCAGCGCATTGCTTCGCCCACGCAAGACGTCAATTTGACGAACTGATCGGCACCAGTGTGGACACCCCCGCAGCGCCTGGCAGAGCAGTGCGGCGCGTCAGGCCCGTTTGCGAACCGCCCCTGCTACCGCCAACAGTCCCATGCCGAACAGCGCCACCGTGGATGTTTCGGGCACCAATGCCGCCGGGCTGTTCAGCACCATCTTGATCTCGGCCAGCCCGTTGCGGTCGAACAGCGGATTGGCGAAGCCAACGTAATTGGCGTTCTGTCCGCCAATCTCGGTGATGCCGTTCTGTGTCAACGTCGGGCTCTGGGTGTCGTAGTCGAACGAGAAGGCCTTGTCCGCGACGACCGCGAAGGTGTACTGGTTGATGTCCGGTATGACGAAATTGAACTCCGGCGACAAGAACAAGGTGTGGTCGAGCGCAGTGGTGGCCGTGCGGTTGATTTCGAACAGTTTGTGATCCTTGCCGAGGTAGATCAAGAATTTGAAAGTGGTGTCGGCGCTGGCAGTGAGCATAAAACCGAAGCTGCCGATGGCTCTGGGAGCCACTGAAAACGCAAGTGTTTGCCCGACTCCCGCATTGGCCGGCTTCGATGACGTGCCGTCGTTGATGCTTGTGAAAGTGGTGCTGTCGAACAGCACGTCGGCATGCGCAGCCGGTGCGATGGCCATCAACGCAGCCACCAGCGCAACGGCACCAGGCAGTCTCAGGGTCGTGTTCATAGATTGTCTTTCCGGAAGTGGTGATCGAGTCCGCTGCGGTTCAGCGAAGTGAGGGCTCGGCAGCGAGGCTCTCATCAGAGAAGCAGGGCAGCGCGTGCGGAGTGCGCAGATTTCGAGCCCGTGTCGACCCACCCCCACGCTCAGGGTGTGCGGGCAGTGGGAAGTCGGCCGAAGTGGGGTGGGTGCACCGCACAGCACACGGCACGGCACGGGGCCGGAACTTCTCGGACGATGCATCCCGCGAAGGCCCGCGCAAAGCGCTTGCCGCCTGAGCCGGAACCGGGCTCGATCGGGTCAGACCCTGTTGCCGCCGCAGGAGTGCAACGCCGATCAGATCTGCACCCGCCTTCGCAACCTCGTAGAAGCTACAGTCACGCCGTGTTCTGGCGCTGTCGCGGTCGACCTGGGTACTGCGCCAGCTTCACCTCCTACATGTCAACCGACTGAAACCGAATTGAAATTCGCCACCTGGAACATCAATTCGCTTGCCGTGCGCCTGCCCCAGGTGCTCGATTGGCTCGCCGCGAATCCGGTCGACGTGTTGGTGCTGCAGGAGACCAAACTCACCGACGACAAGTTCCCGCGCGAGCAGATCGAAGCCGCCGGCTATGCCGTGCAGTGCTTCGGCCAGAAAACCTACAACGGCGTCGCACTGCTGAGCCGCAGCCCGGCCACCGAGATCGTCTTCAACATCCCCGGCCACGACGACCCGCAGGCCCGTGTCATCACCGCCACTGCCAACGGGGTGCGGGTGGTCGGCGCCTACATGCCCAACGGGCAATCGGTGGACAGCGACAAGTTTCCCTACAAGCTGGCCTGGCTTGCCGCCTTGCGCGACTGGCTGCAGACGGAGTTGCAAGCGCACCCGCAACTGGTGCTGATGGGCGACTACAACATCGCTCCCGAAGACCGCGATGTGCACGACCCCGCCGCGTGGGCCGGACAGGTGCTGTGCACAGTCGAGGAAAGAGCGCACTTCCAGGGGCTGCTCGACCTGGGGCTGCACGACGCTTTCAGGCTCTTCGAGCAAGCACCGAAGCTGTGGTCGTGGTGGGATTACCGCATGCTGGCCTTCCGCAAGAACCAGGGTCTGCGCATCGACCACATCCTGGTCAGTGACGCGCTCAAGCCGCGGGTGCGGTCCTGCACCATCGACAAGCTGCCGCGCAAGAACGAACGCCCGAGTGACCACGCGCCCGTCTGGGCGGAGATCGAATGAAGCCCACGCAAGGTGTCTTGATGCGGGTGGCGATGGCGATGGCGATGACCGGAATCACCCTGACGGCACCCGCGCAAGCCGCCGGGGCGCAGGCGCCGCAGCGGCTGGCACAAGCGCCGCAACTCTCGCTGTCACCCGCGGATGCGCTGTCCGTGAAAGCCACGGTCGAAGCCCAGCTGGCCGCGATGGCCGACGACGACGCCGAACGCGCCTTCGGCTATGCCACCCCGGCCCTGCGCCGCCAGTTCGGCAACGCCCAGAACTTCATGGCGCTGGTGCAGCAGGGCTATCCGATGGTGATCCGCCCCGCAGCAGCGGTGTTCTTCGTGCCGCTGCCAGAAGGGCTGGGCGTGCTGCAGCAGGTTCAGCTGCGCGACCCCGACGGTCGCCTGTGGCTGGCCAGCTACCGCTTGGCGCGCCAGCCCGACGGCTCCTGGCGAATCGAAGGCTGCAGTGTGGTCGCCGATACGGCACGCCGTTCGACCTGATCGACCGGGTCGAATGGCCCGACATTCAGCGTTGCCTGTTCTGCCCCCCGATGAACAGCCCTTCATGCCCGCGCGGCTGCGACCGCCAATAGGGCTTCGGCGCCACCACCTGCCCACCCAATGCCGCTGCCGCATGCCAGGGCCAGCGCGGGTTCCACAACATGCCGCGCGCCAGCGCCACCGCATCGGCCTGGCCCGCTTCGATGATCGCCTCGGCTTGTTCCGGCTCGGTGATCAGGCCGACAGCGATCGTCGGGATCTGCGCCTCGGCGCGGATGCGTTCGGCGAATGCCACCTGGTAGCCGGGCGCCAATTCGATCTTCTGCGCCGACGAGATGCCGCCGCTGCTGACATGGATCGCAGCACAGCCTCGCGCCTTCAGCGCCTTGGCGAGTTCCACCGCACTGTCCACATCCCAGCCGCCTTCGACCCAGTCGGTGGCCGAGATGCGAACCCACACCGGTCGCTTGGGAGAGAAGGTCGCCCGCACCGCGTCGAACACTTCCAGCGGGAATCGCATGCGGTTGTCCAGGCTGCCGCCGAAGTCGTCACCGCGCTGGTTCGACAGCGGCGACAGGAACTGGTGCAGCAGGTAGCCATGCGCCATATGCAGCTCGATGCCGTCCAGCGCCAGCCGCGTCGCGCGCCGTGCCGACTCGACGAAATCTTCGCGCACCCGCTCCAGCCCTTCCTCGTCCAGCTCCAGCGGCTCGTCCTCGCCTGCCGTATGCGGAATCGGTGACGGCGCTTCGGTCTTCCAGCCGCCATCGTCCTCGGGGCCGATTTGCTGACCGCCTTCCCAGGGCACCCGACTGGAGCCCTTGCGGCCCGCATGGCTCAACTGGATACCGATGGCGATCTCGGACTGTTCTCGCAACAGGCCGAGGATGCGTTTGAGCGCCGATTCGTTGGGGTTGCGGTACAGCCCCAGGTCGCGTTCCGAGATGCGCCCTTCGCGCGACACCGCCGTGGCTTCCAGCATCAAGAGCCCGGCACCGGACAGTGCCAGCATGCCCAGATGCAGCAAGTGCCAGTCGCCCGGCGTGCCGTCATCGGCCGAGTACTGGCACATCGGCGCCACCACGATGCGGTTCGGCAGCTCCAGCTCGCCGAGCTGCCAGGGGGTAAAAAGTCGACTCATTGCAGATGCCCGCGGTGGAGAAGGTTGATCGGCCCGGCGCCGCCGCCCTCAACTCGACGTCAACGCAAGGTGGATGTCAGTCGTCGAGCCCGAGTTCCTGGATTTTGCGGGTGATGGTGTTGCGCCCGATGCCCAGCCGCTGCGCAGCCTCGATGCGGCGCCCGCGCGTCAGCTCCAAAGCGGCATGGATCAGGCAGCCCTCGAATTGCTTCGTCAGCACGTCCCACACCGCAGGCTCGCCGCTGTCGAGCCGTCGCCGGGCTTCGTCTTCCAGATCGAGCAGCCAGGGGCTGGGCGCTGGTGGCTGCGGCTGCGGCTGCGAATGGGAGGGCGGCATGCTCTCAAGCAGCGCTGCGCCAGCGCCGTCCACTGTCAACCCCGGTTGCTGTCGTTCGGCTTCGCCACCCAGCGCCGCGAGTGGCGCCAACGGATCCGCCGACCGCACCGCAGCCGGTGTGACCGAAGCCGTTGACGGCCACGCGGTACCGGGCGCTGCCTGCCCGCCCTGCGCCGGCGCAGACGCCATCAGCTCGGGCGGCAGGTCTTTGGGCTCCACCACCTGGGCCGGTGCCATCACCGTCAACCAGTGGCAGAGGTTCTCCAATTGCCGCACGTTGCCGGGAAAGCTGAACACCGCCAGCCGGGCCAGCGCCGATTCGGTGATGCGCTTGGCATCCACGCCCAACTCGCGCGCGCTCTTGCCGAGAAAGAAACGCGTCAGCATCGGAATATCGTCGGCGCGCTCGCGCAACGCCGGCAGCCGCAGCCGGATCACATTCAGGCGGTGGAACAGGTCTTCACGAAAGCTGCCCTGGCGCACCCGCTCTTCGAGGTTCTGGTGGGTGGCCGCAATCACGCGCACATTGGACTTTTGAGGCTGGTGGCCACCGACCCGGTAGAACTGCCCGTCAGACAGCACCCGCAACAGCCGCGTTTGCAGATCGAAAGGCATGTCACCGATTTCGTCCAGGAACAGCGTGCCGCCGTCGGCTTGCTCGAAGCGGCCGCGGCGCGTGGCCTGGGCGCCGGTGAACGCGCCGCGTTCGTGGCCGAACAATTCGGACTCCAGCAGGTCCTTCGGGATCGCCGCGGTGTTGATGGCGATGAACGGTCCCTTGGCGCGCGGGCTGTGCTTGTGCAGCGCGCCGGCCACAAGCTCTTTTCCGGTGCCGCTCTCGCCGGTGATCAGCACCGTGACCTGGCTTTGGCTCAAGCGGCCGATGGCGCGAAACACATCCTGCATCGCCGGCGCCTGGCCCAGCATCTCGGGGGCTTGCGGCGGTGCCGATTCGGTCACCGCTTCACGCAGGCTCTCTTGCACCGCGCGCCGGATCAGATCGACCGCGGCGTGCACATCGAATGGCTTCGGCAAGTACTCGAAAGCGCCGCCCTGAAACGCCGAGACTGCGCTGTCCAGGTCCGAGAACGCGGTCATGATGATCACCGGCAAGCCAGGGTGACGTGCCTTGACTTGGGCCAGCAACTCGATGCCGCTGCCACCGGGCATGCGGATGTCGCTGACGAGCACCTGCGGCGCGTCGTCTTCCAGCGCCTTCAGGACCTCCTTGGGACTGGCGAAGGTGCGCACCACGAACTGTTCTCGCGCCAGTGCCTTTTCCAGCACGAAGCGGATCGATTGATCGTCGTCGACCACCCAGATGGGCTTCATTCGACGCTCATTCAGGAACCACGCGGAAGGCAGGCATCGGGGGCATCGGCAGTCGATCGCATCAAGGCAAGGGGATCAGGATCTTGAAGACAGTGCGTCCGGGCAGGCTGTCGCATTCGATCGTGCCGTGGTGCTGCTGCACGAAGGTTTGCGCCAATGTCAGCCCGAGACCCGATCCGCCGACCCGGCCCGTCACCAGCGGGCTGAAGATGCGGTCGCGAACGTCCTCGGGCACACCCGGCCCGTTGTCTTCGATATGCAATTCCAGTGCCAGCCGGAACCGTTGGCGTCCGAAGGTGGCTTGCCGCGCCACCCGCGTGCGCAGCACCACCCGCGCATCGCCGCTGTGGATGCGCT
Source organism: Burkholderiales bacterium (assembly GCA_038258365.1). Lineage (GTDB taxonomy): Bacteria > Pseudomonadota > Gammaproteobacteria > Burkholderiales > Burkholderiaceae_C > Rubrivivax. The sequence continues at coordinate 9,969 of JBBSPW010000022.1, read as the reverse complement.
CGACCAGTGCGTGTGTGGCGTTGTGGGCGATGTTCAACACCGCCTGGATCAACTGCTCGCGGTCGCCGCGGAACTCGGGGATCGAGATGTCGTAGTCACGCGCCACCTGCAAGCCACGTGGGAATTCGGCCAGGATCAGCGCCCGCACGCGTTCGCAGACCTCGTGGATGTTGACATCGGCCACCACCTGCGGTCGGCGGTGCGGGGCCAAGAGCCGATCGACCAGCATCTGCAGGCGGTCGGCTTCCTGGATGATGACGCGGGTGTACTCGCTCAGCTCACGCGGACCCAGCACTGCGGGGCGGACGCGGGGTTCGCTGCGAAGGTTGCTGCTGGTGCTGCCTGGGTCGTCAAATGGGTCGTCGCTGCGGTCCTCGGCGGGCATCCGCCCCACTTCCAGCTCCAGCAACTGCGCCGCGCCACGAATACCTCCCAAGGGGTTCTTGATCTCGTGCGCCAGGTTGCGCACCAGCTCCTTGTTGGCTTGAGCCAGGTCGTGGGAGCGTTCCTCGCGGTCGAGCCGGGCCTGCTGGGCGATCTCGATCATCTCCACCAACACGCGCTGCGAGGTTTCGGTCTGGCTGACGATCACATGCACCGGAAGGTCGGCAATGCCCACCGGCAGCCGCTTCATGTGGGCATCGAAGCGGCTGGTGGCAACTTCGTTGCAGGCCACCAGGCGCAGCGTTTCTGCCAGCTGTGCCGGCTCGGCCACCCAGTCCAGCACGCTGCCGCGTCGCAGCGCGCGGCGCGAGACACCCAGGGTGTTCTCGAGCGCCGAGTTGGCCTGCAGGCAACGGCCTTCGGCTGTCACCAGCGCCACCATCGTGGCCAGCAGATCGAATGGCTCGAAGTCGGCGAGCTCTGGCGGGGGGGTCATCCGTGGGCGCTCGACATCGGCCCGCGCGGCTTCATGGCCGGCTCACTTGCGACTCACTGGGGCAGTTTCGACAGCTCGCGCCGGATCGCCGCCACATCGGATTCCTTGCGGGCCAGCGACGATTTCAGATCGGCCACGCGATCCAAATACTTCTGGTAATTGCGCTCGTTGCCCTGGCGCTCGGGTTGACCGTCGTTGAATTCGCGCCGGATCTCGGCCAGCCGTTCTTCTTCTCGCCTCAACTCGTCGCCGAGGATGCGGCGCGCATCGCTGTCGCGGGCGCGCTGCTCGGCCGGGTCGATCCTGCTGTCGGCACCGCTGCGGGCTGCCGAGGACGCAGCTGCCGTGCCGGTGCCCGGCGATGGCGTGGACACCACCCGGGTGCGCGGTGCCGGCACGATCGTCACCGTCGCGCCTTCGATCGTGCGGCAGTCGCGCGACTTGGCTTCGGCTGCCGAAATCGCATCGGTGTAGAGCACCGGCGGGCCGGGGCAGCGATAGACCGGTTTGTCGGCAGGCTGGGCGACAACAGGCAGCGCAAAAACCGCGCCGAGCACAGCAGCAGCGGCAACGGATGAACGGAGGCGGTCTTCGTTGAGCATCCGTCGATTGTCGCGCAGCCCTCTGGGCAGCAGCGCCTGCTGCCGGAAGCGAAAAAGCGGGCTTCGAAGCCCGCTTTTCCGCGCCACTGAACGGAGCCGTCGAATGCGCCGCCCTGTCCAACTGCACACCTACAGCGAGTAGTACATCTCGAACTCGAGCGGGTGGGTGGCCATGCGCATGCGCGTGACCTCGCCCATCTTCAGCTCGATGTAGGCGTCGATGTAGCTGTCGGTGAAGACGCCGCCCTTGGTCAGGAAGGCGCGGTCGGCGTCCAGGCAGTCCAGCGCCTGATCCAGGCTGTGGCAGACCGTGGGGATCTTGGCGTTCTCTTCCGGTGGCAGGTGGTAGAGATCCTTGGTGGCAGCCTCTCCGGGATGGATCTTGTTCTCGACCCCGTCCAGTCCGGCCATCAGCAGCGCCGAGAAGGCGAGGTAGGGGTTGCACAACGGATCGGGGAATCGGGCCTCGATGCGGCGACCCTTGGGACTCGCCACGTAGGGAATGCGGATCGACGCCGAGCGGTTCTTGGCCGAATAGGCCAGCTTCACCGGGGCCTCGAAGCCCGGCACCAAACGCTTGTAGCTGTTGGTGCCCGGGTTGGTGATGGCATTCAGTGCCCGGGCGTGCTTGATGATGCCGCCGATGTAGAAGAGGGCGAAGTCCGACAGCCCGGCATAGCCGTCACCGGCGAACAGGTTGGTACCGCCCTTCCAGACCGACTGGTGCACATGCATGCCGCTGCCGTTGTCGCCGACCACGGGCTTGGGCATGAATGTGGCGGTTTTGCCGTAGGCATGCGCCACGTTGTGGATCACGTACTTCTGCATCTGCAGCCAATCGGCGCGCTGCACCAGGGTGCTGAACTTGGTGCCGATCTCGTTCTGGCCCGGACCCGCCACCTCGTGGTGGTGCACCTCGACCGGGATGCCAAGCGACTCCAGGATCAGGCACATCTCGCTGCGCATGTCCTGAAAACTGTCGACCGGCGGCACCGGAAAATAGCCGCCCTTGATGGCCGGGCGATGGCCCATGTTGCCGCCTTCGAACTTGGAGCCAGAAGACCAAGGCGCTTCTTCGGAGCCGATCTTGAACGAGCAGCCGCCCATGTCGATGTTCCACTGCACCTGGTCGAAGATGAAGAACTCGGGCTCGGGGCCGAAGTAGGCGGCGTCGCCGATGCCGCTGCTCTTCAGGTACGCCTCGGCGCGCTTCGCAAGGCTGCGCGGGTCGCGCTCGTAAGGCTTGCCATCGCCCGGCTCCAGCACATCGCAACTCATGAAGACCGTGGGCTCTTCGTAGAACGGGTCGATGTTGGCGGTGGCGGGGTCGGGCATCAACAGCATGTCGCTGGCTTCGATGCCCTTCCAGCCGGCGATCGACGAGCCGTCGAAGGCATGGCCGTCACTGAACTTGCCTTCGTCGAAATGGGACACCGGCACGGTCACGTGCTGTTCCTTGCCGCGGGTGTCGGTGAAGCGGAAGTCAACGAACTTGATCTCGTTGTCTTTCACCATCTTCATCACATCGGCAACGGTTTTACTGGCCATGGGGGTCTCTCCTGCGGGGCATTTGGTTTGGGATTCGGGGTCGGCGGGGCGCGGTCGGCAAAGCCGGGCAAGACCCCAACAACCGAGGCTTTTTAGCAGAAAGCATGCCGGCCAACCGCATGCGCCTGCCCGGGCTGACCGTCTGGCTGAATGGGAGCTTCCGGCGCCGAGTGCACCAAGTTGCATCCCATGTCTCGAATCGGTGCACTACGGACGCACCAATTCGGGACCCAACTCGGCGCCAACGGCGAGCAAGCCCGCTTTGAGTTCGGCATAGGCTTCGGCCGGATCGACGAGTCCCTTGACGCCGAGTTCGATGTGGCGGCCGAACTCCGGATGGTCGACGCTCGGCAGGCTGAACACCTTGACACCGGCAAAGCGCGCTTCCAGCGCTTCCATCATCGGTGTCAGGCTCGCTTCCATCGCACCGAAGACGATCACCGAACGTTCGATGCTGCGAGTGCCGCCCTGCAGGTGGGCGTAGCGCGCGTCCAGCACCGATTCGATCATCGGCCAGGCCATCACCGGGAACCCGGGCACGAAGTGCACATCGCCGACGCTGAAGCCGGGGATGCGGTTGTAGGGGTTCTGGATCAGGCTGCAGCCAGCCGGAAACATGCCCATGTTCAGGCGGTGCAGGTTGTCGGGGCGGTCGGGCTCGAAGGGCTTGCCCTGCTCGGCCGCGGTTTCCTGGATGCGCTGCAGGATCAAGGCTCGCGCTTCGGGATGCAACTCGAGCTCGGTGTCGAGCGCAGCGGCCGCGCTCTGCCGCGTGTGGTCGTCCGGGGTGGCGCCGATGCCGCCGCAGCAGAACACCAGGTCGCCGCTGGCGAAGGCGTCGCGCAATGCAGCGGTGATGGCCGGGCGGTCGTCGCCGGCATAGCGGGCCCAGGCCAGTGACATGCCGCGAGCGGTCAGCAACTCGATGACCTTGGCCAGGTGCTTGTCCTGCCGCTTGCCGGAGAGGATTTCGTCGCCGACGATGATGAGTCCGATGTTCATGGGGTCAGCGCAGGCGTCGAAGGTGGAGGTGGCAATGGCGGGTTGGATTGAGGCGCCAATGTCGGCGGCGGCAGGTCGGCGCCGATCGGGGGCTGCGACAAGCGCAACTGCTGCAGCGCTGCCAATGCGTAATGGGCGAACCAGCAAGCCGCGAAGGCGAACACCAGCGTGTACAGCCACACCGAGACCAGCGCCAGCACCGGCGCAAAGATCAGGGTCAACGCGCTGAAGGCCCACAGCAGGCCGGGCAGTGCACCGAGATAGCCGCAGACGATGCCGATGCCCAGCAGCGGCAGGCGGTGTTTGACAAGCAGCCGCCGCCGCTCGTCGGCACTGGCATGTTCGGCCAGCACATCGAAAGCAAACACGCGGTAGGTCAACCAGCCCCAGATCAGCGGTGGCAGCAGCAACCACAGCGGCGGAATCAGCCACAGCGGCACGCTCAGCAGCAGCGCAACCACCGCCGCCGCGGTGCAGGCCAGCGACCACAGCAGCCCGAGCCACCAGGGCGCACCGCGGTGCTTCTGCAGATCGGGGAACCGCCGCTTGGCCACCAGCCGCACGATCGCCGGTGTGACCACCAGCGCCACCATCAGGAGTGTGGCCAGGATCACCACCGGCACCGACAGCGCCACGACGATCAGCGGCGCCAGCAAGGCCCGCAACTGCTGTGCGCCGATCGAGTCCAGCCAGCGCAGCAGCGCATCGGTCAGCGACCAGGATTCCATCGTGCCGCGCACGGCCGCGACCGTGCCTTCCCAATAGGCATAGCCCAGCAATGCCACCAGGCCACCCGCCAACAGCAGGGGCAGCAGCGACCAGACGATCACCCGCGGGTGCAGGCAGTACGCCGCAGCGCGCCAGAACGAATCGAGGATCGCGTTCATCTGCGCGCGCAAGTCAGGCTCACCGCAGGTTGCCGGTGTGACCCAGCGAATAGCGACCCGGCTGCGGCCAAACGGTCAAGCCATGCGGCTCGGCGCCGACCTTGATCTGTTTGATGCTGCCGTCGGTGGTGTCGAAGCGGTACACCACATCGTCGTAGCGCGCGGCCAGCCACAGGTACTTGCCGTCGGCGCTGACATTGCCCATGTCAGGGCTGCCACCGCCCGGCACCGGCCAGCGTTGCACCGCTCTTTCGGTGGCGAAGTCGATCACCACCACCCCGCCGTTGCCCAGCCGCTTGCCGTGGATCTTGTGCGAGCCGCGGTTGGCCACATACAGGCGCTTGCCATCGCGACTCGGGTACAGGCCGTGTGCACCGACCCCGGTGGGGATGAAGCCCACCTTGGTGAAGCTGGCCGCGTCGACGATGTGCACGCCGTCGGCATGCATGTCGGCGATGTAGAAACGCTTGCCATCGGGCGACGCGCGGATGTCTTGCGGCATGCCCTTGGTGGCGGTGCAGATCTCGGTCGGACCCGGCTCCCAGACACCCGCCTTGAGGTCGGCGGTCGCACCCGTCACGTCCTTGAAGCGCACCGGCGGCATGCTCAGCTTCAGGTAGGCCGTCACCTTGCGGTCGACCAGATCGATCTTGGCCAGCGTGCCCGAGAACTCGCAGGTGAAGATCGCGAAGCGCCCATCGATCGCGAAATCGGCATGGTTGATGCCGGGGCAGCCAGGGGTGTCGATCGAGTATTGCAGCGCCATCGTCTTCGGGTCGCGAAAGTCGAGCCGCTTGCGCGCTTCGGCCACCACGATCGCCGACTTGCCGTCTGGCGTGTAGTACATGTTGTAGGGGTCGTCGACCGGGATCGCCGTGCCCGGCTTGCCGGTCTTGGGGTCGATCGGGGTCAGGCTGCCATCGGTGCGGCCTTCGGCGTTGTTGGTGACCCACAGCGTCGACAGGTCCCAGGCCGGCACGATGTGTTGAGGGCCGATGCCGACTTTGAATCGGTCGACCACTTTCATCGCCTGCGGATCGATCACATAGACATCGTTCGATCGCAGGTTGGGCACATAGATGCGGTTCAGGTCACCCGCAATGGCCGGGCTGATGCGGCCGGCGCCGGTTTCGCTGTAAAGGTTGCGGGGGTCGGGGATCGGCGGCATGCCGGGCATGGCGGGGGCCATCGTGTTTACCGATGCGGGGGCCGATGCGGGCGCCTCGGCAGGTGCAGCTTGGGCACGCAGCACCCATGCGGCGACGCCGCCGACAGCACAGATGGCGATCAGGGACAGGGTGTGGCGCAGGGGGTGTTTCATCACGGAGTCCAGTGCAGAAAAACATTCAGCGGGTCGATCGATTCGCTCCAGCAGCGGGGATGGCGCGGATGCCCCGGGTGGCGCGAACAGCCCGAATGGCCGTCACAGACGCATCGACGATGTGCTCGATGCCGGGGTTGCCGATGGCAGCGGTGGCGCGGCGCGGGTCGCCCGTCACGCCGTTGCCACTGGTTTGTGCTCCGACCAACCCCGCCTGCCGCACCAGCGATGGGTCGATGGCCATTGCCAGCGAGGTGTCGGCAAGACCGGCATGAACGCCGATTTCGGCTGCGCTGTGGCCCTCGCTGCGCAGCCGCGCACCGAAATCAGCCGATGCGGCGCGATAGTACTCGGGCAATGGATGCGCTCTGCAGGCCGGACCTCCCCCTGCCGGCGGCTTCGCCGCGCGGTTGAGCGCGGCCGCAGCGCGATCCAGACTGGCGCGATAGCCGCCGTGGTCGCCCAGAAAATAAGCGTCGCACAGGCCATGGCTTCGAAGGCTCAGGACCGCTGCGACCAGCGTGGCCTCGAACACCGGCTCGGGGATCGAGACCGTGCCCGCCCAACGCATGTGCTGGGACGGCGGGTCGATGCTGCCTTCGGGCACATAGGCCAGCACCGGCGCCACCACCGCATCGCCGAGCCGCTCGGCGATGCGGCCTGCGAGCACGCGAACGCGAACGTTGTGCTTGCCCAGCACCATGTGCGGCCCGTTCTGCTCGGTGCCGCCGATCGGGATCAGCACGGTGGTGGTGCCGGCAGCGATGCGGTCGCGCAACTCGGTCGAAGTCAGTGCTTCGAGTTGCACCTCGGGCGCGGCCTGGGCGGTGGCTGCCAGCAGCACCGCGACCCCGCACAAGGCGACGCGGATGCAGCCGCTAGTTGTCGTTGTCGCCACCCAGGATGCCTCCGAGCAGACCGCCGCCGATGGCCAGCCCGCCGAGCGAACTTTCGCCCCGCGAGCCCCCGCGCTGCGGCGCGGCCGCAAAGACCCGTGAAGCGAGGCGCGAGAACGGCAGGCTTTGCAGCCAGATCGTGCCCGGGCCGCTGAGCTTGGCGTAGAACAGACCCTCGCCGCCGAAGAGCGCGGTCTTGATCTTGCCGACATACTGGATCTCGAAATCGACGCTGGGCGTGTAGGCCACCACGCAGCCGGTGTCGACCAACAGCACTTCACCGGCCCGCAACTCTCGCGCCACCACCGTGCCGCCGGCATGCACGAAAGCCAGGCCGTTGCCTTCCAGCTTCTGCATGATGAAGCCCTCGCCACCGAAGAAGCCGGTGGAGATGCGCTTTTGCAGTGCGATGCCCAGCGACACCCCGCGGGCGGCGCAGAGAAAGGCATCTTTCTGACAGATCAGCGTGCCGCCCAGCTGCGACAGATCCATCGGCAGGATCTTGCCGGGATACGGCGCACCGAAGGCCACGCGTTGTTTGCCGGGTGCGGCATTGGTGTAGACCGTCGTGAAGAGCGACTCCCCCGTCACCAGCCGCTTGCCGGCGCCCAGCAGCTTGCCGAAGATGCCTGCTTGGGCAGCACTGCCGTCGCCGAACACCGTGTCCATGGTGATGCCAGCGTCCATGTAGAACATGCTGCCGGCTTCTCCCACTGCTGCTTCGCCGGGGTCGAGTTCGATCTCGACGAACTGCATCTCGGCGCCCTTGATCTCGTAGTCCACCACATCCATTGACATGATCTTGGTCGCTCCTGTTTGCGTCGAGGGGTCTGACAATCGGAATGAATCGTACCCAAGGCCACCGCAAGACCGCCAGAGCGCGAAGCGGCGCAGACCACCGAGATAATCGGGCCCCACATGCTGCAAGCCCTCGCTGCTGTCAGTCTCGGTGCCGCCCTCGGCGCCCTGCTTCGCTACGGCTTGAGCGCCGGGCTGAACCACCTGTTCCCCAACCTGCCGCCCGGCACGCTGGTGGCGAACCTGATCGGCGGCTACTTGATCGGCCTTGCGCTGGCGGGCTTCCTGCAGGCGCCTGAGCTGTCTCCCGCCTGGCGGCTGTTCATCGTCACCGGCTTCCTGGGTGGGCTGACAACATTTTCGACCTTCTCTGCAGAAGTGGTGCTGGCGCTGCAGAACGATCGCACCGGCTGGGCGCTGGCCACTGTGGCAACCCATCTGCTAGGGTCCCTGGCCCTGACCGTTGCCGGCTTCGCCACCGTGGCCGTCCTGTTGCGCCGCTGAGCCCGGGTGAGTCCCGGCAAGGGCCAACACCCCCCACCTAGAATTCCGCTCCTACGAAGGAGCATCCCCGCATGACGCCTGCAGAAATACTGTCGACGCACGGCCCACGTGAAAGCATGGAATACGACGTGGTGGTGGTCGGCGCCGGCCCCGCCGGCCTTGCGACTGCCATCCGCCTGCGGCAGATCAATGCCGAGTTGTCGGTGGTGGTGCTGGAGAAAGGATCGGAACCCGGCGCGCACATTTTGTCGGGCAATGTCTTCGACCCTCAAGCGCTGACCGAATTGCTGCCCGACTGGAAGGCCGATGGCGCGCCGCTGCTGCAACCGGTGACCGGCGACGAGGTGCTGTTCCTGGATGCAGCCAGCGCCCGCAAAACGCCTGATTGGCTCGTTCCCGGATGCTTCCACAACGAAGGCAACTACGTCATCAGCCTCGGTGCGTTGACGAAGTGGATGGCGGCTCAGGCCGAAGCGCTGGGAGTGGAGATCTTTCCCGGCTTTGCCGCAGCCGAAGTGCTGTACGCCGATGACGGATCGGTGCGCGGCGTGGCCACCGGCAACCTGGGCGTGGGCAAGAACGGCGAGCCGCACGAAGGTTTTCAGCTCGGCATGGAATTGCTCGGCAAGTACACGGTGTTCGCCGAAGGCTCGCGCGGCAACCTCGGCAAATTGCTGATCCAGCGTTTCGAGCTGGACAAGGGCCGCGACCCGCAGAGTTATGCGCTCGGGGTAAAGGAGTTGTGGGAGATCGACCCGGCCAGGGCGAAACCCGGCTTGGTCGTGCACACCGCCGGCTGGCCGATGGACGAATACACCTACGGCGGCGGCTTTCTCTATCACTTGCAGGACAACCAGGTCGAGTTGGGTTTCGTCACCGGGCTCGACTACCAGAACCCCTGGATCAGCCCCTTCGAAGAAATGCAGCGCTGGAAGACCCACCCCTCGATCCGCGCCCACATCGAAGGCGGCAAGCGCATCGGCTATGGCGCTCGCGCCATCACCGCCGGCGGTTTGCTGAGCCTGCCGAAACTGGTGTTCCCGGGTGGGGCGCTGGTGGGTTGCGAAGCCGGCACGCTCAATGCTGCCCGCATCAAGGGCAGCCATGCCGCGATCAAGACCGGCATGCTGGCGGCAGAAGCCGCGGCCGCGGCGCTGCAGGCCGGGCGTTCGAACGATGTGCTGGACGCCTACCCGGCTGCCTTCGAGCACAGCTGGTTGCACACCGAATTGCAGCAGAGCCGCAACTTCAAGCAATGGTTCAAGAAGGGCAACACGGTGGGCACCGTGATGACCGGCATCGAGCAATGGCTGCTGCCCAAGGTGGGGATCAAGCGCCCGCCGTGGACCCTTCATCGCCACAGCGCCGACCACACGCGTTTGCATGCGGCTTCGCAGGTCGATCGCATCCACTACCCGAAGCCCGATGGCAAGCTGACTTTCGACCGGCTCAGCTCGGTCTTCATCAGCAACACCAACCACGAAGAGAACCAGCCTGCCCACCTGACGCTGAAGGATCCGAGCGTGCCGGT
>JBBSPW010000021.1:0-28565 GCA_038258365.1 Burkholderiales bacterium | reverse complement strand
GCCGGCGTCGATCATCAACATGATCTCGGGTCATGTCTCGATCAAGTACGGTTTCACCGGCCCCAACATGGCCATCGTCACCGCCTGCACCACCGGGCTCCACTGCATCGGTGAAGCCGGGCGACTGATCGAGTATGGCGATGCCGATGTGATGGTGGCCGGCGGGGCCGAAAGCACGGTCTCGCCGCTGGGCATCGGTGGCTTTGCGGCCGCGCGTGCGCTTTCGACCCGCAACGACGACCCCAAGACCGCCTCGCGCCCCTGGGACCGCGACCGCGACGGCTTCGTGCTCGGCGAAGGCGCTGGCGTGCTGGTGCTGGAGGAATACGAGCATGCCCGGCAGCGTGGCGCGAAGATCTACGCAGAGCTGGCGGGCTTCGGCATGGGTGCCGACGCCCACCACATGACAGCGCCCAACGTCGACGGCCCGAAGCGCTCGATGCGGGCGGCGCTGCGCAACTCGAAGCTGAACGCCGACGAAGTCGACTACCTCAACGCCCATGGCACCAGCACGCCGCTCGGTGACCTGAACGAAACCAATGCTGTCAAGCTGGCCTTCGGCGAGCATGCCAAGAAGCTGGTGGTCAGCAGCACCAAGTCGATGACCGGGCACCTGTTGGGCGGCGCTGGCGGGGTCGAATCGGTGTTCACCGTGCTGTCGTTGCACCACCAGGTGGCGCCGCCGACGATCAACCTCTTCAACCCCGATCCGCTGTGCGACCTGGACTACTGTGCCAACGAGGCACGGCAGATGAAGATCGATGTGGCGGTGAAGAACAACTTCGGCTTCGGTGGCACCAACGGGACGCTGGTTTTCCGGCGCGCTTGAGACCCCGTGCAGGCTGCACCGCCGGTCAGCGTGCGGGGCACCGGGGGCGGTGCCTGGCACTTGACTTGCCTGGGGCTGCCGCCGTTGGCGGCAACGGTGCTGGCGGCCTGGGGGCTGGCGCATCTCGATTCGCTGCAAGGGTGGCGCTTGGCGCCTGCCGCGCTATCAGTGGGCCTGGCAGCGGCCTGGATTGCAAGGCGGCTGCTTTCGACGCTGCATCGCCGGCTCTCCCGGTCACGCGGGTGGGCCGATGTCGCAACCGAGCTGCGTTGGGATGGGCAGCAATGGCACTGCGGTGCGGACACGGCGGTGGAGCCTGATGTGATGATCGTTCTGGACGGCTGGCTGCTGCTGCGCTTGCGCCCAACGGATGGCGGAGCGTCACGCTGGATGGCGATCGCCGCCGCCGAAGCCGGCGTGGCCTGGGCCGATCTGCGCGCGGCGCTGTTCTCAACTGCGCCAGATGCAACGGGACTTGCAGACCGGCCGGCCGAAGGTCTGGCAAGCGGGCTGGCTTCCGACGGCACACGGTTCCTCGGCTGAATGTCGGACGGCGATGCCGATGCCCTGCTGGTCGAGCGCGTCAAGCGCGGCGACGTGCGGGCCTTCGAGATGCTGGTGGTCAAGTACCAGCGCCGCATCGAAAGGCTGATCGGGCGCATGGTGCGCGACACCGATCTGGTGCAGGACATCGCCCAGGAAAGCTTCATCCGCGCCTACCGGGCCATTCCGCAGTTTCGGGGCGACAGCGCCTTCTACACCTGGCTGTACCGGATCGCGGTGAACACCGCCAAGAAGGCGCTCAGCGACATGAAGCGCGACCCGCTGGTCTTCGAGTCGGCGCGCAGCGTTTCCGAGGATGGCGAGGAAACTTCGCGCGCAGAGAATGAACTAACCGACGGCGAGACACCCGAAGCCCTGCTGGCCACGAAAGAGATCGGCGCTGCGGTCAACGCAGCGATCGAAGCCTTGTCCGAAGATCTGCGCCAGGCGATCACGCTGCGCGAGATCGAAGGGCTCAGTTATGAAGAGATCGCCGAAGCCATGAATTGCCCCATCGGTACCGGTCGGTCCCGAATCTTCCGCGCCCGCGAAGCGATTGCTGCGCGTTTGCGGCCGTTGCTGGACACCGCCAGCGGTGAACGGTGGTGAGGCAGAAACCCAGAGAGCCATGACCCGATGAGCACCCGCCCCGAATTCTCGACGGACGCACCGATTCCCGACGACCACCGAGCCTGTCTGTCGGCTTTGGCCGATGGCGACACGGACGCGGCCGACAGGGCCTGCAGCCGTTGGCGCGACGACCCCGAGGCGCGGCGCACCTGGCATGCTTATCACCTGATCGGTGATGTCATGCGCTCCGACGAACTGGCTGCAACCCCTGCGCACGATGCGTCATTCATGGCTGCGCTGCGGCAGCGCCTGGCTCAAGAGCCGGTGGTGTTGGCGCCGGCCGTGGTGCCGGCGCGCCGCCAGCCCTGGCTGTTGCCGGTCGCGGCTGCAGCGGGCTTCGTGATGGTCACCGGTGTCCTGGTGTCGACGCGCAGCGCGGCACCCGACGCTGCCGGTGGAGGTGTTGGCGCTGGTGCACCGCAGATGGCGATTGCCGAGCGCGCGGCGCCCGGTCGGCCGGTGCTGTCGACTGCGTCTGGCGCGCAGTCGCTGGTCACGGTCGCGAACCCATCGCCGTCCTTGGTTGCTGCCGAAGCGGCTCGCAGCCCGCTGCCGGTGCTGGTGCGCGACCCGAGGCTGGACGACTACCTGCGCGCCCACCAAGCCGCTGGCGGCATGGCTGCCGCCACACCCGGTGGCTGGTTGCGCCGGGTCGACTCGCGCGTGTCACAGCCGCCCGAGCGCTGATGCGACGGACGCAACGTACGACGCACGCGCGGCGGTGGCCCGCGCTGGCGCGCGACGTTGCTGTGTCGTTCGCATGGGGTCTGTGGTTGGTTGCATGGGCAGGTGCCGCCGGTGCCGCTGACACCCCATCCGCTGGCGAGCCGCCGGCTGCCGCAGCCGATGCGGCCAGCCCCAAGGACGCCCACGCCTGGCTCAGCCGCATCCACCGCGCGGCCAACCTTGGCAACTACGAAGGCACGCTCGTGTTCAGCGCCGAAGGCACGATGTCGAGCGCGCGGGTGGCGCACTACGCGGTCGGCGGCGAAACCTACGAGGAGCTCGAAGCACTCGACGGCCGTCAGCAGCGCATCGTGCGCCACAACAACTCGGTCCACACGTTGTGGCCGCAGTCGCGGTTGGCGGTGGTCGAAACCCGCGAAACGCTGGCAGCTTGGTCGGCCACGCCGCAATCGATCGATCCGGTCGCCCTCGAGCAGTACAGCCTGCGTGCCGAAGGATCGGCGCGCGTGGCTGGCAGGGACGCCGTGGTGATCCTGCTGCGACCGCGCGACGATCTGCGCTACGCCCAGCGCTTGTGGGTCGACCGTGCTTCCGGCTTGCTGTTGCGTGCCGATGTGCTGGCGCCTGCATCGGCCGCCGCCTTGGCATCGGGCGCACCGACGCCGGTGCTGGAGTCCACTGCGTTCTCCGAGGTGCTGATCGGCGTCAAGCCGCAGCCGCAGCAGATGCTTCAGGCGGTGCAGGCGCTGCAACGTCCGGCCCCGTCGAGCGCGGTGAAAGCAGCTGCCGACGGTGGCCAGCCGGCCTGGCGGGTGCACCGGCAGCCGCAGAGCCGCACCACGCTGGAAGCCGAGGGCTGGGAGCTGGAGCATCCGGTGCCCGGCTTTCGACTGGCGGGCTGCGTGCGCCGCGGCATGCATGCCGCGGCACCCGAAGAGCGGGTGCTGCAGGCGGTTTTCAGCGACGGGCTCACCCATGTCTCGGTGTTCGTCGAAGCCTACAAATCGGGTTTGCATGGTGAACCGATGCAAGCCCGGCACGGCGCCACCAGCTCGGCCATGATGCGGCGTGGCGAGCGCTGGGTTACGGTGGTCGGCGATGTGCCGGTCGCGACTCTGATGCGTTTCGGTGATTCGCTGGTTCGCCAGCGCCGCTGAAGGCGACAGACCGAAGCTTGCAGGCTCGCTGGCCATTTCAACCCCATGTCTATTTTTCGAACGAACCGCTCATGACCATGTCGAATCGATCGCCGCTGTTTTTCAGCTTTCGGGGTGCCCTTGCCGCAGGGGTGCTGGCCACCGCCGCAGTGCTGCCGCTGGTCGCCCAAGCGCAAACCCAAACCCAAACCCAGACCCAACAACCGATCGTCTCGCTGCCCGATTTCACCGAGCTGGTCGACCGCGTCGGCCCTTCGGTGGTCAACATCCGCACCACTGAGCGGCGCGCGGCCAGCGGGCCGTCGGGCATCGACATCGACCCCAACATCGAAGAGTTCTTCCGCCGCTTCGGCATCCCGTTGCCGGGCCGCAACGACCCGCGTCGAGGCGGGCGCGGGGGTGAGGACGAGCCGCAGCAGCGCGGGGTCGGATCGGGCTTCATCCTGAGTGCCGACGGCTTCGTGATGACCAATGCGCATGTGGTCGATGGTGCCGACGAGGTCATCGTCACCCTGACCGACAAACGCGAACTCAAGGCCAAGATCATCGGTGTCGACAAGCGCACCGACGTGGCGGTGGTCAAGGTCGACGCCACTGGCTTGCCGTTCGTGAAGATCGGCGATGTCAACCGGCTCAAGGTCGGCGAGTGGGTGGTGGCGATCGGCTCGCCTTTCGGGCTGGACAACACCGTCACCGCAGGCATCGTCAGCGCCAAGCAGCGCGACACCGGCGACTTCCTGCCGTTGATCCAGACCGATGTCGCCATCAACCCCGGCAACTCGGGTGGGCCGCTGTTGAACCTGCGCGGCGAGGTGGTGGGCATCAACTCGCAGATCTACAGCCGCTCGGGTGGTTTCATGGGCATCAGCTTCGCGATCCCGATCGACGAAGCGCAGCGCGTCTCGGACCAGTTGCGCAGCGGTGGGCGCGTGGTTCGCGGCCGCATCGGTGTGCAGATCGGCCCCGTCGGCAAGGAAGTGGCCGAGTCGATCGGGCTGGGCACGCCGCGCGGTGCGTTGGTGCAGGGGGTCGAGAAGGACGGTCCGGCCGACAAGGCCGGCATCGAAGCCGGCGACATCATCGTCAAGGTCGACGGCCGTGCGGTCGACAAGTCGGGCGACCTGCCGCGCATCGTCGGTGGCACCAAGCCCGGCAACAAATCGGTGGTGCAGGTGTTCAGGCGCGGCAGCACCAAGGACATCGCTGTGACTGTGACCGAGTTCGAAGCCGAGAAGCCTGCCAAACGAGCGGCTGGCGATTCATCGAAGCCCGCACCCACGGCTCGCAGTGCGCTCGGCCTGACCGTGTCCGACATCGGCGATGCCCAGCGCCAGGAGATGGGGCTGGACAAAGGCGGCGTGCGGGTCGATGCCGCGGAGGGTGCGGCGGCACGCGCCGGCTTGCGCGAAGGCGACATCATCCTGTCGATCGACAACGTGCAGGTGGCCGACAGCAAGCAGTTCAGCGCTGCCACTTCGCGCATCGACAAGGCCAAGGCGGTCAGCGTATTGGTGCGGCGGGGCGACTGGACCAACTTCATCGTCATCAAGGGCGGCCGCTGACGCCGGCGGCCGCGGCTTCCGGCCTGGAAGAATCCGAGCAGGTCGGTGGGTCTTCCCGCATGGTGAGACTGAGAGACCAGCCAGACTGCATGAAAGTAAGTAAGTATTCACTTACTTGGTGATGGGCTCGGTGGAGACTGGTCTCGAACACTGCTCAATTCCGCAGCATCCCGACGGGCTCTACCGGGCATGCGGACACCTGGCGGCGTCAGCGCCGAGACACGGTGTTGCAGCACCGCAACCTGTGGATAACCTGTTGACAGATTTTCGCTGTCGGCTCCCTGCAACGGGCGGAAATCAAGCAACGGCGCGGGCTTCCAGCCGATGCTTTGGCCTACAATGAATTCCCAACAAGCAGTTGCCAAACGATCTGTTGGAAGGCGCGTCACCCTTTTGGGCGCGCCTTTTTTTTGTGGTCGTTCCGCTGTGGTCGTCCCCGCACACGCCGTGTGTTTCCCGTGTGTTCCAGCTGAACCGGGCCCGATGCGCCGTTCGCCATCGCGCCAGCCTTCGGGCTCATCAACCGTCACCCCAATCTGTCTGTGATGAAGCACATCCGCAACTTTTCGATCATTGCCCACATCGACCACGGCAAGAGCACGCTGGCCGATCGCATCATCCAGCGTTGCGGTGGCTTGTCCGACCGCGAAATGGAAGCGCAAGTGCTCGACTCGATGGACATCGAACGCGAGCGCGGCATCACCATCAAGGCCCAGACCGCTGCGTTGAGCTACACCGCGCGCGATGGCCAGGTCTACAACCTGAACCTGATCGACACCCCGGGCCATGTCGACTTCTCCTATGAGGTGAGCCGCTCGTTGTCGGCTTGCGAAGGCGCGCTGCTGGTGGTCGATGCCTCGCAGGGTGTCGAAGCACAAACGGTGGCGAACTGCTACACCGCGCTCGAACTGGGTGTCGAAGTGGTGCCGGTGTTGAACAAGATGGACCTGCCGCAAGCCGACCCCGACAACGCGCGCAGAGAGATCGAAGACGTGATCGGCATCGATGCCGACCATGCGATCCCGTGTTCGGCCAAAACCGGCATGGGGTTGGACGAGATCATCGAAGCCGTGATCGAGCGCATGCCGCCGCCGCGCGGTGATCCCGACGGTCCGCCGCGGGCGATGATCATCGACAGCTGGTTCGACAACTACGTAGGCGTGGTGATGCTGGTGCGGGTGGTCGACGGCAGCCTCGGCAAAGGCGAGCGCATCCGCATGATGGCCACCAACACGGTCTACGGCATCGAGCAGATGGGTGTGTTCACGCCCAAGACGGTGCCGCGCGAGGTGCTCAGAGCCGGCGAGGTCGGCTTCGTCATTTGCGGCATCAAGGAGCTGCAAGCCGCCAAGGTCGGCGACACATTGACGCTCGAGAAGAAGCTGCCCAACAACAAAGGTCCCGCCACCGAGGCATTACCCGGCTTCAAGGAAATCCAGCCGCAGGTTTTTGCAGGTCTGTATCCGACCGAGGCCAGCGAATACGAGCAGCTGCGCGACGCGCTGGAGAAGCTCAAGCTGAACGACAGCAGCTTGCGCTACGAGCCCGAGGTCAGCCAGGCGCTGGGCTTCGGTTTCCGTTGCGGCTTCCTCGGCTTGCTGCACATGGAGATCGTGCAGGAGCGGCTGGAACGCGAGTTCGACCAAGACCTCATCACCACCGCACCGAGCGTGGTCTACCAAGTGGTGCTCAACGACGACACCGTGCTTCAGGTCGAGAACCCCAGCAAGATGCCGGACCTGGGCCGCATCCGCGAAATCCGCGAGCCGATCGTCACCGTGCACCTGTTCATGCCGCAAGACAGCGTCGGGCCGGTGATGACGCTGGCCAATGTCAAGCGCGGGGTCCAGATCAACATGGCCTATCTCGGTCGGCAGGTGAAGCTGACCTATGAAATGCCGCTGGCCGAGATCGTGCTCGACTTCTTCGACAAGTTGAAGAGCGTCTCGCGCGGTTATGCCAGCATGGACTACGAGTTCAAGGAGTACCGGGCCGCCGATGTCGTCAAGGTCGACCTGATGATCAACGGCGACCGCGTCGACGCGTTGTCGATCATCGTTCACCGGGCGCAGAGCCAATACCGTGCGCGCGCCGTGGCCGCCAAGATGCGCGAACAGATTCCGCGCCAGATGTACGACGTGGCGATTCAGGCGTCGATCGGCGCCAACATCATCGCGCGCGAGAACATCAAGGCACTGCGCAAGAACGTGCTGGCAAAATGTTATGGCGGTGACATCACGCGCAAGAAGAAGCTGCTCGAAAAGCAAAAGGCCGGCAAGAAGCGCATGAAGCAGATCGGTGCCGTCGAGGTGCCGCAGGAAGCATTCCTGGCGATCCTCCAAGTCGACGACTGACCCCGAAAAAAAAACACAAGCACATGAGCACTTTGACCGCGGCGCTGTATGGCGCCCTTGTCGTCTATCTGGGCGGTTGGTTCCTGGGCTACTGGACCGGCAACTTCTCGTTGCTGCTGTTCATGCTGGCCCTGGTGACATTTGTCTATTGGCTGGCCGAGAAGCTCTATTTCAAGCCGCAACGCATGGCGGCAGCCGAGCGTTTGAGCGAACAAGCGGGCACGCGCCGCGCCGAATTGACGCGCCAGGGCATCGACAAGGTCGATCTGGACGAGACCCCGGCACGCGAACGGCTTTTGATGCAGCCCTGGTGGCTCGACTGGACCGCCGGCTTGTTCCCGGTGATCCTGATCGTTTTCCTGCTGCGTTCTTTTCTGTTCGAGCCCTTCAAGATTCCGTCGGGCTCGATGGTGCCGACCCTGGTGGTCGGAGACCTGATCCTCGTCAACAAGTTCCACTACGGTGTGCGGCTGCCGGTGCTGAACAAGAAGATCATCGACAACAACCCCGTCGAGCGCGGCGATGTGATGGTGTTCCGCTACCCGGTCGACCCGCGCCAGGACTACATCAAGCGCGTGGTGGGCTTGCCGGGTGACGAGGTGTCCTATCTGAACCAACGCCTGGTGATCAACGGCCAGCCGGTCGAGTTGCTCGCCAAGGGCGAGCATTACGACGACGACAGCATGAGCTATGCGCCGCTCTACAGCGAAAAACTCGGTCCCGTCATGCACCAGATTCGGGTCAACGAACAGCGTCGGGTGTCGTACGGGTCGGCGTTGCGCAGCGCGCAAATGTCCGAGAACTGCCGCGATGTGCCCGAGGGCTTGACCTGCAAGGTGCCTGCAGGTCACTATTTCATGATGGGCGACAACCGAGACAACTCGATGGATTCACGGTATTGGGGATTTGTCCCTGACGAGAACATCGTCGGCAAGGCCTTCTTCGTCTGGATGAACTTCGGCAACCTCGGCCGCATAGGTCCCTTCAAATGACGCCTCTTACCCGCGATTCGTGTTCCGGTAGCCGTTCACTCCGTCCACGCCGTGTCCCGCGTTCGCTGCAGCGCGGAATGACGCTGTTCGGTCTGGCGTTCTGGGCGCTGCTGGTCGGCTTTGTCGGCTACCTGCTGGTGCGCACGTTGCCCACCGTCAACGAGTACTACACGATCCAGCGCACGGTCGAGAAGGTGGCGGCTGCGCAACCGTCGACCGTGGCCGAAGCGCGCCAGGCTTTCGACAAGCAGCGCGACCTCGAATACTCGATCAGTTCGATCACAGGCAACGATCTCGCGGTGACCAAGGAAAACGACCGCGTCGTGATCGGCTATGCCTACGACAAGCTGATCCCGTTGGCCGGTCCGGTCTATGTGCTGATCAAGTACGAAGGGCGGTCGAAGTAGTGCCGCCACGGGCACCAAAGGCTGACGCCCATGGCTCCTGACCTGCAATCGCTGCAGGCATTGCAACAGCGCGTGGGCTATCGCTTCACGCAGCCCGAGTTGCTGCGGCGCGCGCTGACCCACCGCAGCTCCGGCTCCGACCACAACGAAAGGCTCGAATTCCTCGGCGATGCGGTGTTGAGCCTGGGTGTGTCCAGTCTCTTGTTCGAACGCTTTTCCGGCAGCGACGAGGGCGATCTGACCCGCGTTCGTGCGCACCTGGTGCGAGAAGACACCCTGCACAAAGTCGGTCTGGCGCTGGGCCTGCCCGATGTGCTGCGATTGTCCGATGGCGAGTTGCGCGGTGGCGGTGCCCTGCGCCCGTCGATCCTCGCAGATGCGGTCGAAGCCTTGATCGGCGCGGTGTTTCGCGACGGCGGATGTGACGCCGCGCAGGCGTTGGTCGAGCGCTTGTTCGGTGAGGTCATCCAGTCCACCGAGGTCGACAACTGGAGCAAGGACGCCAAGACCGAGCTGCAGGAATGGCTGCAGGCGCGGCGCCTGCCGGTGCCGGCGTACCGGATCGCAGCCACTCGGGGGCAGGCGCATGCGCAGACCTTCGATGTCGAATGTGCGGTGCCGGCGCTGGGTTTGACCGAGCGCGGCGAAGGGCGGTCGCGACGCAGTGCCGAGCAGGAAGCCGCGCAGCGGATGATCGAAGCGCTGAAAGCCAGCGACCGGCCGGGCAGCCCCCTCGAGTCATGACGGACAACGTAGACACCTCTGCCGACGCAGCGGAATCGGCCTCGCAGCGTTGCGGGCTCGTGGCCATCGTCGGCCGGCCCAACGTCGGCAAGAGCACGCTCCTGAATGCGCTGGTGGGGCAGAAGATCAGCATCACCAGCAACAAGGCGCAAACCACCCGCCACCGCATCACCGGCATTCGCACCGTGGGGGCGACGCAGTTCGTGTTCGTCGACACACCCGGCTTTCAAACCAAGCACCAGGCGGCGATGAACCGCAGCCTGAACCGCACCGTTCTGTCGTCGCTGGCCGATGTGGACGTGGTGCTGTTCGTGGTCGAAGCCGGGCGCTTCGGCCTGCCCGATGCGAAGGTGCTGTCGCTGCTGCAGAACGAATCGATGCAAGGCAAGCCGGTGCTGCTGCTGGCCAACAAGCTCGACGCGATGACGCGCCGCAACGATGTGCTGCCGTGGCTCAAGACCATGCAAGAGCGCCATGCGTTCGCCGAATTCGTGCCGATGTCGGCCACGCGCGAGACCGAGGTCGAGCGCTTGCTGGGCATCGTCGAGCCGTATCTGCCGCAGCAGCCCTTCTTCTACGAAGCAGACGCGCTGACCGACCGAAGCGAGCGCTTCCTGGCGGCCGAGATCGTGCGCGAGAAACTGTTCAGGCTCACAGGCGACGAATTGCCTTACAGCTGCACGGTCGTGATCGACAAGTTCGAAGAGGAAGGAAGGCTCCGCCGCATCGCCGCGTCGATCGTGGTCGAGCGTGACGCCCACAAGGGCATGGTGATCGGCGATGGCGGTGAGCGCCTGAAGCGCATTGGCAGCGAAGCGCGGCAGGACCTGGAAAAGCTTTGGGACGCCAAGGTATTCCTGGAGCTGTGGGTCAAGGTGCGATCGGGCTGGGCCGACGACGAGGCCCACCTGCGCAGCTATGGCTACGAATGAGGTCGGGTCTGTAGCAACGGCCGCCAGCCCTGCAGCAAGGCGCAAGCCGCGGCCCGTCGCATCGGCGCGTCTGTCGCCGCCTCGCAGCCCGCTGCTGTCGTATGTGCTGCACCGCCACGACTGGAGCGAGACCAGCCTGATCGTCGAACTGCTGACCCGCGATCAGGGTCGTCTGGTGGTGGCTGCCAAAGGCGCCAAGCGGCCGACTTCGCAGCTGCGCCCGGTGCTGATGCCGTTTCAGCCGCTGCATGCACTGCTGGGCAAAGCGCCGGCTGACGAGTCGGCCGAGATCCACAACCTGCGGGGAGCCGAATGGGCCGGTGGCGCGCCGCTGCTGGGCGCCGCGGCGATGTTCTCGGGGTTCTATCTCAATGAACTGTTGTTGAAGCTGCTGCCGCGGCAGGACCCACACCCGCTGCTCTTCGACGCCTATGCCGACACGTTGGCTGCGCTGGCGACCGATACCGACAGCGAACCGGCGGCATTGCGAGCTTTCGAGCTGGTGCTGCTGCGCGAGTTGGGCTGGCTGCCCGACTTGTCGGTGGCCACGTTGACAGCGGCGCCGCTGGACCTGCAGCAAGCCTACACGCTGGATGCCGATGCCGGTCTGGTGGCACAGGCCCGCGGGGCGCCGGCCAGTGCCTGGCTCGCCTTCGACCGGGCGCTGAAGCGGGTGGTGACGGGGGGCGATCTGGCGCCGCTGAGGCTGGTCTGCGCGCCGCACAACGCCGCGCTGCGTGGACCGTTGCGCAACCTGCTTCACTATCATCTGGGCACTGACACCTTGCGCACGCGCCGTGTCTGGCAGGGCGTGCAACGTTTGGCCCAACCCGGAGCCACCCGAGAATGAACCCGCTTGTCGCCGACCCAGCAGCCGACCGATCGCACCGCAGCGGCACCGCGCTGTCGGTCAACATCAACAAGATCGCGCTGCTGCGCAACACCCGGCATCTGAACCTGCCGGATGTCTGCAAGGCCGCTCAGGCTTGCCTGGAAGCCGGCGCCGACGGCATCACCGTGCACCCGCGGCCCGATGCGCGCCACATCCGCGCCGACGATGTCGATGCGCTGCAGCAGCTGATGCAGCAGTGGCCGGATGCCGACTACAACATCGAAGGCAACCCGTTCCAGAACCTGATGGATTTCGTGCGCCGGCATCGGCCGCAGCAATGCACCTTCGTGCCCGACAGCGAAGGCCAGTTCACCTCCGACCACGGCTGGGATCTGGCGGCCGATGGCGACCGCCTGCGCCCGCTGATTCGCGAGGCGCAAGACCTGGGGGTGCGGGTCAGCTTGTTCATGGACGCCGACCCGGCCGCAATGGCGCTCGCCAAGCAGGTGGGCGCCGACCGGGTCGAGCTCTACACGGAGCCCTATGCGGCCGCGCATGCCCGGCGCGCCGACGACCCCGATGCAGTGCAGCGCAGCCTGGCGGCTTTTGCCGCTGCGGCCCAGTCCGCACAGACGCATGGCTTGGGCGTCAATGCCGGGCACGACCTGAACCAGGACAACCTGGTCGACTTTCTGCACGCAGTGCCGGGTGTGCTGGAGGTTTCGATCGGCCATGCATTGGTGGCCGATGCGCTGGAAGTCGGTCTGGTGGCCGCCGTCCAAGCCTATGGGCGCATCGTTCGCGGTTCGGGGGCGGATGGGGGGGCCAAGCCGCCCGCCAAGCGCGACCGTCCGCCGCTGGACTGGGCCCGAGCCGGCGCCGGGCCGACGAACAAATGATCGTCGGCATCGGCACCGACATCTGCGACATTCGCCGCATCGAAGCCACCGTGGCGCGCCGTGGTGACAACCGCTTTGCCGAACGCGTACTCGGCGCTGCCGAGTTGCAGGTCTACGCCGCGCGCCGCGCGCGCATTGCATCGCGCGGTTTGCGCTTTCTGGCCACCCGCTTCTCGGCCAAGGAAGCCTTCTCCAAAGCCATCGGCCTGGGCATCCGTTCGCCGATGCGCTGGCGCGACTGCCAGGTGCTGAACGAGCCCAGCGGCAAGCCCGTGCTGCGGCTGTCCGGCCCGCTGGCCGACTGGTTCGAGCGCAATGGCTGGCAAGCCCATGTGACGCTCAGTGACGAAAGCGACTATGCGGCGAGCTTCGTCGTGGTCGAAACCCGGAGCCCCTGATGAAGACAGCCAAGCCCCGCAGCGCCGCTGCTGAAGTGCCCATGCCGCATGCGCCCGTGGTGCTGGACATCGCCGGGACCACCCTTACCGCGGTCGACAAGAAGCGCCTGATGCATCCGCTGGTGGGTGGGCTGATTCTGTTTGCCCGCAACTGGCGGGACCGCTTGCAGCTGACCGAGTTGACCGCGTCGATCAAGCACCTCCGGCCCGACCTGCTGATCTGCGTCGACCACGAAGGCGGGCGCGTGCAGCGGTTCGTCACCGATGGCTTCACGGCACTGCCGCCGATGCGCGAGCTCGGCCAGCGCTGGATGCGCGACCCGCTGTCGGCCACCGATGCAGCCACCGCGGTCGGCTATGTGCTGGCATCGGAGCTTCGGGCCTGCGGCGTCGACCTGAGCTTCACCCCGGTGCTGGATCTGGATTACGGGGCCAGCAGCGTGATCGGCGACCGCGCCTTTCACGCCGATGCCCGCGTGGTGACGCTGCTGGCCAAGAGCCTCATGCACGGCCTGTTGCGTGCCGGCATGCAGGGCTGCGGCAAGCACTTTCCAGGGCATGGCTTTGTCAAAGCCGACAGCCATCTCGCGGTGCCGGTGGACCGCCGCAGCCTGAAAGCGATCGTGGCCAGCGATGCCAGACCGTATGAGTGGCTGAGCACCGCGCTGGCATCGGTGATGCCGGCGCATGTGGTCTACCCGAAGGTCGACAGCCGACCGGCGGGTTTTTCACCGCGCTGGTTGAAGGAGATCCTGCGTGGACGCTACGGCTTCACCGGCGCGGTCTTCAGCGACGACCTGAGCATGGCCGGCGCGCGTGAGCTGGAAGGCAGCCGGCTCAGCTATGCCGAAGCCGCTGCGCTGGCGCTCTCGGCCGGCTGCGATCTGGTGCTGCTGTGCAACCAGTCGGTGGATGGGGGCGAAGCGGTCGACGAACTGCTGTCGCAACTGCAAGCCGCTGCCGAGCGCGGGTTGTGGCAGCCCGATCCCGACAGCGAAGCGCGCCGCGTCGCGCTGCTGCCGCAGCTGCCGCCGATGTCGTGGGACGAGCTGATGCACGACCCGGGCTATCAGCATGCGCTGGAGAGCCTGCCCTGAATCCGCTGCGCCCCCGACGCCACTTGCATCGGACGTGGGGTCGATGCTGAAGCGGCGCTGGCCAACCTGCCAGGCGCCGTGTCCGCAGCTCGATCAGGGCGACGGCCGCTGCTGCGGATCGAAGGGCAGCTTCATCTGCGACAGGTCCTTGCGGGTCTCCACCAGCACCAGCGGCGCTTCTTCCAGCGCCACCTTCGGCCGCGGCTTGCGCGGCACGCGCGTTGCCGGCGCTTCCGCGGCCATCGCGGCCTGCACGGAGCGGATCTTCTCGGCGTCCGAATTGACCCATTCCAGCCCGGCATCGGCGGCCAGCGCGTTCAGCTCGTCGGTCGGCAGCGCATAGGTTTCGGCCGCCACCGGTCGCGGCGATGCGGCAGCGTGGGTCAGCGTCGCCTCGGCCGGGGCCTTCGGTTCGGAGGGCAGCGCTGTGACCGAGGCCGGTGCAGCGGGTACCGGTTCGGGCTCGGTCACGGACTCGGGCCCGGGTGTGAGGACCCCTGCGGAAGCGGCAGCTTTCCCGGACGCCTCGGCACCCGTAGCCGCTGCCGCAGGCTCACCATAGGCGGAAGCGACTGCTGCCGGTGCCTCCACCGGAAGCGCTTCAGCAAAGCTGGGTGCGGGGCGTTGCAAAGCCCCTTCATCGACGGCCTGTTCGCCACGGTCTGCCGACGACTGGACGCTGGACCCGCCAGCGGCGCTGGCGTCGCCCTCGGCCGACAGCGCATCGCCGCTGCGCGGCTCGCGGTTGCGGTCACGGCCGCCGCGGCCGCCGCGGCTGCGGCGACGCGGGGTGCGCTCGGCACCGTCCGTGCCGTCGGTCCCGTCAACGCCTGCAACGGAAGCATCGTCTTCGGCATCCGCACGGTCGGCGGCAGGCAACGCGCTCTCGGAGCTTCTCTCCGGCGTGTCGTTGTCGGCTTCAACGCGCGGTTCGGCCGAACGGCTGCGCGACGGGCGGTCGCGGTCCGGCAAGCCGGCTTGGTCGGCGATCGCGGAAGCGGCATCGTTTGCCTGCGCGTCGCCATCGCCGGAGTCGCCGGTCTCGCCACCTTCGTTCGGCAGCATGGCGCCATCGGCACGGCCCTCGCCGTTGCGGTCGCGGCCACCACGCCGGCGGCGACGGCGACCGTCGCGTTCACCATCGGTCGCCGCGGCGGCGGGCATGCCGGCTTCGGTGTCGGCCAGCGGCGCCGACGGCGTCATGCGGTCGAGGTCGTCCGCCGGCGTTGCGGCCGGTCGTTCGCCACCGCGGCTGCCGCGGCGGCCTTCGCCTCGCGGCTCCCGCGCCTCGCGCTCTTCACGTCCGGTGTCGCGGGCGCTGTCGCCAACCGGGGCATCGGCCAGCTTGTCGGTGCGCGCACCGCCACGGCTGTTGCGGCCCTCGCCTTTGGCTTCGCCGCGACCTTCGCCGCGGGCAGCCCGGCCGTCGGCTCGTGCTTCACCGCGCTCACCACGTCCACCGCGATCGCCACCGCGCCCGCCACGGCCCCCGCGTTCGCCGCGGCGGCCGTCCTTGCGCTCGGTGCCGGCGCCAGTGCCACCACCGGCCGCTGGTGCAGAGGGTGTTGGCGCTGCGCTGGGCGTCGGCGCGCGTGCCACCTCGGGCTCGGCGCCGATGAGGCGCTTGAACCAGCCGAAGAAGCCGCTGCCGGCTGAAGGGGTTGCGGGGCTGACCCAGGACGGCGGCGTCGGCGCCACCGGGGCCACGGCAACGGGCCGGACCACCGGCTCCGGAGCCGGTGCTGGCACTGGCGCCGGTGGTGCAGGCTGGTCGGGCAGCACTCCCTTGATGAGCGGCTGCTGCCTCGGCTTGGCGCGTTCGTCCTGCGACTTGCGGCGCGTGATGCCGACCTCGTCGTCCGGCTCCTCGATCATGCTGTAGCTGGCCTGCAGCCCTTCCAGCCGCGGGTCGTCGTGGCGCAGCCGCTCCAGCTTGTAGTTGGGGGTCTCGAGGTGCTTGTTGGGCACCAGGATCACGGTCACGCGCTGCTTCAGCTCGATCTTGGTGATCTCGGTGCGCTTCTCGTTCAGCAAGAAGCTGGTCACCTCCACCGGCACCTGCACATGCACGGCGGCGGTGTTTTCCTTCATCGACTCTTCCTGCACCATGCGCAGGATCTGCAGCGCACTGCTCTCGGTGTCGCGGATGTGGCCGGTGCCGTTGCAGCGCGGGCAGGTGATGTGGTTGCCCTCGCTCAGCGACGGGCGCAGGCGCTGGCGGCTCAGTTCGAGCAGGCCGAACTTGCTGATCGAGCTGAACTGAACCCGGGCTCTGTCGGATCGAAGACCATCCCGCAGCCGCTGTTCGACTTCGCGACGGTTCTTGCTTTCTTCCATGTCGATGAAGTCGACCACGATCAGGCCGCCCAGGTCGCGCAGCCGCATCTGGCGCGCGATCTCGTCGGCCGCTTCCAGGTTGGTGCGGGTGGCGGTTTCCTCGATGTCGCTGCCGCGGGTGGCGCGGGCGCTGTTGACGTCGACGCTGACCAAGGCTTCGGTGTGGTCGATGACGATCGCGCCACCGCTCGGCAGGTTCACGGTGCGGCTGAACGCGGTTTCGATCTGGTGCTCGATCTGGAAGCGGCTGAACAGCGCCGCGTCGTCGCGATACCGTTTGACCCGCGATGCCGTCTCGGGCATCACATGGTTCATGAACTGCTGCGCCTGATCGAAGATGTCGTCGGTATCGATCAGGATCTCGCCGATGTCGGCGGTGAAGTAGTCGCGGATCGCGCGGATCACCAGACTGCTCTCCTGGTAGATTAGAAACGCGCCCTTGCCGCCTTTGGAAGCGCCGTCGATGGCGTCCCACAGCTTGAGCATGTAGTTCAGGTCCCACTGCAGCTCGGCGGCACTGCGGCCGATGCCGGCGGTGCGGGCGATCAGGCTCATCCCTTTCGGGTATTCGAGCTGGTCCAGGTTTTCTTTCAGCTCTTCGCGGTCTTCGCCTTCGATGCGGCGGCTGACGCCACCGCCGCGCGGGTTGTTGGGCATCAGCACCAAGTAGCGCCCGGCCAGGCTGACAAAGGTGGTCAGCGCCGCGCCCTTGTTGCCGCGTTCTTCTTTTTCGACCTGCACCAGCAGGCTGTCGCCTTCCTTGACCGCGTCTTGAATGCGCGCGTTCTTGACATCGGTGCCTTCTCGAAAGAAGTTCTTCGAGATTTCCTTGAACGGCAAAAAGCCGTGGCGGTCTTCGCCGTATTCGACGAAGCAGGCCTCGAGCGATGGCTCGACCCGCGTGATCACGGCCTTGTAGATGTTGCCCTTGCGCTGTTCGCGCCCCTCGAGCTCGGTTTCAAAGTCGACGAGCTTTTGGCCGTCGACGATCGCCAGCCGACGCTCTTCGGTCTGCGTGGCATTGATCAGCATGCGTTTCATTCGTGCATCCCCCATTCGCGACGCTCAGCGTCGCGTTGTCATCACACCGATGCACGAAAAAACGGCGGAACGATCCGGAGGTGTGAGTGCCCTGGACTGGACAGCGACCGCAGAAGGGCGGTCAGCCGCGCAGCGTTGGCGCGTGCGCGAGGGTGGCTGCTGCAGCGGGTGCCGTTGTTGGCCCGGGGTGTTGCGCAGCGCGCTTCACCGATCCCGAAACCAGCCCCCGAACCGACACCGTGCCTGCAGCGGCGCGAAGCCGGTGCGGTCGGTGGTCTGCGGTGGGGCTGATCTGGGGAGATGGGGTCGACATGAGCTGCCTGCAGCGCACTTGGCGCTGGCAGCAGAACCCGTGTTGCGGTCTGCTGCCGTGGAATTCACGGTGGCTGTGGCCCGACACTGAGGTCGGGCTTCGCCGGATCGATGTTGCCGTTCTTCTGCCGCCTGCGGCTTCGGCCTGCCGGGTCGCTTCGGGACCCCGGCCCGGCTGGGCGCACGGGCGTTGCATCACCTATGGCTCGGAAGCCGGGCCATGCCCGGTGCATCCGTTGCCTCGTCGAATCCGGCGCACAAGGCCGCCGAACCCGTTCACGTTAGCGCTGGAGGCGCCCGTCTAAACTCCGAAAAATCAAGCACTTAGGGCGCAAACGTGACGATGGGGAGTATAGGGGGCGAGTGCGGGGGCGCCTGCAGGGACGACCCCAAGGCCGATCGGGCCGCTGAAGCCGCGCCGGCGGTGCGCCACCTGCAGGTGGACGCCGAATCTGCCGGCCAGCGCCTGGACAACTTCCTGCTGCGCTTGTTGAAGGGCGTGCCCAAGACCCATGTCTACCGCGTGATCCGATCGGGCGAGGTGCGCGTCAACAAGGGCCGCGCGGCTGCCGACACGCGGGTGGCGGCGGGCGACACCATCCGCCTGCCGCCGCTGCGGCTGCCGGATCGCAGCAACGAGGTGCCTGCGCCGGCGCGCGAATTTCCGGTGTTGTTCGAGGACCCGCACCTGCTGGCGATCGACAAGCCGGCCGGAGTGGCGGTGCATGGCGGCAGCGGGGTCGACTTCGGCGTCATCGAGCAGCTGCGGCGCGCACGCCCCAACGCCCGCTACCTGGAGCTGGTGCACCGGCTCGACCGCGAAACCTCGGGCGTGCTGCTGCTGGCGCTGCGCCGCAGCGCGCTGACCGCGGTGCAGGACCAGTTCAGGGGCCGCGCGAATGTCCATAACCGCACCGACAACCGCAGCGACAACGGCACCGACAACAGCACCGGCCGCCCCGTGGGTGCCATCGACAAGAAATACTCGGCGGCGGTGTTCGGCCCCTGGCCGGCGAAGCTGAAGGTGATCGACCTGGCTTTACACAAGTTCAGCGACGCTGCCGGCATGCGCAATGTGCGGGTGGTGGATGCCAACCACCCCGACGGCCGGCGTTCGATCACCCTCGTCAAGCGCATGGCAGAGTCGCCGTCGGGCGGCGGGCTGTCGCTGCTGGATGTGACGCTGAAAACCGGCCGCACGCACCAGATCCGCGTTCATTTGGCGCACCATGGCCACCCGATCATCGGCGACCCCAAGTACGGTGACTTCGAGCGCAACCGCGTGCTGGCTCGCGAAACCGGCTTCGAGCGCATGTTTCTGCATGCCCGCGAACTGGCATTCGACCATCCCGCCAGCGGCGAACGCATCACCCTGGTCGCACCCTTGCCCACCGACTGCCGCAGCCTGTTCAACCTGCCATGAATCCAGCCACCCCATCCGCCAGTCCTGCCGCCCCTGCCGCCCTGAACTTCGACCTGTTGGTCTTCGATTGGGACGGCACCCTCTTCGACAGCACCTCGCTGATCGTGCAGTGCATCCAGTCGGCCTGCCGCGACATCGGCGCCGAGGTTCCCAGCCATGCCGCAGCCGCCTATGTGATCGGCCTGGGCCTGCACGACGCCTTGAAGCACGCGGCGCCCGGTCTGCCGCTCGAGCGCTACCCCGAGATGAGCGAACGCTATCGCCACCATTACTGGGCGCGCAAGGACGAGCTGGTGCTGTTCCCCGGCACGCTCGCGATGCTGCAGGCGCTGAAGGCGCGGGGTCACAAGCTGGCAGTGGCCACCGGCAAGAACCGCAAGGGACTGGACGATGCGCTGGCGCATTCGCAGCTGGAAGCCCTGTTCGACGCCACCCGCACCGCCGATGAAACCGCCGGCAAGCCCGACCCGCTGATGCTGAAACAGCTGATGCGGCTGTTCGGCGCCGCGCCGGAACGCACCTTGATGGTGGGCGACACCACCCACGACCTGCTGATGGCTGTCAACGCCGGCACCGCCAGCGTCGCGGTCAGCTATGGCGCGCACGAAACCGACAGCTTCGCTGCCCACGGCCCACGCTTCGTCGCCCATGCCACGGATGAGTTGCACCGGTGGCTGCTGGACCATGGCTGAAATGTTGCCATCGCCCCCTGAGCATCGGGTGTGCGCGTCGCATCAACTGGCCGAACGGGGCACAGCGGTGTCGTGGGCGCTGCGCCAGTACGGCCAGCCGGTGCGCGCGTTTGCGTTGCGATTCGATGGCCGGCTGGTGGCCTACCTGAACCGCTGCGCCCATGTGCCCACCGAGATGGACTGGCAGCCCGACGAGTTTCTGGACCAGGGTCGCGACTGGATCATCTGCTCGCTGCATGGCGCCACCTACGACCCGAGGAGCGGGCGTTGCGTGGCAGGGCCGTGTCCCGGCGCGCGTCTGACTCCGGTGGTGGTCTACGAGCATGACGGCCAGGTCTGGTGGTTGCCCGGTGGCGATCTGAAGGCGGTGCAACCCGCACCGGAGCAAGGCTGCGTGCAAGGCGTCCCGGCTCCGGTATCCTCGCCGCCGCCCTGAACACCGCAGACACCCCATGACCCCCGCAGACGATTCTTTCGAGCAAACCCGCCCGGCCCGGTCGGGCAGTGGCGCTGTCGAATCCAGCCTGGAGGTTGCTGTGCGCGAGTTGGTGGCCGAGCGCCGCCGCGAACGCCGCTGGCGCATCTTCTTTCGCCTGGCTTGGCTCCTGCTGGTGCTGGCGGTGCTGATCATGCTGTTCTCGAACCGCATGACTGCGTCTGCGCCGCTGACGCCGCACACGGCGCTGATCGAGCTGAAGGGCGAGATCGGCCCGGACGGCGATGCCAGCGCCGAAAACCTGATCTCGGCATTGAAGACCGCTTTCGAGGACAGCGCCGCGCAAGCGGTGGTGCTGCGCGTCAACTCGCCCGGCGGGAGCCCCGTGCAGAGCGGCATCGTCAACGACGAGATTCGCCGTCTGAAAGCGCTGCACAACAAGAAGCTCTATGTGGTGGTGGAGGAGATTTGCGCGTCCGGTGCGTACTACATCGCTGCCGCGGCCGACGCGATCTATGTCGACAAGGCCAGCATCGTCGGTAGCATCGGCGTGTTGATGGACGGCTTCGGGTTCGTCGGACTGATGGACAAACTGGGCATCGAGCGGCGCCTGTTGACCGCCGGGCGCAACAAGGGCTTGCTGGATCCCTTCAGCCCGCTGGACCCGCAGCAGGTCGAATTCGTCGACGGGATGCTGGAGCAGATTCACCAGCAGTTCATCGCCGCGGTCAAGGCCGGGCGCGGGGACCGTCTGAAAGAAACGCCGGAAACCTTCTCGGGCCTGTTCTGGAACGGCCAGGAAGCCGTTCGGCTGGGGCTGGCCGACGATTTCGGCAGCCTGGAAAAGGTTGCACGAGAGATTGTCAAGGCGCCGGATATCGTCGACTACACGGCGCGTCAGAACGTGGCTGAAAGGCTGGCCAAGCGCTTCGGCGCCAGCGTGGGTGCCGGCGCGGTGAAGGCGCTTCGAGAGCTGTCGCCGCTGCGGTGAGCGAGCGGTTGGAGTCCGAGGTCGGCATGCCGGCGGCGCCGCCGGCAGCACTGCCCGAACGTTTGTCCGTTTCTGCCCAGCACTGGCTGCCGAAGCAGGCGTTGACTCGCTTCGCAGGGGTGGTGGCGCGGCTGCGCGGCGGGGCGTTGACCACTGCGCTGATCCGCTGGTTCATCGATCGCTACCGAGTGGACATGGACGAGGCCGCCGTGCCCGACCCGATCGCCTATGCCACCTTCAACGACTTCTTCACCCGCGCATTGCGGCCCGGCGCCCGCATGCTGGCCGATGCCGATCTGATCTGCCCGGTGGACGGCGCCATCAGCCAGTTCGGACCGATCGAGGGCGGCCAGATCTTCCAGGCCAAGGGGCACGGCTACAGTGCCACTGCGCTGGTGGGCGGCGACGCCGCACTGGCGGCGGGTTTTGCCGATGGCCACTTCGCCACCGTCTACCTCGCGCCGAAGGACTACCACCGCATCCACATGCCCTGCGAAGGCCGGTTGCGGCGAATGATCCATGTGCCCGGCGATCTGTTTTCGGTGAATCCGGCCACCGCGCGCGGGGTGCCGGGGCTGTTCGCCCGCAACGAGCGTGTGGTGTGCGTCTTCGACGGGCCGGCAGCCGACCCGCGGCCCTGGGTACTGGTGTTGGTGGGCGCCACCATCGTCGGCAGCATGGCCACCGTCTGGCATGGCGTGGTCAACCCGCCGCGCACGGGACGGCTGCGTGACTGGCGCTACGACGAGCCGCCGATCACCCTGCAGCGCGGCGAGGAAATGGGTCGCTTCCAGCTCGGCTCGACGGTGGTGATGTTGTTTCCGCCCGGCCGCCTGAACTTCGACTCGGCATGGGCGCCGCTGGTAGCGGTGCGCATGGGGCAGGCGATGGCGAGCCGCGGTTGACTGGGTCGGCCCCGACCCGGCTGTCGCGCTGGGCGCCGGCCCTGTTGTGGATCATTCCGGCGCTGTGGTCATCCAACTATTTGATCGCGCGGCTCTCGCAGGGCGTGGTGGCGCCGTACCAACTGGCCACCGGCCGCTGGATGCTGGCGCTGCTGTTGATGCTGCCGTTCGTCGGCGCTGGTTTGTGGCGGCAGCGCGTGGCGATGAAGAACGAGTGGGGGCACCTGCTGGTGCTGGGCGCACTCGGCATGGCCATCTGCGGCGCCTGGGTTTATGGGGCCGGCCACAACACCAGCGCCACCAACATCGCGCTGATCTATGCGGTGGCGCCGGTGGCAATCGCCGTGGCCAGCGTCAAGTTGCTGCACGAACCGATGCGAGGATCGCAACGCCTGGGGCTGGTGCTGGCGCTGGCAGGCGTGCTCACGATCATCGCCAAGGGCGACATCGACAACCTGCTGGCGGTGCGCTTTGCGTCAGGTGACGCATGGATGCTCGGCGCCACCTCGGCATGGACCGCGTACTCGGTGCTGCTCAAGCGCTGGCCGTCTGCGCTGGGCCCGGCGGAACGGCTGGCGGCGACGATCCTCGGCGGCATCGTTTGCCTGCTGCCCTTCACCCTGGCCGAGTGGCTGTTGACCGCGACGCCGCCGGTCGGCGCCGCCGCGGTCGGCTTGATCGTGCTGGCGGCGTTGCTGCCGGGGGTCATCAGCTACACCGCGTATTCGTTGCTGCAGCGCGAGCTGGGCGTGGCGCGCACCGCGCTGATGCTGTATCTGGCACCGATCTATGCCGCCATCGGCGCTTGGCTGGTGCTGGGGGAGCGACCGGGTTGGCACCATGCCTTCGGCGCCGCATTGATCTTGCCCAGCATCTGGCTGGCGACGCGGCGATGAGGCTGCGGCAGCCGACCCGCTGCAGGTTGCAGGGTTGCGGCGGTGCGAAAGAGAGGCTCTCCTTTTAGCCGAACAAGCCCGGCGCGCCCTGCGGGTCTGAGGTCTCGCTGTAGAAGCACGACGGGCACACCGCCCGGTAGCGCTCGTTGCCGCCGATCACCACCTGCTCGCCCTCGTCGACGCGCTGCCCCTGGTTGTCGATGCGCAGGTTCAGCGATGCCTTGCGGCCACACGCGCAAATCGTGCGCATCTCTTCGAGATCGTCGGCCAGGGTCAGCAAGGCCGCAGAGCCCGGAAAGGCTTCGCCGCGGAAGTCGCTGCGCAGCCCCCAGCAGATCACCGGCACTTTCTCCACATGCGCCAACCGGTGCAGCTGCCGCACTTGCGCCGGACTGAGAAACTGCGCTTCGTCGATCAACACGCACGACAGCCGCTGGGCCAGCGCCCCAGGCTGCGGCTCCAGCAGCGAGCGGTCGAAAACCGTCGCTGGCCCGAAGGTCTCGACCTGCCGCTGCAAGCCCAGGCGCGACCCGATCACGCCATGACCCGTTCGGTCGTCGTGTGCGGCGGTGAACAACCGCACCCGCATGCCGCGCTCTTCGTAGTTGTGCGCCGCCTGCAAGAGCGCGGTCGACTTGCCGGCGTTCATCGCCGCGTATCGGAAATGCAGCTTCGACACGCGGCGGGCCGGTCAACGCGGGCGCAAACGCCGCTACAAACGCCGTTACGAACGCCGCGTGTTCAGACCGGCGGAATGCGCAGCAGCTGGCCGGGATAGATCTTGTCGGGGTTCGACAGCATCGGCTTGTTGGCCTCGAAGATCACCGGGTACTTGTTGGCGTCGCCGTAGTAGGCCTTGGCGATCTTCGACAGGTTGTCGCCCGAGACCACGGTGTGCCACTTCGATTCGGGTGCCGGTGTCGACACGGTCAGCATGTCGTTGACCTTGTCGACGCCGTTGACGTTGCCGCAGCACAGCAGCACTTTCTCTCGGGTGGCCTGGTCAGCCACTGTGCCCGAGACCGTGACGGTGGACGACGGTGCGTCGAAGCCGATCGCCAGCCCGTCGACCTTCAGCCCCTGCGCCACCACGTATTGCTCGATCGCCTCACCGGCGGCCTTGCTGAGCGCGGCCACGTTCTCGGGCGTCGGAGCGGCCTTGACCTTGACTTCCGCGGCTTGCGCTTCGCCTTTGCCGAACAGCTTCTCGCCGGCCTCTTTCATGAACGACATCAATCCCATGTTTCTCTCCTCATCGGTGGTTGCGGTTGCAGCCCATCATCTTAGAGGCCATGGCTATCGGTCCTTGTCAGAGGAAAGCGCAATGTCCGCGATTTGGAGTTCCTTCCGCGCTCTTCGAAAGGCAGCCCATGGTGGGCTGTTCCTGGCCGCGGCGCTGCTGATGCTTCAGCCCACAGCCCAGGCCGGCGATGGCAAGCTGCTGCTGACCGGCGGGGTCGGCAGCATCGACGGCGCTGCCGGGGGTGGTCTGTCGCCCTGGGCGCTGATCGGCACACAGGCCACCGAAGGTGAGCTGGGGGTCGGCGCGCACCTCAGCGGCGCGCGCAGCGCCGACTATTCGCTGACCGTGGCAGCTGCCGGACTGGCCTGGAACGACCGAATCGAAGCCACGCTGGCGCACCAGGACCTCGACGCCCGTGACAACCTGGCGCCGCTCGGGCTGCCCGGCTTGCACCTGCGCCAGACGATTCTGGGTTTGAAGCTGCGCCTGTTGGGCGATGCGATCCTGGACAGCGACCGCTGGCTACCGCAAGTCTCGGTGGGCCTGCTGCACAAGCGCAGCGACAGCGGCGCGCTGGCGCCCACACTGCACGGCCCGCTGGGCGCCGACCGCCACGGCACCGATTTTTATGTCGCGGCCACTAAGCTGTTGCTGAAAGAGGCGGTGCTCATCAACCTGACGCTGCGCGCTACCGATGCCAACCAAGGGGGGCTGCTCGGCTTCGGCGGTGCGGAAGGGCGCGGCCGACAGCTGATGCCCGAACTGACCGTGGCCTGGATGCCGACCCGCTACCTGGCCATCGGCGCCGAGGCCCGCATCAAACCCGACAACCTGAACCGCAGCATGCTGGGCGACGGCGCGCTGAAGGAAGACAACTGGTTTGACCTGTTCGTGGTCTGGGCGCCCTCCAAGCGGCTGTCGCTGACCCTGGCAGCAGTGGACCTGGGCCGCATCGCGCCAGCGGTGCAGCCGCGACGGCAGCGCGCGGGCTACTTGTCGGCCCAAGTGGCGTACTGATTCATCTTTCGAGCCCACGACATGACCGTCCGCCGTCCTTTTCGCCTCGTTGCTTCCGCCGCCATCGTGGCCTTCCTGTGGTCTTTGCCGGCCCAAGCCGCGGGTGATGGGCTCTACCGCGAGCTGGGCGAAAAGCCCGGTCTGTCGGCATTGATGCAGGACTTCGTCGGGCGCCTGAAGACCGACGCCCGAGTCGGCCATTTCTTCAATGACACCAAAGCCGAGTTTCTGGCCAAGCAGCTGACCGACCAGATCTGCGTGCTGGCCGGCGGCCCTTGCGTCTACGACGGCGAGGCAATGGGGCCTTCGCACAAGGACCTGGGCGTGGCGCGCCGAGACTTCAACCGCGTGGTGGAAGTGCTGCAGGATGCGATGGACGAACGGCACATCGCTGTGCCGACGCAAAACGCACTCTTGGCGCTGCTGGCCCCGATGCACCGCGACATCGTCACCCGCTGAAACGATCTTCGCGCTGGTTCAGGCCTGCAACAGGCCGCGGGTTTCGATGAAGCGAATGACCGTGTCGAGCCCCTCGCGCGTTCGCAGGTTGGTCATCACATACGGCCGGCGGCCGGCGTGGTCGGGGCGCATGCGTTTCGTGTCGTCTTCCATCACCTGCAGGCTGGCGCCCACATGCGGTGCCAGGTCGGTCTTGTTGATCACGAACAGGTCGCTCTTGGTGATCCCCGGTCCGCCTTTGCGGGGGATCTTTTCGCCAGCGGCGACATCGATGACATAGATCGTCAGGTCGCTGAGTTCCGGGCTGAAGGTGGCGGCCAGGTTGTCGCCACCGCTTTCGATGAAGACGATGTCGGCATCCGGGAACTGCTGCAGCAGCCGGTCGATGGCTTCCAGGTTGATCGAGGCGTCTTCGCGAATCGCGGTGTGCGGGCAGCCGCCGGTTTCCACGCCGACGATGCGTTCAGGTTCGAGCGCGCCGGCCACCGTCAGCAAGCGCTGGTCTTCGCGGGTGTAGATGTCGTTGGTGACCACCACCAGGTCCCAGCGGTCACGCATCTGCTTGCACAGCATTTCCAGCAGGGTGGTCTTGCCCGATCCCACCGGCCCGCCGACTCCCACCCGCAACGGCGGCAACCGCTTGCTGCGGCCCCGGATGGCATGAAGCGGACGTGTGCCAGCAGAGTCGGTCAATGGCAGGATGGGAAGGCTCATGCGAAGCAATCATGCACGAGCCGCGCCGGCTTCATCCGGACTTGCGGGGCCCCATGGGCCGCGTCAGCGCAGCGAGTAGCCGTGCCCGTCCATGCAGGCTTCGACTGAGCGCTGGAACACGCTGGCGTCGGCCATGGCGGCTGGCTGCGTGGTCGCCCAGCGGTCGCATTGCTGTCGGTCGTGTTCGGTTTGCTGCGGGCTTTGGCCGTTGCGCGGATAGACCACCGGATCGGGGCGGCTCGGCACCGGGGGGGCAAGCGGTGCCGGCACATCGACGATGCGGCTCGTGTACACCTCGCGCTCGACCACCCATGGCGTCACCGGCACCACGATGCCGATCGACGGTCCCCAGACGCCGACACCGCCGTGGCCGCCCCAGCCCTGGCGATATCCGTGGTGATACCCGTGGCGATAGCCTGGGCCATAGCCGCGACTGTGGCCGCGCCAGGATGGGCCTCGATGGCCGCCGCCGACCTGCACACCGACAACCGGCCCTGCGCTGAACACGGGCACCGCGGGCAGGTTGATGCCCACCGACCAGTTGACACCGCCCGCGTGGGCTGCGCCACTGGCGAGCATGCCGAGCACGATCGAGGCGGTCGCGCAAGACGCCGCCGCCACGGTCGTTTTGCGCCTGCGAGCGGCGGTCGGCGAAGGGGTGGTGAATGTATTCATCCGCTCATCATGCGCATGTCCGGCCCGATATGCACGCCAAGGGGTTGCAAAGTTCGGTGAAGCCGGTAGGAACGCTATGTGTGGCGTGGGTGGCATCGCCTGTCGTCTGAAGGCGCATGTGGCGACGACGCACCACCGCACGGCCGGGACGCTCAGCATGGCAGCTTCGGCACGGTCCGCGAGACGGCGTCACCGCAGCCCCATCACGACCGAAACAGCCGCGAGTACTGATCTTCATGCTGGGCGCTGAGGATCGCCAGCATCGGTGCATGCGACTGCCATCGGCCTCCGCTCAGTTGAAGTGCCGAATCGACCGCCTGCGGCAGCGCGGCCTGCAATGCCGACAAGATGCGCTGCGCAGCGGCCTGTCCCAGCGGAATGGCCTTGATCGCCGCCTGAGCCATGTTTTCAGCCCACCCCCAGCCGAAAGTCAGCAGGGCATCGCGCGGACCCGCTCCCGCCAGCACGGTGGCCAGCGCAAAGGCGGTCGGCCACAGCGCGCCAGGCACCAGAGCGGCCAGTTGCACCACGCGAGGGTCGGTGGCGTGTTCGCCGTTGCGCAACCAGTCCAGCAGCGACCGGCCCATCTGCTCGGCCTGGGCTCGAAATTCGGCGCTTTCGCGGGTTTGGCGCAACCAGTCGTCGATCTCGGCGACCCGTGCCATGTCGTGAGCCTGCCACGCCTGGCATGCGGCAGACAGTGCCGGAAGTTCGGCGCGCGCCAGCGTCAGCTGCAGCTGCGAGAGCAGCCAGTCACTGGCTTGCGCTTCGTCGCCGACCTGGCCACTGTCGACAGCCGTTTCCAGCCCTTCGGAATAGCTGAAACCCCCGACCGGCAGTGCGGGCGACGCCAGCCACATCAGTTGCAACAAGGTGGCGGCGGGCACTGCGGGGATCGAATTCATGTGCGCAGCAGCTCGCGGCCGATCGGTGAGCAAAGGCCGATGAAGCCCAGCACGTTGATCAGCACGGTGCCCCAGAACACCGACCTGAACGCCGCCTTGGTCGACTTGTGCCCGAGCAATCGCTGCGCCATCAGCGCACCGGGCCAGCCACAGGCGATGCTCAGCAGGTGCAACGTTTGCTCGGATGTTCTCCAGGTGCCGTTCCGGGCGGCGGCTTTGTCGCGGGCGTAGGCGACAAAGGTCAGCAGACTCATGCCAAGGTAGACCCAGGCGATGGTGGCAGGCGGGCGCCACAAGAGGACGACCCCCCCGTAGAGGAGCATGAACGCCGGAATCGCGAACAGCGTCGCCGTGCCCCACGGCGCCGCAGCCGGCTGGCGCAGCCGAATCGGCCGCGTCGCGCGGATCGGCAGCACGTTCTTGGCTCTTTTCTTGCCCTGCGGACCGATCTCGATC
>JBBSPW010000020.1:0-29054 GCA_038258365.1 Burkholderiales bacterium | reverse complement strand
TGATGGAAGTGTTGGGGAGCCCGATCGCCGCGGCTGAGCCACTGGACCACGCATGGACTCGATCAAGCGAGTCGGGCGACTGGTTGTAGACGACCTGAGGCTTGTCGTAGTTGCTGGCGCATGACGCCAGGAGCACCGAGCATGCAATTGCAGAAATGCAGAATCTCATTGAGGTCTCCTTCACAGCCGCGCCTCACTGCAAGCGAGCCGAGCCCAGGTTGAAAGCGGCACCGTGTTGCGCCGCGCATTGCTCGTCGGTCGCGAGCGCAGCGTAGACCCGTGGCTCCGGCCTGGCTTCCTTCTGGTTGAGGAGGAGAAACGCAGGCGCGCCGTGTATGGACGAAATGGCGCTCCTAAGTGGACAGCAGCGCCAAGACCTAATTCGACAGTTAATTCACTCGCAAGGCTCGCGCTCTGGCTCGGGCAAGTTCCCGAGCCCAGCCGTCAGCCCATGAGCTCGTGAAGCGTCCCCGGCCGAAGCTGAAAGTAGCGCGACAAAGTGTCCATCGACTCGTGCCCCGTGATCTTCTTGATCAGCACCGAGTCGAGCCGGCCGCGCTCGAAAAATCGGCTCGTCGCCTCGTGGCGCAGGTCGTGAATTTTCAAGTCCTCGATGCCGGCCCGGTGGCACAGCCTGCGGAACCCGCTTGCGAGGGTGTCGCTGTTCTTCCAGGCCCAGAAGATGCGCGCATCCGCCGGCTTGCCGTCCCCGCGCAACTCTTCGAGGATTGCCACGGCTCGCTTCGAGAGCGGGATGTCGCGCCCGCGCCCGGTCTTCGAGTTCTCCTTGGGAATGCGCAGGTTGCACTTGACGATGTCCGCATGCAGCCACTGCGCTTTGAGAAGCTCCTGCGCCCTCATGGCCGTCTCCAACGCGAAGTCGATGAGCAGTGGCCACTGCTCGCGATTCGTGTAGCCCTCTTGCGCGGCTTTCGCCAGCCGCTCCTCCTCGCCGGCCTCCAATCTGCGCTCGCGTTCCTGCGCCCATGCGGCAGGGATTTCCAGGTCGGCATACAGGTTCGCGGCCAAGGCATAGTTATGGCGCGCTGAGTGCCAGTCGAGCAACTTTTTGAGCGTGTAGAACCACTTGCGGCGCGTCGAGGCCGCGTACTTGCGCGGCTCGGCGCCGTTGTAGAGCGGGTGGTCCTTGCGCTTCCTGGCCTGGGGCTGGACCTCCAAGCCCGAGAGCTTTTTGAGCCATAGCTCGATGCGGGCCCGTGTGATCTCCTCGATCGAGAATTTGCCCCAGTCCAAAACGACTTGCCTGACGCGATAGCGCTCGCCGGAAGGCGCCACCGAATGAGCCATGAGCCAGTCCAAGTCGTGCTCCCAACCCTCCGGGTCAGGCGCGCCTTTGAGCGCCTCCGAGCGCTGCCGCACGAGCCACTCACGCGCGAGTTCTGAGAACAGTGTCTTGGGCGATTCCTGAGCGGGGCGCCGCGCCCCGCCCTCGACCTCGCGGACCCACTGCTGCGCCTTGCGCTTGCTCGCGAAGCTCTTGCTCTTTGCGGGCATGCCGCCGAGATGGATGCGAGCTTCAAACGACTTCTTCCCGCTCCCGAGCAACTTCTCCCTGATCTGCGCCATGCGTTCTCCCGGCAAGGAGTCGCCATTGTGGGACTCTTGTGGGATTTATCCAGCGTAAATCGTTTTAGGCTAGTCTCTGCGCGGCTTTTCAGCCACTTGCCTGCGCGCCTCCTAAGCGCCAGATACAGGTTCGATTCCTGTCGGAGGGACCAGCGCGAGTTTCCGGAAGCGCTGACGACGATCCGTACAAACTTCAGATCTCGCGCATTCACGCGGCTTTCCGCCCGATTCAGGTCTCAGGACGTTCCAAGACTTCGAGTTTCAACCGGACTCACTTGGGGGCAACGTTGGGGACAACTTTTGCTTCTCAATCCGAGTTGCCCCGATATGCGGCTGACTGACATATCAGCCTGCGCCGCAAAGGCCGGCGAAAAAGTGACCCGACTCTTCGACAGTGGCGGGCTGCACCTGAAAGTGCCACCAGCTGGCGGAAGCCGCGTGATGGACGAGACGGCGTCAAGGCGGTACGGGGCACCGCTGCCGCCTTGACGGCTGGCCGTGGCACTCGAATGTGATCGAACGTCAGATGGCACACGAAGAGCGCAACACCGTCCGTGCCGCCTACAACCGGGCGCAGAAAGTCGATGAGCGCCGACAGCTCAGGCAATGGTGGGGGGCAGGTCACGCAAGCCGGCTGCTTTCATTGGCCGACTGCCTGACACCGCCAGCAGCGAAGAGCTTCGGCGCTTCCAACCGCACTTGGAGGACACCGGCTCCGGCCCGTTGACGCTCAACGCCACCATCACGGGGCTGAGGGCTACGCCACGCTCATCGGACATCGGCCAAATGTGTATGGAGACCCTCGGAAACCGTTGCGAAGGCGCTTTCTCCGCCCCGCGAACCGTGCTCGCACAGTCTCACCCCCGGGTGCCCCACCGCTGAATGCGGGGGTTGCGCCGACGTGCTGTTGCTCCGATTTGTCGGACCAGGACGACCGACAAGCGTTAACTTCGCAGCGGGCGGTGGCGCAGGTTTTCTCTGAACTACAGCCTGCCCATCAGCAACAGCACGACCAACACAACCACGATCAGGCCCACCCCTCCGCTGGGCCCGTACCCCCAGCTTCGGCTGTGCCCCCAGGTGGGAAGCACCCCCAGAAGGACCAGCACCAACACGATCAGCAAAATCAGGCCCAGGCTCATGAAAATCTCCCGCATGCATCACTTCGAGGTGACGTTGCATTGTGCGCTCGGATGCCGACACGACCACGGCGAGCGTCTGATCCGGGCGAGATTGGTGCTGCCTCATTTCGAAGAACCATTGCGGTGTCGCCTTCCGCTTGGCCTCGTTCGGTGATCTGCTTGACCGCTTCGATCTTGAATGAGTCGGGGGATGGCTGCGTCGTCATGGCATCTCCGATTGGGCCTCGGGTTTGAGGCTCGGAGGTGTCTGGCAAGCTCAGAGCGACCGAGGTGGTCGGACACCTGCCCGGACAAGCAGCGATGTGCCGAGCCGCACCGACCTGAGGGCAGTCGTCGGACAAGCCGCAACGTTTGCAAACGAAACGTCGACCCTGCGCGCATCTGCGTCACACGGGTCGCCCGCGGTGGAACTGCCCAACCGCTATCGACGAACGGGTGCCGGGAAATCGCCACTGGCTAAATCAGCCGTCCGGCCTCCTCTTCGGTCGGCAGTCGGCCCTGCGGCGAAAACTTGTCGACCGCACCGGGCAAATCCCGTGTCAGCCTGGCCAACAACTCTTCCCGCGAAAGTCCGGTTTGCTCCGTCAGCGTGGCGAGAACTTCGGGGCCGATGGCCTGCTCCAGGTGATCGGATCCAAGCGATTGATTGGGCCCTGTGTTGACCCAGGAGTCCGCGGTCTCGGCGTGACCGGTTTGCTTGAAACGATCGATCAGGTCGCGCAGCCCGCCACTCAACATGCCGCCAGCGCTCGCGCCGCCCAAGAGTCCGCCCAGGCCACCGAGCAGGCCGCCTTGCGGGTTCTGCTCCTTGGGGGAGCCGGGTGCACTGCCCGCCGCCGGATTCCGTCCGCCCAACATCTCTGTGATCTTGTCGCGATTCTGATAACCCGCAACAGCCAATAGTCCCAACAACGCAACCATCGATGGTGATCCGCGGCTCATGTCAACTCCTGGTCGTTAAAAGTAGAAAGGTCCAGATCATCCGGACCCCGGGAGCAGATTACCGCACGGCAGCGTGAAGCCCGGAAGGGCAGACGGGCCTTCATCGCCAGGGTGTATGTTCGCGTTGGCGACACGATTCGGCTCGCCGCTGTTTGGCCACGTCCCGTTGACTGGACCGTACAACCACTCTCTGCCGCCGCTTACCTGGTGAACGAAATCGTCTCAATCACCGTCGCCCACCGCCACGGCAAAGCGGAAGCCGTTCGTCGCCTCCGAGAAGGCCTTGCCCGCACCGAAGGTCAGCTCGGCCCGATGGTCACGATGGAGCAGGCGACATGGCAAGCCGATACGCTGCTCTTCCGGATGCGCGCGCTCGGGCAGACTGCGGCCGGGCGCATCGAAGTGCTGGACGATGCGCTGCGCATCGAAGTGAGCTTGCCTTGGCTCCTGGCGAAGGCAGCAGACCGGCTGCTTCCCTTTTTGCGCAAGGAAACCGCCAAGCTCCTGGAACGGTCGTAGCGTCGACTTCGCTGCTGCGTTTCGAAGAGGCCGCTCACGGCGGCCGGCAGATTGCCAAGACTGGGCGCCAGTGGCGCACCGGACCGCGTCGCGGTACTCCCGCCTCGGCATCTTGCAAGTTTTTACTCCCCGCAGCACCACTGCTCCGTCCCGCCCCCAAAGAGGATTCCGATGACCGAACGATCCGACCCGCACTCCCAGCAGGTTCCCGTCAACCGTTTCAAACAAGCCCTGGCTGCTGGTGAGAAGCAAATCGGCCTTTGGAACAGCTTGTCCAGCGGCGGCGCGGTCGAGGTGCTGTGCGGCGCCGGCTTCGACTGGGTGCTGATCGACATGGAGCACTCCCCCAACGACCTGCCGCTGGTGCACGCGCAGTTGCAGGCAATCGCCGCTGCGCCGGACTCAACGCCGATCGTTCGTCCGCCGTGGAACGACATGGTGACGGTCAAGCGCTTGCTCGACCTGGGCGTGCAGACCTTTCTGATTCCCTATGTGCAGAACGCGGCCGAGGCGATCGCAGCAGTGCGCCACACCCGCTATCCGCCGAAGGGCATGCGCGGGTTCGCGAGTGCGTCGCGTGCCACCCGCTTCGGCCGCATTCCCGACTACTGGCAGCACGCGCACGAGCAGATCTGCGTGCTGGTGCAAGTCGAAACCGTGGAAGCACTGCGCGAGATCGAAGCCATTGCCGGGGTCGACGGGGTCGACGGCATCTTCATCGGCCCAGGCGACCTGTCGGCTTCGATGGGCCATCTCGGCGAGCCGTCGCATCCAGATGTGATCCGGACCATCGACGATGCGATGCACCGCATCCATGCCGCGGGCAAGCCCAGCGGCTTCCTGACCGGCGACGAGGCGCTGGCCAAGCACTACCTGGACATGGGATGCCAGTTCGTCGCCGTGGGCTCCGATGTGGTGTTGCTGGCCCGCGCTGCCGATGCGTTGCGCGGCCGATTCCCTACCGCCGGGGGTTAGCCGGGGTGCGACCGGGCGGGCGCCCGGTCTGCGGAGCACCTGCACCCCGCCCGGAATCCGGCATCAGCGCCGGTTTCGCGCAGTCACCGGCGACAGCTGGCCGGTCACCTCGAAAAACTGTGGCGCACCCGCATTGAGCGCCTTCAGGTTGACCGACACCCGCACCGGCCCGGGGCCTTTGTCGGTGATGAACGAGAACCTGAACATCGTGCCCCAGTTCAGCGGGTTGCTGCCACCGGCCGAGCTCCAGGTGACGGTGCCGTTGCTGATGCTCGGGGTCCAGTCGTTCGATGCATCGAGATCGCCGTCGCTGAACGTCAGGTTGGTCAGCGTGGCCGAGCCGATCGGGATGCTGAACGCGTCGAATCCGGCGTTGGACAGCACCCGCACATTGGGCTCGACGCCTTCGGTTTGGGCGCGGGCGAAGTCCATGTTCATCACCGCATAGTCGTAGCGCCACTGGCCACCCCCCAGGTCGGTGGCCTTGGCCGCCAGCTTGACGCGGCCCTCTGCGGTGACCAGCTCCGACGAGCTGGCGTTGGTGCCGCGAGAGGTCGGCTCGACCCAGCGATCGATCGCGGCACCGAGCCGGTAGTTGTTGTTGCCCCCCACGCTCCAGACCGAGCCGCTGCGGGTGAAGCCGACCTGCTTGGTGGCCATCGAGTTGTAGATGTTGACGTCTTCGCGCGCCAGGTACCACGACTCGAAGAGGTAGGTGGCGCCGTTTTGCGGCGCGCCGCTGAACTGCGATTCCTGCACCACCATGCGCTGGTCGTAGTTGCCGTTCGGCGTGTTGTT
This sequence comes from Burkholderiales bacterium, assembly GCA_038258365.1. Lineage (GTDB taxonomy): Bacteria > Pseudomonadota > Gammaproteobacteria > Burkholderiales > Burkholderiaceae_C > Rubrivivax. Next base: position 23,091 of record JBBSPW010000020.1, on the reverse strand, counting down.
GGCGAAGCCATCGCAGTTGGTGTCGTAGATCGATCCGCAGCGTCCCCACACGTTGGTTGCCGGAATGATCTCGGATCGCGGCCCCATGCTGCTGTTGTTGTCGTTGTTGCCCACGCTGTAGACATCGGAGCAACCGCGACCCAGGATGTGGCTGTTGCCGGGGTTGTCCAGGCAGGCGGTGTTCAGCGTCAGGAAAGCATGCTTGACACCCGAGCGGCCGATCTGGTCGATGGTGCCGTCGGTGTTGAATCGGTACAGGTTCCAGATCAGGAACGGATGCTGGTCGTTGCTGTAAGGGGGGTTGCTGCCGCTGAATTTTTGCCACCACGGAATGTTCGCGGTGTAGAGCGCCTGACTGGTGCCCAGCGGGTCGTTGGCCACCGTCGGCTGCAGGCTGCCGTTGTTGACGTTGTTGCGCAGGGTCGAAGCCGGCGTGAACACCACCTGCCCGCTGCCGCCCACACCCGTGCAGCCATTGCAGCGGCTGTACTGGAAGCTCATGTCGGACATGAACAGGTCGGCCAGGTAGACCGCGCCGGGCACCCCGGGCACCGCATTGCCATGCCACTTGCCGGAGCTGCCTTGTGGCGTCGGGTCGATGCCCTGGCGCAGCACATCGGTGATCATTTCGATGTCGGCCACCGCCCAGCCTTCGACCACCGGCTGGCCGATGCGCGCAGCCAACTCGGGTGTGATGCGCAGGTCCATCGTGCGCACCGCCAGACGCTGCTGGTTGTCGATCAGTTCGTACATCAGGCGGTCGACATAGAACCAGGCCTTGCCGTCGGCGCCGACCACGTCGAGGATCGTGGCGCTGCCGGCCCGCGGGCGCAGTGTGAAGTTGCTGAGATCGATGCGCCCGCCGGGGGCTTCGACCACATAGCCACCGCGCGCCTGCAGCGAGCCGCCGGTGAAGGTGCTCAGGTTGCCGTTGCGCACCTCGAACTGCAGGATGCCGGCAGAGCCCAGCTCGAAGGTGTCGGACTCCGAACCCGCAGCCGGCGCACGTGCGCCATTGGGCGTGCCCAACCGCAGTTGCAGGTCGGACAACAGTTCCTTGTTCCAGCGCACGGCGATCGTGCCCTTGGAAGCTTGCCACTGCTGGGACTTGGCGCCGGCGACCTTGCTGGCCACGCGTTGTGTGTCGGCAGCGTTGCTGGTGGCGCATGCACCCGCCAACGCCAGTGCGACCGCAGTGAGAACACCTGTGCTGCTCGAAAGACTCATGTCGAACTCCTCGTGGATGGATCTGCGCCCATTGGAGGTGCGCTTCGTTTGGGCCTGCGGGGGGGCCGCCAAATATCCGAAAGAACCAACCACCCTTCAACCCCGAGGCTGGCGCATCCTAACGGCCCGAGGCGATCCGGTCGACCTGCAGTTGAGTGCGGGTCTGCTGCACAGCGTTGTTGACGAGCCGGGTGAAGCGGTATCGGCATTCAGCCGATAGACTCGGACACCGATGAAGCGCTGGTTGATGTTGTTGCTGCTGTGCCTGACCATCCCGTTGCAGGGCATGGCGATGGTGCGCGGACAACGCTGCCCATGTCCGATGACAGCGACATCGGCGCTGGCTGCGGCCACGACTGAAGCCGCCGACGCCACGGTTGCAGAGGTCGATGTCGATGTCACTGTCGATGTCGATGATTGCTGCAACGAAGCCGACACCGCAGCACGCACCGGTCAGCCCTGCAAAGCCGGTCAGGAATGCCACGCACCGGTGTTGGCGCTGGCCGATGTGGAGACGGTCGAGTTGGCCTTCTTCGCAGCCCACCGCACCGATGCGAGCGCGGCCGACCGAGCACCCATCGGCCGCCCCGCCGTGGTCTGGCGGCCGCCTGCCGCTTTGTTGATCGCCTGAGTTGTCTCAGGGCTGTGCGTACCGTCGAAGGTGCGAACAGCGGCTGCGCCCGGCTCCCGGCCCGGCGCCCATCAACGGAGTTGTCATGGTTCACATTCCTGTCCGGAGCGATGTTCGCTGTCCGGCTTTCTCGATCGCCCTCCCGCTCACCCCCGCGCCGATGCTGCTCAGAACCGCTTGGTGGCTGTTGGCGCTGGCCGGTGGCATTGCGCCTCCTGCGCTTGCCCAAGCGCTCGACTCTGAACCCCTGACGTTGCAAGCTGCGATGGCGGCGGCTGTCGACCGGTCGATGGCCTTGCCGGCGCAGAGCGCAGCAGCCAGGGCCGCGCGGGAGCGTGCGGTGGCGGCCGGGCAGCGTCCCGATCCGGTGCTGCGGCTGGGCCTGGACAACGTGCCCATCGAAGGCGGCACCGAGCACATCCTGACGCGCGAGCCGACCACCGCGCGCAGCATCGGCATCGTGCAGGCGCTGCCCGATCTCGCCAAGCGCCAGGCCCGCAGCCGCCGCTTCGAGCAAGACGCCCAGGTGGCCGAAGCGCGCCGCCGGGCCGCGCTGGCATTGCTGCGCCGAGAAACGGCTCTGGCCTGGCTGAATGCGCAAGCGGAGTCGCGCCGGTTGGGTTTGATCGACGAGCAACGCACGGAAGCCGCACGTGCTGAGGCTGCGGCCGAAGCCGCCTACCGCGCCGGGCGTGGCGCGCAGACCGATCTGTTCGTGGCGAGATCGGCACTGGCACGGCTGACCGACCGGCGGCTGCTGACCGAAGCCGCCGACCAGCGCGCGCGCAGCACATTGCGGCGCTGGGTCGGCGACGCTGCCGACCGCCCGCTCTCCGGGGCCGCTGATGCGGCCGACATTCCCGCTCCTGCAGGCATCGAGGGCGGCGGTTCGACAGCGGACCGCCTTGCCAGGTTGGCTGAGCTGGCCGACGGCGATCCCGAATTGCAACTCGCTGCCGCACGCGAAGCCGCCGCCCGCTCGATGGCCGATGTGGCGAGCCTGGAGCGCCATGCCGACTGGAGCATCGACCTGCGCTTTGCGCAGCGCGGCCCGCGCTACGACAACATGGTCACGTTGGGGGTTTCGATCCCGCTGCAATGGCGACGCGCCGACCTGCAGGACCGCGAGCTGGCCGCGCGGCTGGCCGAGGTCGAGCAGGCCCAGGCCGAAACCGAAGAGCTGCGGCGCACCCGCAACGCCGAAGCCGAGCGCTGGCAGTGGTCGCTGCGCGCCGGCCAGGCACGGCTGCAGAACCTGGACCGCTCCTTGCTGCCACTGGCCGCATCCCGCAGCGGCGCCGCACTCAGCGCTTATCGCAATGGCAGCGGCAGCCTGCAGGCGGTGTTCGATGCCCGCCAGGCCGAGCTGGCCCTGCGGCTGGACCGTTTGCAGATCGAACTCGACACCGCGTCTGAACAAGCGCGCCTGGACACGCTGTTGGTGCCCGTCAATGCGCCGCTGGAGGCCACCCGATGAACCCATCCCTGCCATCCGCTCCATCCCCGGACCCCACCCGCAGCGGGCTCCAGCCCCGCCCGCCTGCCGGCTCGCCGACACCCGGAAAGCGGTGGATCGTGATCTCGCTCTCGGCACTGCTGGTGCTGCTGGCCGCTGCAAGCGGTGCCTGGTGGATGGGCCGCCAGCAAGGTCTGTCGCAGTCGGTCGCCGCGGGTACCCCGACAAACGCAGCCGGCGCAGACACAGACACAGGCGCAGGCACGGCCACCGACCCTGCCAACTGGTCGATCCCGCAAGGTGAAGACGCCACCCGGCGCCACATCCGCGACGGGCTCAAAGCCGGCGACACCGACCCGGCCACCGGCCGCGAGATCCTGAACTACCACGACCCGATGGTGCCGGGGAAGAACTTCGACGCACCCGCCAAGTCACCCTTCATGGACATGATGCTGGTGCCGCGGTACGCGGGCAACAGCGGCGCCGATGTCGGCACCATCACGGTCAGCCCGCGCATTCAGCAGAACCTGGGGTTGCGCACCGAAGCGGTGGTGGCCGGCTCGCTGGCCTCGGTGGTGACCGCGGTCGGCAGCGTGGCCTGGAACGAGCGAGATCAGGTGCTGCTGCAGGCCCGCGCCACCGGCTTCGTTGAGAAGCTCAACGTGCGCGCCGCACTCGACCGCGTGCAGCGCGGTGCGGTGGTGGCCGAGATCTATGTGCCGCAGTGGGTGGCCGCGCAGGAGGAATACCTGGCACTGGTGCGCATGCAGGGCGATGACCTGGTGCCATTGCGCGACGCGGCACGCCAGCGCATGCGGCTGGCCGGCATGTCCGAGACGCAGATCGCGCAGGTGGTGCAAACCGGCACGGTGCAGCCGCGGTTCGAGCTGCGCGCGCCGCAGGGCGGCATCGTGACCGAGTTGCTGGTGCGCGAAGGCGCCACGGTGATGCCCGGCATGACGCTGGTGCGGATCCAGGGCACCGGCACGGTGTGGGCCGAAGGCGAGGTGGCTGAAAGCCAGGCCGCGCTGCTCAAACCCGGCGCCAAGGTCAGCGCCACCAGCCCGGCAGTGCCGGGCCAGCGTTTCGAAGGCACCGTGCAAGCCTTGCTGCCGGCGGTGGACCCTGCCACGCGAACCCTGAAGGTGCGGATGGAGCTGGCCAACCCGTCGGGTCGGCTCGTGCCCGGCATGTTCGTGCAGATGCGCTTCGAACGCCCGAGGCGAGAGGCGCTGCTGCTGGTGCCCAGCGACGCAGTGATCCGCACCGGGCGCCGCAGCTTGGTGATGCTGGCCGAAGCCGATGGCCGCTTCAGGCCGGTCGAGGTCAGCACCGGCCTGGAAAGCGATGGGCGCACCGAGATCACCAAGGGTCTGAAGGAAGGCGAGCGCGTGGTGCGATCGGGCCAGTTCCTGATCGACTCTGAAAGCAGTCTGCGCGGGCTCGAAGCGCGACTCAACACGCCGCCCGAATCAGCAATGGCGGCGTCGGCGCCCGCTTCTGCAGCGCTGACGACCTACCGCACCCCGGCAACCATCGACGCCATCGACGGAGACACCATCACGCTGAGCCATCCGCCGATCGCAGCGCTGAAGTGGCCGCAAATGCAGATGGGCTTTCGCGTGTCGCCGGAAACGAAACGGGCGCCCGGTCTCAAGCCGGGCCAGCAGGTGCAGGTCGAGTTCAACACCCCTGACGGCGACCTGCCGATGATCACCACGATCCGCCCGGCAGGGGGCAAACCGTGATCGCGCGCCTGATTCGCTGGAGCATCGCCAACCGCTTGCTCGTGCTGCTGGCCACTTTGTTGCTGACCGCCTGGGGTGTGGTGTCGATGCTGCGCACCCCGCTGGATGCGCTGCCCGATCTGTCGGACACCCAGGTCATCATCCGCACCAGCTGGCCGGGGCAGGCGCCGCAGCTGGTCGAAAGCCAGGTCACCTACCCGCTCACCACCACCATGTTGTCGGTGCCCGGAACCAAGGCGGTGCGCGGCTTTTCGATGTTCGGCGACAGCTTCGTCTATGTGCTGTTCGACGACGGAGTCGACCTCTATTGGGCTCGGTCGCGCGTGCTGGAGTATTTGAACCAGGTGCAGGCCCGCTTGCCCGAGGGTGCGAAAACCGCGCTCGGCCCCGATGCCACCGGTGTCGGCTGGATCTACCAGTACGCGCTGGTCGACCGCAGCGGCAAGCAGGATGTGGCGCAGCTGCGCGCGCTGCAGGACTGGTTCCTGCGCTTCGAGCTGAAAACCGTGCCCGATGTGGCCGAGGTGGCGAGCATCGGCGGCATGGTGCGTCAGTACCAGATCGTGCTCGACCCGGACCGGCTGGCGGCCTACCGCATCACGCAAGGCATGGTGAGCCGCGCGGTGGGCCGCGCCAACCAGGAAGCCGGCGGCTCGGTGCTGGAGCTGGGTGAGGCCGAATACGCGGTGCGCACCAATGGCTACCTGAAAACGCTGGACGACTTTCGCGCAATCCCGCTGATGACCACCGATGCCGGGGTGTCGGTGCGCTTGGCCGATGTCGCGAACATCAGTGTCGGGCCGGAGATGCGGCGCGGCATCGGCGAGCTGAACGGCGAGGGCGAAGCCGCCGGCGGCGTGATCGTGATGCGCTCGGGCAAGAACGCCTTGCAGACCATCCGCGCGGTCAAGGCCAAGCTGGCATCGTTGCAGGGCGGTTTGCCGCCGGGGGTCGAGATCGTGCCGGTGTACGACCGCTCGGACCTGATCGAGCGCGCGGTCAACCACCTGGGCTTCAAGCTGCTGGAAGAATTCATCGTCGTGGCGGTGGTGTGCGCGCTGTTCCTCTTCCACCTGCGCAGCGCGCTGGTGGCGATCGTTTCGCTGCCGCTCGGCATCGCGGCGGCCTTCATCGTGATGCACCAGCAGGGGGTCAATGCCAATGTGATGTCGCTCGGCGGCATCGCGATCGCGGTCGGTGCGATGGTCGACGCGGCGGTGGTGATGATCGAAAACGCCCACAAGCACATCGAACGCTGGAATCACCAGCATCCGGGCCGGGCGCTGGCTGGCGAGGCACGCTGGCGGGTGATCGGCGATGCGGCGGCCGAGGTCGGCCCGGCGCTTTTCTTCTCGCTCTTGATCATCACCTTGAGCTTCATCCCGGTGTTCACGCTGGAAGCTCAGGAAGGCCGCTTGTTCGCGCCGCTGGCCTTTACCAAGACCTATGCGATGGCAGCAGCCGCCGGGCTGGCGGTGACCCTGGTGCCGGTGCTGATGGGATACCTCATCCGGGGCCGGATCCCGGCAGAGACCGCCAACCCGCTGAACCGCGCCTTGATCGCGATCTACCGGCCGGTGCTGGAAGTGGTGCTGAAGGCACCGAAGACCGCGCTGGCGCTGGCCGGGGTGCTGCTGCTGTTGAGCCTGTGGCCGCTGCAGCACATCGGCAGCGAATTCATGCCGCCGCTGGACGAAGGCGACCTGCTGTACATGCCGACCGCGCTGCCGGGTCTGTCGGTGGGCAAGGCCGCACAGCTGCTGCAGCAAACCGACCGGTTGATCAAGACCGTGCCCGAAGTCAAGAGCGTCTACGGCAAGGCCGGCCGCATCGATTCGGCCACCGACCCGGCGCCGCTGGAGATGTTCGAAACCACGGTGCGCTTCAAGCCGCGCGAGCAGTGGCGCGACGGCATGACCCCCGATTTGCTGGTGGCCGAACTCGACCGCATCGTGCGGGTGCCAGGCTTGTCCAACATCTGGGTGCCACCGATCAGGAACCGCATCGACATGCTGGCCACCGGCATCAAGAGCCCGGTGGGCGTCAAAGTCGCTGGCGCCGACATCGCGACCATCGACCGCCTGACGGGCCAGATCGAGCAGGCGGTGAAAAACGTGCCGGGTGTCAGCAGTGCGCTGGCCGAACGGCTCACCGGCGGACGCTACATCGATGTCGAAATCAAGCGCGACGCCGCCGCGCGCTACGGCTTGAACATCGCCGATGTGCAGGAGGTGATCGCCGGTGCGGTCGGCGGCATGAACATCGGCGAGGTGGTCGACGGGCTGCAGCGATTCCCGATCAACCTGCGCTACCCACGCGAGCTGCGCGACTCGCTGCCCCGCTTGCGGGCGCTGCCGATCGTCACCCCGCGCGGGCAGCGGCTGCTGCTGTCCGATGTGGCCGATCTGCGCGTCGCCAGCGGCCCGCCGATGCTGCGCAGCGAGAACGCACGCCTGGCCGGCTTCGTCTATGTCGACATCCGGGGCCGCGACCTCCGCGGCGCGGTGCTGGAGATGCAGCAGAAGGTCGCGCAGCAGGTGGCGCTGCCGCCCGGCTATTCGGTGTCGTGGTCGGGGCAGTTCGAGTTTCTGGAGCGCGCGGTTGCCAAGTTGAAGCTGGTGGTTCCGTTCACGCTGGTGATCATCTTCGTGCTGCTTTACCTGACCTTCGGCCGCTTCGGCGAAGCCTTGCTGATCATGGCCACCCTGCCCTTCGCGCTCACCGGTGGTGTCTGGCTACTGTGGCTCTTGGGGCACAACCTGTCGGTGGCCAGCGCCATCGGCTTCATCGCGCTGTCCGGCGTGGCGGCCGAGTTCGGGGTCATCATGCTGCTGTACCTGAAGCAGGCCTGGCAGGCGCGGCTGGACGCCGGGCAGGGCAGCGACGCCGACCTGCTCGACGCGATCCGTGAAGGCGCGGTGCTGCGGGTGCGTCCGAAAGCGATGACGGTGGCGGTGATCGTCGCCGGCCTGCTGCCATTGTTCTTCGGCGGCGGCACCGGCAGCGAGGTCATGCAGCGCATCGCCGCGCCGATGGTCGGCGGCATGCTGAGCGCGCCGCTGCTGTCGATGCTGCTGGTGCCGGCGGCCTATCTGCTGATGCGACGGCGCAAGCCGAAGAAGCAGTCGCTGGAATCGCTGGCCGGCGACAAGCGGTACGCAGCCGAAGCCCGTGCCGGCGCCTTCACGGCCCCGGTGCGACCGGAGACCTCCTAGACCCGCAACCGCTTCGGCGGGGCCACCGTCATGGCCCCTGGTGCTGCATTCGACACCGGCTCAGCCGTTCTGGGTGGCGGTGAACAAGCTGCGCAGGTGCTCGCCGGATGTCGTGGGCGGGTACCGCGCAGGCTCGTCCGCCACCAGGCTTTCGATGCGCGCGTCCAGGTTCGGGTTGTGGAAGAACACCAGCGACTGGCGCCGTGCTGCAGCACCCGCATCGGCCGGTGGGTTGACCACGCGGTGCAGGGTCGACACCCAGCGGTCGTTGGTCCAGCGGGCCATCAGGTCGCCGATGTTGACGATGAAGGCACCGGGCACGATCGGCACGTCGACCCAGTCCCCGGCAGCGTTGCAGACCTGCAGGCCACCTGGCTTGTCTTCGGCAGCCAGAATCGTCAGGCTGCCGTAGTCGGAGTGCGCGCCGGCGCGAATCTGTCCCGGCAGCGGGGGCTGGAGCTGCGCCGGATAGTTGCGCACCCGCAGGCGGCTGATGTGGTGGTCGAACTTGTCGTCGAAGAAGTCCTCGGGCAGCTGCAGCGCCAGCGCAAAGATGCGCATCAGCGTCTGTGCCAGCCGGCCCATGCTGCGGTAGTAGTCGGTCCATACCGCCTGCAGATCGGCCGGCGCGTTGGGCCACCGATTGGCGGCGAAGTGCTGACCCGCCAGCGCTGACGCCGCCACCTCGGCCGGTGGCGGGTCGACCGGGCCGATCATCAAACTTTCGTTCAGGTCACTGCCGGTGGCAGCGGGGTCGCGCGAACGTGCCAGCGACTCTTCGTCGATGCCGATGTAGCCGCGCGTGACCGCCTTGGACGGGCGTGCCACGCGCCGCTTCTGTGCCAGCGGCAGGTCGAAGAACGCCGCAGAGACCCGGCGCATGCGGTCGATCTGTTCAGACGGCACACCATGGCCGCTGATCACCAGAAAGCCGATGTCACGGCAAGCCCGGTCGACCTGGTCGGCCACCGCCCGCCGGGCGGCTGCGGGGCCGCCGAAAGCCGGCGCGATGTCGATCACGGGAACGTCGAGCAGCTTCATGGTCGGGCTCAGGCCACCGCGTCGCCGCCATCCACCCGCACGGTGGAGCCGGTGGCGCTGGGGTTGGTGGCCAGGAAGACGATCGCATGGGCGACATGTTCGGCCGCGGGGATGCGCTGCAACGGCATCTGTCGGCGCATCGCCGCCAGCTTGGCTTCGCGACCCGGCACGCCCAGGCGGTCCCACAGCGGCGTGTCTGTGGTGCTGGGCGACACGGTGTTGACCCGCACATCGGGCGCCCGCTCCAGCGCCAGCCCGCGCGCCAGGGCTTCGAGCGCGGCATTGATCGCCCCTTGCAGCACGGCTTCGCGTTGCGGCCGCTGCGCATAGACACCGGAACACAGGGTCAGCGAACCCCCGGGGGCGATGCGTGCGCTGCGGCCGACGTGGTACGCGCCCCAGAACTTGCTGTCCATCGAAGCCCGGGCATCGGCCAACGGCAGTGCCGCAGCCGACGCGCTGCGGGTGTCGGCTGCGGTCACGACCACATGGTCCCAGGGCGGCTGGTGCTCGAAGAACGCCTCCACCGCGCCGGCATTGGCGGCATCCAGCGCCGCGCTTTCGATGCCGGCAGGCAACGACTTCAGCGCGGCGGCCAGCCGCGCTGCGTGACGCGATGCGATCGTCACCCGGGCGCCCCGTTGCGCGGCCATCTCTGCAGTGGCCAGGCCGATGCCCGAGCTGCCGCCGATCACCAGCACCCGGGTGGCGCGCAATGCGTCCTGCAGGCTGCTGCGCTCAGTCATGGTGGGCCGCGCTTTCGCCCAGGTAGGCCTGCGCCAGCGCCGGGTCGGCGGCGATCTGCGCAGCAGGGCCTTCGGCGACGATGCGGCCCCCTTCGATCACATACGCACGGTCGGCCAGCGCCAGTGCCAGGGCGGCCATCTGGTCGACCAGCAGCAGCGTCATGCCTTCGCGCCGCAAGCCGTCCAGGGCCTCGAACAACTCGGCGATGACTTTCGGCGCCAGCCCCAGCGACGGTTCGTCGAGCAGCAACAAGCGCGGCTTCGACATCAGGGCGCGAGCGATCGCCAGCATCTGCTGCTCGCCACCCGACAGCAGCCCCGCGCGCTGGTGCAGCCGCTCACGCAAGCGCGGGAAGCGCTGCAGTTGTCGTTGCAGCCGCGCATCGGCATCGGCGGGGTGCAGAAAAGCACCGAGCAGGATGTTGTCGCGCACGCTCATTTCGGCAAACACCTGGCGGCCTTCGGGCACCAGCACGAGACCTTGCGCCACCACCTGCTCGGCGCCGAGATTGACGAGTTCGACACCGGCCATGTGGATGCCCCCGCGCACCGGCCGGTGCAGGCCCGCCAGCGCATGCATCAGCGTCGACTTGCCGGCTCCGTTGGCGCCCAGCAGCGCCACCACTTCGCCTTCACGCACCTGCAGCGAGATGCCGTGCAGCACGGGGCCGGCACCGTAGCCGGCTTGCAGGTTGCCGACACCGAGCAGCTCGGCGCCGATGGTGCGTGGCGCTGTGCGGGGCGCAGTGTGGGGCGCTGTGTGGTGCGCTGACTGGGAGGCTTTGCCTGGCACTGTGCGGGGTGCGGCTGCTGTCGCCGTGTGGGCGTCTGCTTGGCCCACCGCTTGGGCCGATCTGCTTGCGGCTGCCGCGCTGCCGAGTCCTGCGACATCGCCCTCTGCTGCGGCATCGCCCAGATAGGCGCGGCGCACCGCCGGGTCGGCCTGCACCGCAGCCGGGGTGCCGGCCGCCAGGCGCTGACCGGCGTCCAGCACCACCACGTGATCGGAAATGCCCATCACCAACGCCATGTCGTGTTCCACCAGCACCACCGCCACCCCGGCATCGGCGATGCGGCGCAGCAGCAGGGCCAGGCTGGCCTTGTCCTCGCGCGACAGGCCCGCAGCCGGTTCGTCCAGCAGCAGCACATCGGGGTCGGTGGCCAGCGCGCGGGCGATCGCGACCAGCCGCCGGTCCACATGCGCCAGCTCCGAGGCCGGCCGTTCGGCCACATGCTCGCACCCGCACCAGGCCAACAAGCACTGCGCCTGCAACCGCGCCGCCGCACCGCTCAGTCGGTCAGCGCCCAGCAAGGGGCCCAGCCGACCACCGGACAGCGCCAGCGCCACGTTGTCCTGCACGCGCAGACCCGCAAACAGCTGCGAGGTCTGGTAGCTGCGGGCGATGCCGGCCCGCGCGATGCGCATCGCCGATGCGCCGGCCAGGTCGGTGGCAGCAGCCGGCTCGGCGCCGCGCGAACCCGCCATGCCGCCGGCCAGACCGAAGCGACCGGCACTCGGCACATAGAACCCGCTCAGCATGTTCAAGGCCGTGGTCTTGCCGGCTCCGTTGGGACCGATCAGGCTGGTGATGCGACCCGGTGCCGCATCGAAGTCGAGTTCGGACACCGCTCGCAAGCCACCGAACTGCATCGACAAGCCGCGTGCCGACAGCCCCCGCCGCCGGCGCGATGACATCGCCGGCGCTGGCGTCCCGGTCGCTGCAGACGATGCGGCATCTGCCACCACCGGGGCGGCCGTCGGCGGGTGTGCCCGAGCCAGCGCCTGCGGCTGCAGCTTCGGCCGCAACCAGCCCTGCGCGGTGCGCACCAGTCCCACGATGCCGTTCGGCGCCACCCACAACACCACCAGCAGCAAGGCGCCGAAGAACAGCAACCGCCAGGCTTCGAGACCCGACAGCAATTCCGGCAGCAGGCCCACCACCAGCGCACCCACCAGCGGACCCAGCACCGAACCGGCTCCGCCGATCATCACCACCAGCACATACAGGATCGACTGCGAGAAGTTGAAGGTGTGCGGGGTGACGAAGCCCGACAGCGGCGCGAACAACCCCCCGGCCACGCCCGCCAGCAGCGCCGACACCGCAAACGCCATCGTCTTGATGGCCAGAGGGTCGAGCCCGATCGATTGCGCGGCCACTTCGGAGTCGCGCACGGCGCGCATGGCAGCGCCCCAGGTGCCGCGAGCCAGCCAGGCATAGCCCATCAGCGCCACCGTCACCGTCAGCCACGCCACCACCGCCATCAGGCGCTCGCCCTGCAGCAGCCCGCCGATGCTCGCGGTGCCGAGGTCGGGCGCTGTCACGCCCATGATGCCGTTCTGACCGCCGGTGAAATCGCCGGCCTCGACGATCGCGTTCTCGATCACGAAGCCGAACGCGATCGTGACCATCGCCAGGTACGGCCCCTTGACGCGCAAGGCCGGCAGCGACAGCAGCGCGCCGGTCAATCCGGCCAGCAGCGCTGCCAGCGGCCAGGCGAGCCAGAAACTGAGAGCGAAGCGCGTGGTCAGGATCGCCACCGTGTAGGCGCCGATGGCGAAGAAGCCGACATGCCCCAGCGACACCTGCCCGGTCAGCCCGAGCAGCACGTTCAGGCCGATGCCGGTGATCGCCAGCAGCGCCACGTTGGCCAGCACGAACACGTAGTAGCCGTTGAGCGTCAACGCCGCGGCGATCGCTGCCGCCACCAGCAGCAGCACCGCCACCACCTGCAGCGGCGAGCCGACACCACCGAGCCGAACCCGGCCCGCGGGGGTGGGGGCTGATGCTGCAGCCGTCGTTGCCGCATCGACCGCCGCCGGATCGACCGCCGACACAGCAACCGTCGACGCATGAACCGACGCCGCATGCTGCGCCGGCAGCATCGCTCCGCTCATCGCTTCATACCTTGTTGACCTCGGCACGGCCGAAGAGCCCGCTCGGGCGCCAGGCCAGGGCCGCGATCACCAACGCGAAGCTCAGGATCTGGGTCCAGCCCGAGCCCAGCGTGGCGGTGATCAAGGCTTCGACGATGCCGAACAGCAACCCGGCAACCATCACGCCCCAGGCGCTGGTGATGCCACCCAGGATCGCCACCGCAAAGGCCTTGAGCCCGAACACCGTGCCCATGTCGGCCGTGACATTGAACAGCGGCGCGATCAGCACCCCCGCCATGCCCGCGAACAACGCAGACAACGCGAACGCGATCGCGATCACGCGCCGGATCGGGATGCCCATCAGCCGCGCCGCGTTGCGGTTTTGCACCACCGCCAGCATCGCCGTGCCCCAGCGCGTGCCCCGAGACAGCGTGTGCAGCACCGCCGCCAGCGCCAACCCCACCACCGGGATCAGCACCTGCAGCGGATACACGCCGAGTCCGATGTCCCCCAGCTTCAACGCGTCCTGCGCCAGCGGTGACGGCAGGCTGCGCGGCTCTTTGCCGTAGGTGAACATGACCACGTTGTCGAGCACGATGCCGAGTGCCACGGTGGCCATCAGCCAGGCGTCGGAGCCGCGCTTGACGAAAGGCCGCACCGCCAGCACCTCGACCAGGAGCCCGTACAACGCGCACAGCAGCAGTGCCAGCACCACCGCTGCCGGCATCGGCCAGCCCAGCGTTTGCGCGAAGGCGTAGGTCAGCACCGCACCCAGCATCATGCTGCTGCCCTGGGCGAAGTTGACCGTGCCGGACACCGCATAGGTCACATAGAAGCCCAGCGCCATCAGCCCGTACATGCTGCCGAGGCCGATGCCACTGATCAGGGCGGACAGCAGCAACATGGGTCAGGGCCTGCGTCGGGGATTCAGTTGGCCGTGCCGACCGGCACGATGCGGTTGTCGATGAACTGCGCCCACACATAGTCGTCCGGGGTCAGCGCGTCGTGCACCGTGAGGCTGAAGGGCTGCTTGTAGGTCTTGATCAGTCCTTCATAGGTGCCGATCTTGTAGAAGCCCTCACGGATCGCATCGCCCTTGGTCGAGCCGGCGTTGGTGATGGCCAGCGCCGCCAGGTGCATGGCGTCGTAGGCGTTCGCCACCCCCACAGCGGGTGTGATGTCGCCGGGACCCTTGATCGCCGGCACCTTGGCCTTCAGCGCGCTGATCACGCGTTCACCCACCGGCCCCTGCTTGCCGAAGAAGCTGTAGGTCTGCACGAAATGCACCTCTTTGCCGCTGGCACCGGCCAGCTCGGTGAAGCGCCCGCCCGCCGGTCCCCAATGCGACACGATCGGCACCTTCCAGCCCATGCGGTCGAGCGACTTGACCACCTGCGCCGACGGCCCGACGTTGGCCACCAGAAAGATCGAGTCGGCCCCCGCGGCCTTCAGCCGAGTCAGGTGCGGCACCACGTCGACATCACCGCTCTCGAACTTTTCGACACCGGCCGGCGTCACGCCCTTGGCGGCCATCGCGGCTTTCAAGCCCTTCTCGTTCGATTCGCCCCAGGGGTTGTTGATCAGCATCAGCCCGGGCTTGGCGGCCTTGAAGGTCTTCTGCGCGTAGTTGAGCATCGCCACATCGACCAGTTCGTCGACCGCCGACACCCGAAAGGCGTAGTTCGGGTTGGCACCGTTCTTGGTGATGGCGGTGCCCGCTGCCCACGGTCCCACGAAGGGCATCTTTTCCTGGTTGGCGAGCGGCACGATGGCCATCGACACCGGGGTGTCGAGCCCGCCCAGCAGCACCGCCACCTTCTCGCGGTAGATCAGCTCGCGCGCGGCCACCACGCCCTTGGCGGGGTTCGATTCGTCGTCGCGCCGCACCAGCTCCAGCATGCGGCCGCCCAACAAGCCGCCTTTGGCATTGATCTCGTCGATGGCCACCTGCGCGCCGCGCGTGATGGCTTCACCGGCCAGTGCCGACTGGCCCGACAAGGCGGTGACGAGGCCGATCTTGATCGGGTCGGCCGCATGCGCCGCACCGGCGAAGCCGAAGCCGGCCAGCACCGCAGCAGCGAGCATGCTGCGGCGCGAGGCACCGGGCAGGTGGAAGGACGACGCGGTGCGGGAGGTGTCGCAAGAGGTGACGCGAGAGGTGGTGAAAGGGATGACGCAAGAGATGGTGCAAGACATGGCAGAACTCCTGTGGCGGGCGATGGGCAGTGACCCCGCCGTACGCAAGCACCATGCCAATGTCCACATGCACCCGCTCGGTGCGTCGGCAATCCGCGCCGCTTCTTGTCGACAAAATGGCATGGGTCTTGCAAACACTGGCGTGACACTTGCCGTGTCAACCCATCCCCAGCCCCAGTCCCAGCCCCAGTCCCAGCCCTATCCCATGAGCCCAGCCGAGACCGTCGACGACTACCTGCGCCTGCTGATGATTCCGGACCCGGATGCCGCCAGCCGTCATGTGGCGCCCGACCTGCAGATCCGTTTCACCGGCAACCGCGCCATGCGGGCCCCGGCGGAATGCGCGGCCTTCAACCGCAGCCGTTACGCCTGGGTCAAGAAGCGGGTCGACGCCACCGAAACCGTGAGGGGCGGCAGTGCGGCCTCGACCACCGTCTACAGCCGCGGCACCCTGCACGGCGCCTGGCCCGATGGCACGCCCTTCGAAGGCAACCGCTATGTCGATCGCTATGTGGTCGAACACGGCCTGATCACGCAGATGGATGTGTGGAACGACAGCGCCGAATGGTTGTTGGTGCGCGCCGGTCTGGCCACGATCGACACCGCGGCACCGCGACCATGAGCACCGCTTCGAGCACCGCTGCGACAGCGGCGTCGACCGCCACCTACGCCGGTGCCCTGCCCGCGCACGGCCGCTTCGACTACCGCCCGATCACGCGTCGGCGGGCCTACCGCTGGCCCGGCGGCAGCGGGCTGGCGGTGTACCTCGGCTTCAATGTCGAGCACTTCGCTTTCGGTGAGGGGTTGGGTGCCGGCATCGGACCGGCGTCGCCGCAGCCCGATGTGCTGAACTACAGCTGGCGCGAGTACGGCAATCGCGTGGGCGCCTGGCGCTGCATCGAATTGTTCGACGACCTGGGTCTGCCCACCGGCGCACTCGTCAACACCGCGCTCTACGACCACTGCCCCGAACTGGTGGCCGCACTGGTGGCGCGCGGCGACGAACTGATCGGCCACGGCCACAGCAATGCCGAGCGCCAGGGTCACTTCGACGAAACCGCCGAACGCGCTCTGCTGCTGGCGTGCCGCCGACGCATCCGCGAACACAGCGGGGTCGACGCAGCCGGCTGGTTGTCACCCTGGATCGCCGAAAGCCCCCTGACACCGGACCTGCTGGCCGAGACCGGCTACGCCTACACCCTGAACTGGTGCCACGATGACCAGCCGTTGTGCATGCGCACCCGCAACGGGCAGCGCTTGTGGTCGGTGCCCTACCCGCAGGAGTTGAACGACATCCCGATGATCGTGGGCCGGCAGATGGACGCGAAAGACTTCGCGCAGATGATCATCGACCAGTTCGACGAGATGCTGTCGCAGGCCAACCGCGCGCCTGCTCCCGCAGTGGAGGCAGCCGCAACATCAGCCACCGCCGCTGCATCTGCTGCACCCGGCTCGGCCGGCGCAGAGCCACAAGCGCTGGTGATGGGCATCGCGCTGCATCCGTACCTGGTGGGTCAGCCCTACCGCCTGCGCCACCTGCGGCGGGCGCTGGCCCACATCGCCGCGGCGCGCGACCGTGGCGATGTCTGGTTCACCACCCCGGGCGCCATCTGCGCCCATGTGGTGCCGATGGCCAACGATGCTCCGGAAGACTTCGAATGACCGGCAAGACGATTCCGGAGCCTGCATTCGACATCGACGACAGCGTGGGCGCATGGGTGCCGCACGGTCGCTTCGTGCGCGCCGGCCGAACCGACGGGCCGCTTGCGGGGCTGATATTCGCGGCCAAGGATCTGTACGACGTGGCCGGTCACCCCACCGGCGCCGGCAACCCGACCTGGCTCGCCACCCACCCGGTGCCCACCACCGACAGCGCCCTGGTGGCGCAATGCCTGCGGGCGGGCGCGACACTGGTGGGCAAGGTCGTGACCGACGAGCTGGCCTACAGCCTGCACGGCGACAACGTGCACCACGGGGCACCGCTCAACCGCGCGGCGCCAGAGCGCGTCACGGGCGGCTCTTCCAGCGGTTCGGCAGCGGCGGTGGCGGCGCGGCTGGTGGACTTCGCACTCGCCAGTGACACCGGCGGGTCGACGCGCGTGCCCGCCAGCTATTGCGGCATCTGGGGCTTGCGCACCACCCATGGCCTCGTTTCGATCGAGGGCATGGTGCCGCTGCACCCGCGCTTCGATTGCGCCACCTGGCTGGCGCACGACGCCGCCACCTTCGAGCGTGTCGCCGACGCCCTGCTGCCGGCCAGCAGATGGTCGCCGCGCCGCGTGCTGCAGTTGACAGACGCAGCCGCGCTGGCGGATGCCGAGTTCTCAGCACCGCTGCAACGGGTGGTGGCGGTGCTCGAAGGGTTGCTGCAACCTGCCGCAGCGTCCGCCGCAACCGCAACCGCAGCGGCAATCGCACCCGGGGAGTCGCTCACCGCCTGGCGCCAGATCTATGCCACAGCCGGTGCCCATGATGGCTGGCACACGCATGGCGAATGGATCGAACGTGAGCGTCCGGTGTTCGGCGCGGCCATCGCCGCGCGCTGGGCTGCGGCCGCACGGGTCGATGCCGACGACGCGGCCCGCGCCTGGGCAGAAGCCGCGCGCATCCGCGATGCGGTTCGGTCGCTGCTGGCCGACCACACGGTTGCAGTGCTGCCATCGGCCGCCAGCCTGGCACCGCGGCGCGATGCCGATCCGGCGGCTGTCGATAAGGTTCGCTTGCGCACCATGGCCATCACCTGCATCGCCGGGTTGGCCGGCCTGCCGCAGGTCAGTCTGCCGCTGTTCGATCAGTCCGGCGTGCCGATGGGCATCTCTCTGCTGGGACCGGCCGGCAGCGATCGGGCGCTGGTGGCATTGGCCGTGCGTGTGCACAGGCTGCTGCAACCGCAGGCCGAGCCGGCGCGATGACCGTGGACACCAAGCGGCCCGCTGCGCGGTCGCCGAGGGCTTCGCGCCAGAAGCCGGCAGTCCCGCTGGCGCCGAGGTCCGGAACAGCACCCGCGACAACGGACGCGGATCCGTCTGCCGACGAGCACAGCCCTTCGGTCGCCGGCGACCCGGTCGAAACCCGCATCTACCGGGCCGTGTTCGACAGTGTGATGAACCAGCGCCTGACACCCGGAACGAAACTGCCAGAGGCCGCGCTGTGCGAAGCCTTCGGCGCCAGCCGCACGCATGTCCGGCAGGCATTGCAGCGCCTGGCGCACGAGCACATCGTGCAGCTTCGACCCAACCGCGGGGCCATCGTCGCGGTGCCCACGCCCGAAGACATGCGGCAGATCTTCGAAGCCCGCCGTGCACTGGAAGCCGCGCTGGTGCGGCTGGCGGTGACGCGCGCCACCGCTGCCGACCTGGCCGCGCTGCGCAAGCAATTGCAGCAGGAACACCAGGCCCTTCACCGCACGGATCAACCGGGCTGGATGCGAGTGGCCAGTGGCTTCCACCTGCAGATCGCAGCGCTGGCGCGCAACCCGATCCTGCAACGCCATCTGCAGGAAACCGTCTCGCGCTGCAGCCTGATCGTGGCGCTGTACGAACCGCCGGGCAACGCCGCTTGTGAACACGACGAACACGGCCGCATCGTCGACTGCATCGAAAGCGGCGACGCCGATGCCGCGGTGGCGTTGATGGACAGCCACCTGCTGGCGCTGGAACGCCGCATCGACCTGCGGCGCGACAGCCCGCAGCGCAGCCTCAAGCAGTTGCTGGGGCTCGCGGTCTGAGCAGATCGACCCGACGGCAGACCCGCGCAATGGCGGAGCCAGGCTGCCGCGAGAATCCTTGCGAACGGCTGGAACGCACCGCGACTGCCGCTGCGCTCACCGGGAGAAAATCGTCCAGATGCCCACCGCGATGAAGCCGATGCCGGCTGCGAACTTGAGGGTGGCCGGAGACACCAGGCGTTCGAGTTGCGCACCCACCAGCACGCCGATGCCCGCGGCGGTCACCAATGCGGCCGACGACGCGAAGAACACCAGCCACTTGCTGGAGTCGCGTTCGGCTGCGAACAGCATCGTGGCGAGTTGCGTCTTGTCGCCGACCTCGGCCAGAAAGACGGTAAAGAAAACCAGAGCGAAGGATTTGACTAGCACGGACAACCTCTTTCCAAGTCAATGGCGACAAGGGTAACGTCCACTGCGAGGCCATGCGCCTGAACCTCTTACCGGACCCGTCCATGATCGAACGCCACATCGACATCCCCACCGCCGACGGTCCGATGAACACCTTCGTCGTTCATCCCGAATCGGGCGGCCCGCATCCGGTGCTGTTGTTCTACATGGACGCACCGGGCAAGCGCGAAGAGTTGCACGACATGGCGCGCCGCGTGGCCGCCACCGGCCGGATGGTGCTGCTGCCGAATCTGTACCACCGCAAGACCCGTGATTGGTGGCTGACCGAGCGCAGCGAAGCCAACATGGCACACATGTACGGGCTGATGGATTCACTGAGCCGCGAGACGACCCTTTGCGACACGCAGGCGATGCTCGACCATGTCGACGCCGATCCGCAAGCCGATGCGTCACGCATCGCCGCGGTCGGATATTGCATGAGCGGACCGTTCGTGATTTGGGCCGCAGCAGCACACCCCGACCGCATCGCCGCGATTGCCGTGATCTACGGCGCGCGCCTGGTGACCGAATCGCCCGACTCGGCGCACATCGTCGCCAGAACGCTGCAATGCGAGACCTATGTGGCCTGCGCCGAGATCGACCGCTGGGCATCGCCCGCCGATATCGCCAAGCTGCAATCGGCGCTGGAAGCATCCGATGCGCCGCACCGCGTCGAGTGGTATCCGCAGGTCGAACACGGCTTTGCATTTCCCGAGCGGTATTGCTACGACAAAGCCGCTGCCGAGCGGCATTGGGAGCGGTTGTTCGACTTGCTGGACCGGCGGATCGGCACGGATCGGCTGAACCCCACCGCCGAGTGAAGGTCCCCTCTCCAGTGCCTGAGGTCCGGTGTGCAGTGGGTACAAGCCTTCTGCCCTGCGATTCGGTCGGCGCAATCCTCAAAGGACCTGGCCGCCCTCCGCCTCGCCCGCCCTGACATACCGCACCAAATGCTCGCCGCCTGCAAAGCCGTCCACCGACTGCAGCCACCGGTGCCCCGGCCACAGCAATTCGACCTGCAGTCTGCGCGGTTGGTAGACCGCGGTGTACAGCGTGCCGTGCCCGCGCAGGTAGGCGGTCTGCAGCAGCGGCGGCTGCAGCAGTGCCTGCACCGCATCGGCCAGCGTTGCGCCACTGTCGAGTTGCGCGTTCAGACACTCGGCGCGCACCACGGCCTGCGTGGCGTTGGCATGGGCGGGCCATTCGACCTGGTGCTGCACATTGGTCACCGCGCGTTTCCTCGTGACTTCCGGCTTGCGGTCGGGTGAGACGAACACCGTCGCCCAGTCGCCCTTCGCATCCAGCAGCGTGATGCTGTAGCACATGCTGACCGGCACGCGTTGCAGCAGCTTGACCGCATCCGCAGTTGTCTGCGCCACTTCGAGCGCATAGCGCAACACCAGCGGAATGCCGAAGCCGGTGCCACTGACCTGCCGGCCACCGAAGGACAGCGCGGCGCACAAACCGGCTTCGTTGATGCCATCGAGCGCACCCCACAGGCAGTCGCCCATGGCCACCACGCGGGGGCCGGACCAGCGCGTGGCCATCCAGCTGGCTTCGAGCAGCAGCGGGGCGAAATCGTAGTTGCGGATCAGCGCGGCCTCGTCAGTAGAGCCCTCCGGTGGCAGCCACACCCCCTGTGAGCAGCCGCCGATGTAGGCCGGCGGACACCACATCGACAGAAAGCGCGCTTCGACATCGCCACCGCCGGCCAAATCCACCAGCCGGGTCCACGTCGGCACCAGCTCGGGCATGTGTTGACGCAGAGCGCGGCGACTTTCGAGATAGCCGGGCCGGGCCACACCGGCGCTGCGCAGGAACCAACTGCGGTAGCCCGGCCACAACGCCTTGAAATGCGCTTGCCACACAGCGCCGGGCTGGTCCTCGATGACGGTGTGAAAGCGCGCGCCGATGTCGCGGGTGGCCACCACCCGGTCGTCGGCCGCGCCATCTATCAGATCGTCCGATCGGTCCATCTACAAAATCTTGAAGGCGCCGGGTTCGGGAACGGCGTTGTGCTCGGTGGTCACCAACGGCTTGCCCGCATAGTGCTTCTTGATGCCGCGGATCCAGTCGCGGGCACGGATGTTGAGCTTGAAGTTGTCGTCCATCGATCGGCCGCGTGTGATCAGGATGCCCAGGTCGGCGCCTTCGTAGCGGTAGTCGCCAGGGCCGGTGATGCGCATGAAAAAGGCTTCGCGCTCGCTGTCGACAGCGCGGCGCTCGTAGTCGAAGCGCTGGTAGCCCACGGTGCCGTCTTCACCCATGCGGTAGATGCCGGTCGAGGGCGCATGCGTGACTTGATCGATGGCCGCGTCGGTGTGCTTGATGACCACCTGCGACCAGTCGTCGATGAAGTGCGGCTGCGCCCAGCGGTCGTTCATTTCACGCACATTCAGCTCGAAGGGCGCACCCGAGAACTCCAGCAGATGAAACATGAACAACGGCGCATCGGCATAGGCAAACGCCGCATGGTTGGTCATCGGACTGGCGCCGCAGATGCGCGGATTCAACTCGCCCAGGTAGACCTCGCCATCGTCCTGGTCGATCAGGAAATCGACATCGAAGTAGCCGCGGTAGCCTTCCTGCAGCAACTGGTTGCCGAACTTCTCGGCCATCGCGCGCGCCTTCAGCCGCACGCCTTCGGGCCAGGCGCCCGGAAACACCTCATTGCCGCACCAGCCGCCCTTGTACGGGGTCAGCTCCTTGGCGCCGACCACCTCGGTCAACAACGGCCCGACGACAGTGCCCGACTGCGTGGCGCAAGCTTCCAGCGTCGCACCACGGCAGTTGATGCGCTTCATGATCTTGACTTCGGGGTCGTTGACGATCTCGTCCTTGTGCTTGTTGAAGTCGTTCTCGTTGACGATGAAGAACGTGGTGTGGCCACTGTCCCCGAAAGCCGACTGGATCACCAGATCGTGGCCCAGCCCGGTGCGGTCGCAGATTTCGCGCAGGTTTTGATAACTGCTGACCTTTTGCAGCGCGTTCGGCACCGACTTGACACCGGCCTTGTTGCCGATGCGCACGGTTTCCATCTTGTTGTCGCAGCGCTGGCGCAGCTTGGCTGGCGGGAACCAGATGTCGAGGCCGATGTCCTTGGCCAGTTCTTCGGTTTTCTCGTCGAACATCAATAAGGTGCCGACCGGCTTGCCGCCGCGGCGCTCGATCGCGTCCACCACGTCCTTGTGCTGCAGCAGGTAATTCGTGATGTCTTCGATCGACTCGAACTCGTCGTGTGCGGTCTCCGGCGGCACGAACACATTCGGATGGCGGCCGTCGAAGCAGTCGATGTAGCTGATGTACTTGAAGCGGTTGACCCAGCGGTCCAGCCCCAGCAGGTTGAAGTTGGTGGCGCTGATGAAGTAGATCGGCCGCTCGTTGCGGTGAAACATCAGCTTCAGATCGGAAATGGTCTTGACGGTGTGTTGGGCAACATGAGCCATGCGCGTTCTCCTCCGTGTCGTGATGGGTGTTCAGCTTTCTATCTTGCTAGCGGTGGCGGGCACCGTCTCCCGTTGTCTGTCCAGCGGTTGAGAGGTGGTTTGCGATCCGCGTTCGACTGGATACGCAGCCCGCCCGGCCTCGGCCAGCGATGCTCGCGCAGCGGTCAACTCACCCACGCGCGCCAGTGCCGCGGCGCTGAAGATGCGGAATCCGAGTTCAGGTCGGAAACCATGGATCTCCTTCACATCCAGCGCCGCCATGAACTGCAGGATCGCGGCGCTGATGACCTGCCCCGGCACCAGGATCGGGAAGCCCGGCGGATACGGAATCACGAACAAGGCCGACACCAACTCGCGCCCGGCTTTGATGGCCTTTGCGGCATCGGGCATGTCGAT
>JBBSPW010000019.1:0-29293 GCA_038258365.1 Burkholderiales bacterium | reverse complement strand
TGGCCTTCCAGGTGGTGCACCCCCAAGGTCGGCACCCCGAGCGCCGCACCGAGTGCCACCGCCACGCCGGCCCCGACCAGCAGCGCGCCCGCCAGACCGGGTCCGCGGGTGTAGGCCACCAGCTCCAGATCCGACACCGCGCAGCCAGCTTGGTCCAGCACCTGACGGGTCAGCGGCAACACCCGGCGGATGTGGTCGCGAGAAGCCAGCTCGGGCACCACACCGCCGTACGCGGCATGCATCTCGACCTGGCTGTGCAGGGCTTCGGCCAACAACCGCGGCGAGCCGAATGCTGCGCCGCTTGATGCAACAGTTGGCAGCTCCACCAACGCCACCCCGGTTTCATCGCATGACGATTCGATGCCCAGACTCTTCATGCCTTCGCCGTTGCCCTTGCCCGGATTCGCGCCGCGCTGCCGGTCACCGAATGCCCGCGCGGCAACTGCTGGCACGGTGCTTGCTGAAGAAACCTCGACATCTGTTCGGGATGTCTGTCTATCTCCTCAGTGGGGCACCTGCCCGCGTTCAATCCCCCCGGTTTCACGACCGGGGGGATTTTTTTTGGTGCGGTACCCAACCCGGAGCCGCACGCGGTGCCGCTTTCGGTGCAGGCAGCGCACCGCATCAGTGATTCTCGCGGGCGTGATTGACGGTGTATTTCGGGATTTCGACCGTCACATCCTGATCGGACAGAATCGCCTGGCAGCTGAGGCGCGAGGTCGGCGTCAGGCCCCAGGCGCGGTCGAGCATGTCTTCTTCGGACTCCTCGATCTCGCCCAGCGAATCGAAGCCTTGCTTGACGATCACATGGCAGGTGGTGCAGGCCGCACTCATCTCGCAGGCATGTTCGATGGCGATGCCGTTTTCCAGCAAGGCTTCGCAGACCGAGGTGCCGGTGGGCGCTTCGATCCGGTCGCCTTCGGGACACAACTCGGGATTGGGCAGGATCGTGATGATGGGCATGGTGTTGTGGGCCTCTCTCAAACCTCTTCCAGCCGCCGCCCGGACAGCGCCTTGCGGATGCCCTGGTTCATGCGCGCGCCAGCGAAGGCTTCGGTGCCTTGCGCCACGGCGTCGATGGCGGCCTGGATGGCATCCGCGTCGCCGTCGTCAAGGCGCCCGGCCAGATCGGCCAGCAGCGTGTCGATCTGTTCTGCTTCGCCCGGCTCCAGCAACCCGCGGTCGGCAGCCAGCGCCGACCGCGTGGCCAGCAACAGGCGCTCGCCATCAACTTTGGCTTCGCGCAGCGACCGCGCCACCATGTCGTCGCCGGCATGGGTGAAGCCGTCCTGCAGCATCTGCGCGATCCGGTCGTCGGCCAGCCCGTAGCTGGGCTTGACGGTGACCGAGGCTTCGACACCGGATGTCTGCTCGCG
The DNA here is from genome assembly GCA_038258365.1 of Burkholderiales bacterium. Taxonomy (GTDB): domain Bacteria; phylum Pseudomonadota; class Gammaproteobacteria; order Burkholderiales; family Burkholderiaceae_C; genus Rubrivivax. Next base: position 27,917 of record JBBSPW010000019.1, on the reverse strand, counting down.
CGCCGAGACACTCAGCAAGCCATCGGCATCGACCTGGAAGCTGACCCGGATGCGCGCAGCGCCGGCCACCATCGGCGGGATGCCGCGCAGCTCGAAACGCGCCAGCGAGCGGCATTCGTCCACCAGCTCGCGCTCGCCTTGCACCACATGGATCGCCATCGCGGTCTGGCCGTCCTTGAAGGTCGTGAACTCCTGCGCCTTGGCGACCGGGATCGTGGTGTTGCGCTCGATCACCCGCTCGACCAGACCGCCCATCGTCTCCAGGCCCAGCGACAACGCAATCACATCCAGCAGCAGCAGGTCGCTGTCGGTTGCGTTGCCGGCCAACGCATGGGCCTGGATCGCAGCGCCCAGCGCCACCACCTGGTCCGGGTCCAGATTGGTCAGCACCTTGGAGGCCACCGGCGCTTCGCCAGCAGCCGCCGGCGCCGTGTCGAACACCTGCGCCACCGCCGCCCGCACGGCTGGCATGCGCGTGCTGCCCCCGACCATCACGACGCCCTTGACATCGCTGGCTGCGACGCGCGCATCGCGCAGCACCTTGCGCACCTTCGACACCGTGCGGTCGATCAAGGGCCTGGCCAACTCGTCGAGCTGCGTGGTGTCGATGTCGACGCGCAGCTCAGTGCCGGCGATGCGAGCCTGCCACCGCGTGGCATCGGCATCGCTGAGCGCTTCCTTGGCTGCGCGCGACGCCACCAACGCCGCGCGCCGATCGCGTGCGGACAACGCTTCGGCACCGGCCTGCTGCAGCGCCCAGTCGGCGATCGCCTGGTCGATGTCGTCACCGCCGAGTGCCGAATCACCGCCCGTGGCCACCACCTCGAAGACCCCGCGAGTCAACCGCAGCAATGACACATCGAAGGTGCCACCGCCCAGGTCGTACACCGCATAAAGCCCTTCACTGGCATTGTCCAGGCCATAAGCCACTGCCGCCGCGGTCGGTTCGCTGATCAGCCGCAGCACTTCGATGCCGGCCAGCTTGGCAGCGTCCTTGGTGGCCTGACGCTGGGCATCGTCGAAATAGGCCGGCACGGTGATCACCGCACCGACCAATTCGTCGTCGAAGCTGTCTTCGGCGCGCTGGCGCAGCGTGGCCAGGATTTCGGCCGACACCTCGACTGGCGTCTTCTCGCCTTCACGCGTGGCCAGCGCCACCATGCCGGGTTGGTCGACGAAACGGTAGGGCAGTCGCGCCGCATCGGCGATGTCCGCCAACCGCCGGCCCATGAAGCGCTTGACCGACACGAGGGTGTTGTCCGGGTCATTGGCCTGCTCGGCGCGGGCATCGAAGCCGATCTGCCGGCCGCCGCCTGCCAGGTAGCGAACCGCCGACGGCAGCAGCACCCTGCCCTGCTCGTCGGGCAGGCACTCGGCCTGTCCGTTGCGAACCGCGGCCACCAGTGAATGCGTGGTGCCCAGGTCGATGCCCACGGCCACGCGCCGCTGGTGCGGGTCGGGGCTCTGCCCGGGTTCTGAAATCTGCAGCAATGCCATGTCAAGTGGTCAGGTTCTGGGAGGTCATTCGAGGGCGTCGAGACGTTGGTCGATGTCGCGCCGAAATCGGTCGACGAACATCAGCGCACGCACCCGCTGGGCAGCGGTCGCGGCGTCGTTCTGGTCGTCCAGCAGCTCTGCCAGTTCGTCCAGCATGCGGCGCTGCTCGCCCACGATGCGGCCTTCCAGCGCCTGCACATCGGCGGCAGCGCCGGCCTCGTCCAGCGCCTCGCGCCATTCCATCTGCTGCATCAGGAAAGCGGGTGGCATCGCCGTGTTGCTTTCGGCGTCGACCGCAGCGCCACGCAGCCCGCACAGGTAGGCACCGCGGGTCAGCGGGTTGCGCAAACGCTGATGGGCCTCGTTGACGCGAACGGCCCATTGCATCGCCACGCGCTGCGCCGCAGCGCCCTGCGAAGCGAAGCGGTCGGGGTGCACCTTCGACTGCAGGTCGCGGCGGCAGGCGTCGAGTGCATCGGTGTCCAGTCGCTGCAACGGTTGCAGGCCGAAGAGCCTGAAGTCGTTGTCGTCGATGTTCACAACAGGGTCCGATCAGAGCCCAGTCGCTTGGCGTAGAACACCGACAGACCGTTGTCCGGATAGCCGTTGAACGATGCACAGCGCGCATAGCCGGCGCGTTCATACAACCGAACGGCGTCGGTCTGCTCAGCCCCGGTTTCCAGCATCGCCGTGCTGCAGCCGTCGCCGATCAGATGTTGCTCCAGCGAGGCCAGCATGCGGGCGCCAACGCCGGTGCCGCGGGCTTCGGGTGCGACCACCATGCGCTTGATTTCACCGAAGTGCTGCCCCGCCCGGCGCCGCACGGCTCCGGTGCCGACCACCACGCCCTTGCGGCGGGCCACGAAGAAGGCGATCTCCGGCTGCAGCAGGTCCGCCACGCTCAGGATGTGATTGGCCTGCGGCTCGTACAGCGACACCAGGTATCGGTCCAGCGCATCCAGCAACGCCACCACATCGGGCTGGTCGGGGCGTTCCTGTTGGATGTCGAGGATGTCGGTCACGTCGGTTGCACGGGTAGAAAAAAAGCCGCGCGGCAGGCTCAGCAAGCCCGCCGGCGGCCGTTGCCTTGAGGTCAAACGCGGAACGATTCGCCGCAGCCGCAGCGGTCTTTCTCGCGCGGGTTGTGAAACTTGAAGCCTTCGTTCAAGCCTTCACGCACAAAGTCGAGCTGCGTGCCGTCCAGGTAGGGCAGGCTCTTCGGGTCGATCAGCACCTTGATGCCCTGGTCTTCGAAGATCAGGTCCTCGGGCGTTACATCGTCGGCATATTCGAGCTTGTAGGCCAGGCCCGAACAGCCTGTGGTCTTGACGCCCAGGCGCACGCCGACGCCTTTGCCGCGCCGGCCCAGATAGCGCGACACATGGCGTGCTGCGGCTTCGGTAAGGGTGACTGCCATCGGTGCGTTGCTCGCGGCAATCAAGCCGCAGTGGCAGGGACGGCCTGCGAGGTCTGCACACCGCCATGGCGGGTCTTGTAGTCCAGCACCGCCGCCTTGATCGCGTCCTCGGCCAGGATCGAGCAGTGGATCTTCACCGGCGGCAATGCCAGCTCTTCGGCGATGTGGGTGTTCTTGATCGTCATCGCCTGGTCCAGCGACTTGCCTTTGACCCATTCGGTGATGAGCGAGCTGGACGCGATGGCCGAGCCGCAGCCATAGGTCTTGAAGCGCGCGTCCTCGATCAAGCCGGTTTCGGCATTGACCTTGATCTGCAGTTTCATCACATCGCCGCAAGCCGGGGCGCCGACCATGCCGGTGCCCACGCTGTCATCGCCCTTGTCGAACGAGCCGACGTTGCGGGGGTTTTCGTAGTGTTCGACGACCTTGTCGCTGTATGCCATGGTGTCTCTCCTTGATCGGGTTCAGTGTGCTGATTCAGGTTTCAGTGTGCGGACCACTGGATCGATTTCAGGTCGATCCCGTCCTGGAACATCTCCCACAACGGCGAGAGGTCGCGCAACTTGGCCACGCGGTCTTGCAGGGTCTTCACCGCATAGTCGATCTCGGCTTCGGTGGTGAAACGTCCGATCGTCATGCGCAAGCTGGAATGCGCCAACTCGTCGCTGCGTCCGAGGGCGCGAAGCACATAGCTGGGCTCCAGACTGGCGCTGGTGCAGGCCGAGCCGGACGACACCGCCAACCCCTTGACGCCCATGATCAACGACTCGCCTTCGACGAAGTTGAAGCTGATGTTCAGGTTGTGCGGCACGCGCCGCTCCATGTCGCCGTTGATGAAGACCTGCTCGATGTCCTGCAGGCCCGTCAACAGCCGAGTCTGCAGCATGCGCACGCGCTCGTTGTCGGTGCCCATCTCGGCTTGTGCCAACGCAAACGCCTCGCCCATGCCCACGCACTGGTGGGTGGGAAGCGAGCCGCTGCGCATGCCACGTTCGTGCCCGCCACCGTGCATCTGCGCTTCCAACCGAACGCGCGGCTTGCGGCGCACATACAAGGCGCCGATGCCTTTGGGGCCGTAGGTCTTGTGCGACGTCAGACTCATCAGGTCGACCGGCAACGTGGCCATGTCGATGGGCATCTTGCCAGTCGCCTGCGCGGCATCGACATGCACCAGGATGCCCTTCTCTCGGCACATCGCACCGATCGCCGGAATGTCCTGGATCACGCCGATCTCGTTGTTGACCAGCATCACCGACACCATGATCGTGTCGGGCCGCAGTGCGTCCTTGAACTTGTCCAGATCGAGCAGGCCGTTTTCCTGCACGTCGAGGTAAGTGACCTCGAAGCCCTGGCGCTCAAGTTCGCGCATCGAGTCCAGCACCGCCTTGTGCTCGGTCTTGACGGTGACCAGGTGCTTGCCTCTGCCACTGTAGAAATGCGCCGCGCCTTTCAGCGCCAGGTTGTTGCTTTCGGTAGCACCGCTCGTCCAGACGATCTCGCGCGGGTCGGCGTTGATCAGCGAAGCGATCTGGGCGCGCGACTTCTCGACGGCGGCTTCTGCTTCCCAACCCCAGGCGTGACTGCGCGAGGCCGGGTTGCCGAAATGTTCGCGCAACCAGGGAATCATCGCGTCGACAACGCGCGGGTCGCACGGGGTGGTTGCGCCGTAGTCCATGTAAATCGGGAAATGCGGAGTCATGACTGCGTGTTCTCTTGGTTGTGCTTGAAGTGGAGATTCATCGGGTCGGTCACTTGGCGAACGCATTGCCCAGCGCAAACACCGAATTCGGCGCCGTTACCTTGATCGGCTTGACCACCGGCCCCCCAGTGAAAGCGCGCTTGACGGGCGAGCTGTCGATGGCCACGCCCTTTGCCAGTTGCTCGTCGACCAGCTTCTTCAGCGAAATCGAGTTCAAGTACTCGACCATCCGATTGTTCAGACTGGCCCACAGATCGTGGGTCATGCAACGACCGGAATCGTCGCCCATGCAGTTTTCCTTGCCGGAGCAACTGGTGGCGTCCAGCGGCTCGTCGACCGCCACGATGATGTCGGCAACCGAAATTTTCTCGGCACCGCGGCCGAGGGTGTAACCACCGCCGGGCCCGCGCGTGCTTTCCACCAACTCATGGCGGCGCAACTTTCCGAACAGTTGCTCCAGATAAGACAACGAAATCTGCTGTCGCTGGCTGATGGCCGCCAGCGCGACCGGGCCTGCATTGGAACGCAGCCCCAGATCGATCATGGCGGTGACGGCAAAACGGCCTTTGGTGGTGAGTCGCATTCGGTGCTCCTTGCATCTGCTGCGCATCTTGAACGAATGCCCGAGCGAATTACTCAAGTATGCCTTAAGTTGACTGTTTTAGTCAACTTTTGGAGTCGCCACGACCCAGGGATCGGGCGATGGACGCCGCCCCCAGCCGCGAACCAGCCCGTCGCACGCCTCCTCGACCAGGTCGAGCACATGGTCGAAGCCCTGCTCGGCGCCGTAATACGGGTCGGGTACATCGGCACCTTCGCCGCGCGCACCATCGCGCGCCAGCAGCAGCCCGATCGTCGACGACGACGCCGCGGGTGCCCGATCACGAAGCCACTTCAGGTTGCGGCTGTCCATTGCCAGGATCAGATCGAAATTCTGGAAGTCGGCGTCGATGACACCGCGTGCACGAAGCGAGCCGATCTCGTAGCCGCGGGCAGCGGCCCGGCGAATGCCGCGTGGGTCGGGTGGCTCGCCCCCATGCATGCCGCTTGTTCCGGCCGAATCGACCACCACGCGGCGCTGCAGGCCGGCATGCAACAACTTGGTGCGCAGCACGCCTTCGGCGATGGGCGAGCGGCAGATGTTGCCCATGCAGACCATCAACACGCGCAGGGCGTCGGGGTCGGGCACTGGCACAGGCACTTGCCCGGCAGTCCGCCTGACCAACGATTTCAGACGCTGAAGCATCAGCCCGCACCACCCTTCGATCCCCTGCCTACCGACGCGGTGGAGATCGGCACCACATCGGCACCGCTGGCGCCGAAGGCCTGCTCGCGCAGCAACGCCAGTTGGTCACGCGTGCGCGCAGCCTTCTCGAATTCGAGGTTGCGGGCGTGTTCCAGCATCTGCTTTTCCAGCAGCTTGATGCGCTTGCCCAGATCGCGTTCGGACATGCCTTCGACCTCGGCCGCAGCCTTGGCGGCTTTCAAATCGTCCTTGGCCGACTTGTCCGACACCGCGCCATCGATCATGTCGCGGATGCGCGTGGTGACGCTCACCGGCGTGATCCCCATCGCCAGGTTGTGCGCCTTCTGCTTCTCGCGCCGGCGCTCGGTTTCGTCGATGGCGCGGCGCATCGAATCGGTCATCTTGTCGGCGTACAGGATCGCCCGCCCGTTCACGTTGCGCGCCGCGCGGCCGATGGTCTGGATCAAGCTGCGTTCGGCGCGCAGGAAGCCTTCCTTGTCGGCGTCCAGAATCGCCACCAGGCTGACCTCGGGCAGGTCCAGGCCCTCGCGCAGCAGGTTGATGCCGACCAACACGTCGAACATGCCCAGGCGCAGGTCGCGCAGGATCTCGACCCGCTCCACTGTGTCGATGTCGCTGTGCAGGTAGCGCACCTTGACCCCGTTGTCCGACAAATACTCGGTCAGTTGCTCGGACATGCGCTTGGTCAATGTCGTGACCAGCACCCGTTCGTTCTGCACCGTCCGTTCGCGAATCTCCTGCAGCAGGTCGTCGACCTGGTTGACCGCGGGGCGCACTTCGACCGCAGGGTCGATCAGGCCAGTCGGCCGCACCAGTTGCTCCACCACCTGGCCGGCATGCTCTTTTTCGTAGTTCGCCGGCGTGGCGGTCACGAACACGCACTGCCGCATCTTGCGTTCGAACTCCTCGAACTTGAGCGGACGGTTGTCGAGCGCACTCGGCAACCTGAAGCCGAATTCCACCAGCGTGGTCTTGCGCGCCCGGTCGCCGTTGTACATGCCGCCCAGCTGGCCGATCATCATGTGGCTTTCGTCCAGGAACATCAGCGCATCCGGAGCCAGATAGTCGACGAGCGTCGATGGCGGCATGCCGGGCTCGCTGCCAGAAAGGTGGCGCGTGTAGTTCTCGATCCCCTTGCAATGGCCCACCTCTTGCAGCATTTCCAGGTCGAAGCGGGTGCGCTGTTCAAGTCGCTGGGCTTCCACAAGCTTGCCGCTCTTGACAAACTCGTCCAGTCGCGACCGCAGCTCGTCCTTGATGGTCGAGATGGCATCCACCACCCTTTCTCGCGGGGTCACGTAATGGCTGCTCGGGTAGACCGTGAAGCGCGGGATCTTCTGCCGCACCCGTCCCGTCAAAGGGTCCAGCAATTGCAGGCTTTCGACCTCGTCGTCGAAGAGCTCGATGCGCAGCGCCAGTTCGCTGTGCTCGGCCGGGAAGATGTCGATCGTGTCGCCTCGCACCCTGAAGGTGCCTCGCCCGAAATCGACCTCGTTGCGCTTGTATTGCATGCGGATCAACTGCGCGATCACATCGCGCTGTCCCATCTTGTCGCCCACCCGCACGGTCATCACCATGCGGTGGTAGTCGGCCGGGTTGCCGATTCCGTAGATGGCACTGACGCTGGCGACAATGATCACATCGCGCCGCTCCAGCAGGCTCTTGGTGGCCGACAGCCGCATCTGCTCGATGTGCTCGTTGATCGCGCTGTCCTTCTCGATGAACAGGTCGCGCTGCGGCACATAAGCCTCAGGCTGGTAGTAGTCGTAGTAGCTGACGAAGTACTCGACCGCGTTCTTCGGAAAGAAGTCGCGGAACTCGCTGTACAGCTGCGCGGCCAATGTCTTGTTCGGTGCGAAAACGATCGCAGGGCGCCCGCATCGCGCGATCACGTTGGCCATCGTGAAGGTCTTGCCCGATCCGGTCACGCCCAGCAAGGTCTGGTACGCGAGGCCGTCGGAAATTCCTTCGACCAGTTGTTCGATCGCTGCCGGCTGGTCGCCCGCGGGAGCGAAACGCTGCAGCAAGTGAAAAGGCGAGTCGGGAAAGCTGACGAACGTGCCTTGCAGCTCAGCGCTGTCGGCGTCCGGGTCGGCGATCACTTCGGCAAGTTCGGTCATGGGGCGTTCACTGGGCTCGGTGCAGGGGTTCCGTGCGGGGCCGCCAACTAGAATCGGCGGCCCTTGCAGATGCAGCTGCCCTAGCAAAAGACAAACCGCAGACAACCCGCAAGAGTAGCGCAGCCCCCGGAGCCCGTGCCATGTCCAAATCCCTGTTTGCCGCTGTCGAGCTGGCGCCGCGAGACCCGATCCTCGGGCTGACAGAGCAATACAACGCCGATCCGAACCCAGCCAAGATCAACCTCGGCGTGGGGGTCTATCTGGACGATCAGGGGCGGCTGCCGGTGCTGAAGTGCGTGGCCGCGGCCGAATCCGCGTTGCACCGCGCAGCCAAGCCCAAGGCGTATCTGCCGATCGACGGCCTTGCCGCTTACGACCGTGCGGTGCAGGGCCTGGTGTTTGGCGCCGACAGTGCGGCGGTGACCGATGGCCGTGTGGCCACAGTGCAAGCCATCGGCGGCACCGGCGGGCTCAAGCTCGGCGCCGATTTCCTGGCGCGATTGCAGCCGGGCGGCGCCGTGTTGATCAGCGACCCCAGTTGGGAGAATCACCGCGCGCTGTTCTCGCAGGCGGGTTTCGAGGTCGCCACCTATTCTTACTACGACCCCGCCACCCGGGCCGTGCGCTTCGACGCGATGCTGGCAGCGCTGAAGGCGGCGGCCCCGGGCACGATCGCGGTGCTGCATGCCTGCTGCCACAACCCCACCGGTTGCGATCTGGACCTGGGGCAATGGCAGGCGGTGGCAGCCGCCTGCGCTGAAAGCCGGGTCACACCGTTCCTGGACATGGCCTACCAGGGATTCGGCAAGGGCCTGGCCGAAGACGGTGCGGCGCTGCGCTGCTTCCTGGACCAGGGCCTGGACTTTCTGATCTCGACCTCGTTCTCGAAGAGCTTCTCGCTCTATGGCGAGCGTGCGGGCGCGCTCAGCGTGGTCTGCCGCAGTGCCGACGAACGCGCCCGCGTGTTGTCGCAATTGAAGATCATGGTGCGCACCAACTATTCGAGTCCGCCGGGCTTCGGCGCGCAGATCGTCACCACCGTGCTGACCACTCCCGAGCTGAGGGCTTCATGGGAAGCCGAATTGGGCGGCATGCGAGAGCGCATCCAGGCGATGCGCCATTCTCTGGTCGACAAGCTGAGCGCGGCGGGCGCAACAGGCGATCTGGGCTACATCACGCGCCAGAGCGGCATGTTCAGCTACTCTGGGTTGAATGCAAGTCAAATGCAACGGCTGCGAGCGGAATTTGGCGTGTACGGTCTCGACTCGGGGCGCATCTGCGTGGCGGCGATCAACAGCGGCAACATCGACGCGGTGGCATCGGCTATTGCGGCCGTCATGATTTGACAACGCCCGGAAATTGCTGCAGCGCAGCATGAACGGGGCTACACTGTCAGTCCCACCCGGAGAGCCCCACCGATGCTGTACCAAATCTACGAATCTCAACGCGCGCTGACCGCCCCGTTTTCGGAGTTTGCCAGCGCTTCGGCCAAGTTTTATACCCATCCGCTGTCGCCCTTCGCGAAGACCCCGATGGCGCAGCGCATCGCTGCCGGCTTCGATCTGATGCACCGGCTGTCGAAGGAATACGAAAAACCGCCTTTCAACATCACTGGCGCCACCGTTGGCGGGGTGGAGATCGCAATCCAGGAACAGGTTGCGATCGAGAAGCCTTTCTGCCGCCTGCTGCGCTTCAAACGCTTCACCGACGACCCTGCGGCACTGGACCTGATGAAGGGCCAGGCGACTGTGCTGGTGGTGGCACCGCTGTCGGGCCACCACGCCACGCTGCTGCGCGACACCATCAAAAGCCTGCTGCAGGACCACAAGGTATTTCTCACCGACTGGACCGATGCGCGGATGGTGCCCTTGTCCCATGGTCCATTCCATTTGGACGACTATGTCGCCTATGTGCAGGAGTTCATACGCCATGTGGGCGCCGATGTGCATGTGATTTCGGTCTGCCAACCCACCGTGCCGGTGCTGGCCGCGGTGTCGTTGATGGCCAGCCGGGGCGAGCCAACCCCGCGTTCGATGGTGATGATGGGCGGCCCGATCGACGCCCGCGAAAGCCCGACCGCGGTCAACGCACTGGCGGTGGACAACAGCCACAGCTGGTTCGAGAACAATGTCATTTTTCAGGTGCCGGCGAACTATCCCGGCGTGGGCCGCCGCGTTTACCCTGGCTTCCTGCAGCATGCGGGCTTCGTTGCGATGAACCCGAACCGCCACGCCTCCAGCCATTGGGACTATTTCCGCGACCTGGTGCGCGGGGACGACGGCAGTGTCGACTTTCACCGCCAGTTCTACGACGAATACAACGCAGTACTGGACATGCCGGCCGAGTACTACCTGGACACCATCAGGATCGTGTTTCAGGACTTCGCGCTGGTCAACGGCACCTGGGTTGTGAACGGCGAGCCAGTGCGTCCGCAGGACATCACCGGCTCTGCGCTGCTGACCATCGAAGGTGAACTGGACGACATCTCGGGCGCCGGGCAGACGAAGGCGGCGCACGGTTTGTGCACCGGCGTTCCCGAAGCACGCCAATTCCACTACGAAGCCAAAGGTGCCGGCCACTACGGCATCTTCTCGGGGCGCCGTTGGCGCGAGACGGTTTATCCGCAGGTGCGCGATTTCATCGCGCGCTTCAACAAGCCGGACTTGAAGCTGGTGGCTTCACGGCCTGCCCGCTCGACGACGCAGAAGAAGGTGCGCGCCCGATAATCAGCGGGTGATGCAGGCCCCCGATCCGCTTGATTCCGCGCCAGACACCGCGCTGGCTGACCGCATCGACGCGGCTTTGCCGCAAACCCAGTGCACGCGCTGTGGCTATCCCGATTGCCGCGGATACGCCGAGGCCATCGCCGGCGGGTCGGCCGACATCAACCGCTGCCCGCCTGGCGGTGCCGAGGGCGTTCTCAGGTTGTCGCTGCTCACCGGCCGGCTGGCCAAACCTCTGGATGCAGAGCGCGGCGTCGAAGCCCCGCGTGCCCTGGCACTGATCGACGAAGCCTGGTGCATCGGTTGCACGTTGTGCATCAAGGCCTGCCCGGTGGACTGCATCGTCGGCGCACCAAAACGCATGCACACGGTGATCGATGCGCTGTGCACCGGCTGCGAGCTTTGCGTGCCGGTCTGCCCGGTGGACTGCATCTCCATGGAGCCCGCGAGCGGCACCCGCAGCGGCTGGCAAGCCTGGAGCGCAGCCGACGCGCACAGCGCGGGCGAACGGCACACCGCACGCCGGCAACGACTGGCGCGCGAGCAGCGCGAGAACGACGCCAGGCTGGCCGCGCGCGCTCAGGCGAAACTGGCCGATCTGGCCAGCCACAGCCGCATCACCGACCCGAAGGTGCTGGCCGCCAAGCGCGCGGTGATCGAGGCCGGCATGAAGCGCGCCGGTCGAAACGAGGCTGGAGTTCAGCCGATTCACGAGCCCGCATCCGGGCGGTGCACAGAACCCACACCCACCCCCGCGCCAGACACCGCCGATTGAAGGCCGAGTCCATCACACCGTTTTTCGCGACCCTGGCTGCAGCCAATCCAGCGCCGCAGAGCGAGCTCGTCTACACCAGCGTGTTCGAATTGCTGGCGGCGGTGTTGCTGTCGGCACAGGCCACCGATGTCTCCGTCAACAAAGCCACCCGAAGGCTGTTTGCGATCGCGCCCTCGCCGCAGGCCATGATGGATCTGGGCTTGGACGAAGTCACTGCGCAGATCCGCACCATCGGGCTTTTCAGAACCAAGGCCGCCAACCTGCTTCGGACCTGCCAGATCCTGATCGAGCGCCATGCAGGCCGGGTGCCGCACGATCGCGACGCATTGCAGGCCCTGCCCGGGGTCGGCCGCAAGACCGCCAACGTGGTGTTGAACGTGGCCTTCGGCGAAGCCACCATGGCGGTCGACACCCATGTCTTCAGAGTCTCCAACCGCACCGGCCTGGCGCCGGGGCGCAACCCGGCCGAGGTCGAGGCGGGCTTGGTGCGGCGAGTGCCCGAGCCCTATCGGGTCGAAGCCCATCATTGGCTGATCCTGCACGGGCGCTATGTCTGCGTGGCCCGTAAACCGCGCTGCGAGGGGTGTGCGGTGCGACGCTGGTGCGACTTCGGCACTTCTACAATGCGGTGAGATTGCCCCCAGACCTGTCGCTCCGCGTCAGGCCCCACCAGGGGGAAGGGTCAACGTGGGAGCGGCCCGACGTTGACTCATGAGGCCGGGAGGAGACCGTCTGAATGGCCAAGCTCGTTGATCTGGTCGAACGTGTGGACCGTCTGGTGCTGCGCCACCATGAACTCAAGCGCACGCAGCTGTTGATGCAACAGCAACTGGCGGCCGTGGCTGCCGAGCGCGACGGCTTGCGCCAACGACTGACCGCAGCGCGCGCCCGGATCGACGCGCTCCTGGTTCGTTTGCCACCGGATGGCGACGATGCTGCGCAGGCTGTTGCGGGCAAGGATCGGTCATGAAACAAGTCGAAGTCTCGATCCTGGGCCAGGCCTACATGCTCGGATGCCCTGAAGGCGGCGATGCGTTGCTGGCCGCATCGGTCGCCGCGGTGGACCGCGAGATGAGCACCATCCGCGAGTCCGGCAAGGTTCGCGCGCGAGAGCGAATCGCTGTGCTGGCCGCGCTCAACATCGCCTACCAGCTGGCCGAACAGGGAGCCGCCCGCCCGTCCGGTGGCGCAGGGGTCGGAGCGCCGTCGATGTCTCCCGCCGATCTCGATGCACTGGTGGCTCGGGTAGACGAAGCGCTGGGTGACGATGGTCAATTGCTGTGAAGTCCTTCCTGCCCCAGGCGCGGGGATGCGTGTCTAGAATGAGGGTGTCCGTCGTGTTCGCGTGGGCTCAATATTTCCTAGAACCGATGCTCATTGAGCCAGGGCTTGGAACATCGCCAGATGGGCGTGATCGTCTCGCGTCAGACGAACCCGAAATCTGGCTGACCTCGCCCACCTGAACTTCCCTGAGGGTTCAGGAATGCGGTTCACGGTGCACGGCGGACACCCTCTTTCAGCGTGAGTGCCACGCTCTTCGCCGAACTGCTCGCCTTGGGCGTGGTCGTGGGTTTCCTCGCCGGCCTGCTGGGCATCGGCGGCGGCATGATGATCGTGCCGGTGTTGTCGGTGATGCTGACGCGCCGGGGGGTCGAGCCTGGTTTGGCAGTGAAGATGTCGATCGCCACCGCCATGGCCACCATTCTTTTCACGGCGCTTTCCAGTCTGCGGGTGCATCACCGGGCCGGTGCGGTGCGGTGGGACATTGTCAAAGCCCTGTCGCCTGGCGTCGTGGTGGGCGGCTTGTTGGCCGGCGGTGCGGCCTTTGCGGTGCTCAAAGGGCCCGGACTGGCGCTGTTCTTCGCCTTGTTCGTCGGCTACTCGTCGCTGCAGATGATGCGTGGGAAGCAACCCAAGCCGGGGCGCGATCTGCCCGGCGCCGCCGGTCTCGCAGGCGTGGGGTTGGGGATCGGATTCATCTCGGGCTTGCTGGGCGCGGGTGGCGCGTTTCTGGCGGTGCCCTTCATGACCTGGTGCAACGTACCCCCCCGACGCGCTGTGGGCACGGGGGCTGCGATCGGCATGCCGGTGGCTGCTGCCAGCACGCTCGGCTATGTGATCGCCGGCTGGAACCTGCCGGCGGCTTTGCCGGGCAGCCTGGGCTATCTGTACTTGCCGGCGCTGGTGGTCATGGCCACTGCCAGCACCTTGCTGGCGCCTTATGGCGCGCGCACCGCGCACCGCATCGACGTGGCCCTGCTGCGCAAGTTGTTCGCGGCCCTGCTGATGGTGCTGGCGCTGGTGATGGTGCAGCGCGTCTGGGCTGGATAGACCGGCCGCCGCGCGTCTTCAGCGCGGTTTGGACGCGACAGCGAACTGCGGACCGGACTCGAAAGCGGACTCGAAAGGGATGGTTGCCAAGCTCACATGGTTGCCGCCGCGGCGCTGTGCCTCGGCGAGTGCTGCGCTGCCTGCATCGACCAACTGCTCATGGGCTTGGGCGGTGTGGGGATAGCTGGCCACACCCACCGACACGGTGAATCCCAACTCGATGCCTTCGTGCACCACGATCTGGCTTGCGCACTTGCGCCGCAGGCTTTCCATCCGCGCATGCGCTGTGGCCAGACCCACACCCGACAACAACACCGCGAAGCGCCGCTCGCCGAAGCGGCACGACGCGTCCATCGCACGCGTGCCACCGCGCAACAGTCGGCCCACGGCCTCGAAAACCCGCTGACTGCCCGCTTCACCGGTTTGAATCTCGGCAGCGCCAGGAGCGTCGAGTTCGATGAACACGATCGCAAATTCGCGGTGCTCGCGGGTCGACAGATCGAGCTCACGTCGCAGTTGGTCTTCGAAACGTGCGCGACGATAGAGTCCGGATGCCGGGTCCCGCATCGCTTGGTCGGCCAGGTCCTGGCGCAGCAACTCATTGGCCCGCTGCTGTTGTTCGAGCTGTGCCAGCGCATGTTGCAATTGGCTTTCACGCTGTCGCTCGGGGCCCTGGTCGGTCCATACCGCGCACAACAGCCGCTGGCTCCCGATCTCGACGACGGTGCGCAGGGCGGTGTAGGTTCTCGGCTTGGCAGCGATCTCGAGCCGGTGTTCGGTAGACAGTGGTCGCCCGTGCGCCAAAGCAGCTTGCTCGGCAGCGCGCAGAACGCCGGCCAAGCCGGCATCCAGCAGATCAATGTCGGAACGGCCCACGATCCGCTCGGGAGCAGCGCGCATGGCGTCGGCCATTGCCCGGTTGACATGCAGATAGCGGCCGCTGGCCACGTCCTTGACCGACAGCAGATCGCCACTTCGTTGCAGCATCGCGTCTAGCACGAACGTCAGCGCGCCCTGCAGCGGTGCCGACAGCGGCGGGGCGTTGGCTGTGGCAGTCACTTCAGGCAAGGCAAGAAATCCTTCGGGCGACAGGGGCATTCGCAGCACGCTTTCGTCAACGCCAAGGCCACCGCACCAATCTGCGGCTGGGTGAACAAGTTGTGTATCTTGGTGGTGCATGGGCGATGGATCAAGTGAGCACGGGCAGTCTCCCCTAACTTGAAGGCGTCTAGCGGTGCGTGTCACGGCAAAACACAGCCCAGTCCTGATCAACCTGCCTTCCGCCAGGGGCACCAAGCCTATCGGGCCTGAAAGTTGCGACTGCGGCGGCACAGCGCATACCGCGATGAGCATCGTCCCCTACCTCAAAGAGATCGGCCGTGGCGCCAAGGGGTCGCGGTCGTTGTCGCGGGTCGCGGCGCAGGACCTGATGGCCCGGATCCTGGATGGCGAGTGCAGCGAACTCGAAACCGGTGCGTTCCTCATGGCGATGCGCATGAAGGGAGAAAGCCTGGATGAACTGGGCGGCTTTCTTGCGGCAGCGCAAGCCCGGTGCACAACGGTGCCGGCGGTGCGCCCGGTGGTGCTGCTTCCCTCCTACAACGGATCCCGCCGGCTGCCCAATCTGACACCGTTGCTGGCGTTGTGGCTGGCGCGCGAAGGGGTCGACGTGCTGGTGCACGGTGCCCTGCACGAACCCGGTCGCGTCACCACCGCCGAGGTGCTGCACGACCTTGGGCTTGCACCGGTGATGCAGGTGCAAGACATCTCGCAAGCCTGGTCCCGGCGCGAGCCGGCCTTCTTGGCGACTGCGTGGTTGTGCCCGGCCTTGCAGGCACTGCTGGATTGCAGACAGCGGCTCGGCGTGCGCGGCCCTGGGCACACGGTGGCCAAGATGCTCGACCCGGTGCACGGCGCGCCCACCCTGCGTCTGGTCAATCACACCCATCCCGAATTCGGTCAGCTGATGTCGGGCTGGGCGCAACGCGACGCGGTGTCTGTGCACCTGCTGCGCGGCACCGAAGGCGAACCGGTTGCCGATCCGCGGCGCCAGCCGCGCATCGACACCTGGATCGGCGGCAGTCTGCAGCCCCACCTGTGTCTGGCCGCGCAGGAAGGCGTGCTGACCGAACTGCCCGTGCTGCCGCTTGCCACCGACGCCGCCAGCACCGCGGTCTATGTGCAGGATGTGCTGAGCGGCGAGCGCCCGGCACCGCCGACGCTGTTGCGCCAAGCCGCTTTGATCGTTGCTACCGTGGCAGCGCTGCAGCGCCAGCCCTTCGCACCAGCCGCTGCCGTGCGTTGAGTTTCAGGGTGTGGGCGGACTCGATCGCCGGGCTATAATCTCCGGCTTCGCGCGAACGAGCTGCGCGTGCGCCGCTTGTCATTTGCCCCGATCTGCACCCATTCGCACCAGAGACCCCTGATTCATGACCACTATTCGCGTCAAAGAGAACGAACCTTTCGACGTCGCGCTGCGCCGGTTCAAGCGCACGATCGAGAAGATCGGCCTGCTGACCGAACTGCGCGCGCGCGAGTTCTACGAAAAGCCCACGGCAGAGCGCAAGCGCAAGAAAGCGGCTGCGGTCAAGCGTCACTTCAAGCGCGTGCGCAGCATGCAGCTGCCGAAGAAGATGTACTGATTGCGCGTCGGCGCCGGCAGGCAATTGCTGCTTCCCGGTCGCTGCTGCCGCAGGCTGGCAATCTGAAGCCACCCGCCATCCGATGAGCCCGCTGAAAAGTCGCGTCACCGAAGACATGAAAAGCGCCATGCGCGCGCGCGACACCGCGCGCCTGTCGGCGATTCGTTTGCTGCTGGCCGCTTGCAAGCAGCGCGAGGTCGATGAGCGCATCGAACTCGACGATGCCGCGGTGGTGTCGCTGGTGGACAAGCTCATCAAGCAACGCAACGACTCGATCGCAGCCTTTCAGAGCGCTGGCCGCGACGATCTGGTGGCGATCGAATCCGCCGAGGTCGCGGTGCTGGAGGTTTACCTGCCACAGCGACTCGATGCGGGCGCGATCGATGCCGAGGTGGCCTCGCTGGTTGCAAGCATCGCAGCCGAGATTGGCCGCCCGGCGGGCCCTGGTGAGATGGGCCGCGCGATGGCCGCTGCCAAGGCTGTGTTCGCAGGCAGGGCCGAAATGGGCTTGGTGTCCGCCTCTGTCAAACGCGCTCTGGCACCCTCTACATCATGAGCATCCTGACCAGCCGAACCTTGTCGCCGTTCTTCAGCGTGGCGCCGCAACTCCAGCCCGACACGATGGCCGAAGCCGCGCGCCTCGGCTTCAAGAGCGTCATCAACAACCGCCCCGATTTCGAGCATGGCGCCGACCAGCCTACCAGTGAGCAGATGGAAGCCGCTGCCATAGCCGCCGGGCTGGAGTACCGCTTTCTTCCGGTCGATGGAAGCTACCAGACTGCCCAGCAGATCAGTGACTTCGCCGACCTGCTGCGCGACCTGCCGGCGCCTGTGCTGGCCTTCTGCCGCTCGGGTGCGCGCTCCACTCGCTTGTACGACGCCGTTCAAGCGCTTTGAGGTCTGT
Organism: Burkholderiales bacterium; assembly: GCA_038258365.1. Classification (GTDB taxonomy): domain Bacteria; phylum Pseudomonadota; class Gammaproteobacteria; order Burkholderiales; family Burkholderiaceae_C; genus Rubrivivax. The sequence continues at coordinate 10,542 of JBBSPW010000019.1, read as the reverse complement.
GCTGCCTGACTGTGGCCTGACGGGCCGGCGCGATGTCGACGAGGGCGTGGTTCAACACCGACTTTTGCTGACGACAACAGGTTAACTGTCGCCACCGGGTGGGTTGCGTCCCTAGAATCCGCGCTTTGAAGCGCGGGCCTCGACCTGCCGGGAGACGCCGTGCGCGCGTTGTTGAAGTTGTCGGACGGGATCGACTGGGTGGTGGGCTGGATCGGCCGCTTGACGATGTGGCTGGTGCTTGCGGCGGTGCTGATCAGCGCCGGCAACGCCATCATCCGCAAAGCATTCAATGTCAGCTCCAACGCTTACCTCGAAGTGCAGTGGTATCTGTTCGCTGCGGTCTTTATGCTCGGAGCGGCCTACGTCTTCTTGCACAACGGCCATGTGCGCATCGACTTCATCGCCGCGCGGTTGTCCAAGCGCACCAACGCGATCATCGACTCGATCGGCATCGTGGTTTTTCTGATCCCGCTGTGCCTGATCCTCATCGACCTGTCGTGGCCGTACTTCGTGCGAGCCTATGTCTCGGGCGAGATGAGCGAGAACGCCGGCGGGTTGATCCGCTGGCCGGCGATCCTGCTGATACCACTCGGCTTCGCGATCCTGCTGGTACAGGCTTTTTCTGAACTCATCAAGCGCGTGGCGTTTCTCACCGGCGCCCGAGACGAGCCCTTCCGCTTCGGCCACGAGAAAACGCCGGAAGAAGAACTGGTCGAGGAGTTGGGCAACGCACGAGCCGTCGACGCTGCCGGTTCACCCCAGCAGGCGCCCAAATGACCGCCTTCATCGCCCAGAACTTTGTGCCGCTGATGTTCTGCGGCTTGTTCTTCTTTTTGCTGACCGGCATCCCGGTGGCTTTCGGACTGGCGGCCACGGGTCTGCTGTTCGGCTTCATCGGCATGGAAGCCAATCTGTTTCCGACCAACCTGTTCGGCGCCTTGCCGCTGCGGGTGTTCGGGATCATGAAAAACGACACCCTGCTGGCGATTCCCTTCTTCACCTTCATGGGGATCATTCTGGAACGCTCCGGAATGGCCGAAGACCTGCTGGAAACCGTGGGCCAGGTGTTCGGCCCGCTGCGCGGCGGTCTGGCCATCGCGGTGATCCTGGTTGGCGCGCTGCTGGCGGCCACCACAGGCGTGGTGGCCGCCGCCGTGATCTCGATGGGCCTGATCTCGCTGCCGATCATGCTGCGCAATGGCTACAACCGCACCATCGCCACCGGCACCATCACCGCATCGGGCACGCTGGCACAGGCGATTCCGCCGTCGCTGGTGCTGATCGTGCTGGCCGACCAATTGGGCCGTTCGGTGGGCGACATGTATGCCGGCGCGCTGATTCCGGCCTTTCTGCTGGTCGGCGCCTATCTGTTGTTCGTGATCGTGGTGGCCTTCGTGAAGCCGCACTGGATGCCTGCGCTGCCGCTGGAAATGCGCATCTACCGCGAATCCAACGGCGCCAGCGGCCATCTGTCGTTGGTCGCATTGCTGGCGATCTGTGCTGTGGCCGGCTTCGGCTGGAGCCGCATCCACGAAAGCATCATCAACCCCTGGATCGGCCGCGAACTGCCCGCACCCGGCGACGAAATCTTCATCCTGTCGATGACGGCGTCGTCGTTTCTGGCGCTGGCGCTGGCCGCCATCAACCGTCTGTTTCGCACTGGCTTGCTGTCCAAGCTTGCCGAGCGTGTGACCTTCGTGCTGATCCCGCCGCTGGTGCTGATCTTTCTGGTGCTGGGCACGATCTTCCTGGGGGTGGCCACCCCCACCGAAGGCGGCGCGATGGGCGCACTCGGTGCGCTGGTGATGGCCATCGGCCGGCGCCAGCTCAGCATGAAGCTGCTGAAGCAAGCGCTGGACAGCACCGCCAAGCTGGCGACCTTCGTGCTGTTCATCCTGATCGGCTCGACGGTCTTCAGCTTCACCTTCAATGCCGCCGACGGCCACATCTGGGTCGAAAACCTGTTCAAGCAGTTGCCGGGTGGGCAGATCGGCTTCCTGATCGTCGTCAACATACTGGTGTTCGTGCTCGGCATGTTCATCGACTTCTTCGAGATCGCCTTCATCGTGATCCCGATCCTGGCGCCGGTGGCCGACAAGATGGGGGTCGATCTGATCTGGTTCGGCGTGATCCTGGCGATGAACCTGCAGACCTCGTTCCTGACCCCGCCGTTCGGCTTCGCGCTCTTCTATCTGCGCAGCGTGGCCGCCAAGAGCGACTACATCGACCGCATCACCAACAAGACGATCCCGGCAGTCACCACCGCGCAGATCTACAAAGGCTCGATCGCGTTCATCGTGATCCAGTTGATCATGGTGGCGGCCGTGGTGGCCTACCCGCAACTGGTCACGGGCTCGATCGACAAGACACCGAAGTTCAACCCCGAAGATGCGCTGCAACAGCTGCGCGATGCCGGCCGCGAAGCCATTGACGGGCGAGCCCCTGCGGCGGCTGGCGGTGCCTCTGAAGCCGCTCCCTACGACCCGATGAAGGAGCTGCTGGAGTCGATGAACAAGGACAAGAAGTAAGCGACTGATTGCGGGTCGGTAGCAAGCCCGGTCGTCGCAGACATTGAAAAAGGGCCCCGGTTGTGAAGCCGGGGCCCTTTTCATTTGGGCAAGGCACGAGCCCGAAGACCCGGGTCCGCCCCCACCTACATCACAGCCGCTGCTGCTGCATGAAGTCGTCGAAACCGGCTTCGGTGAAACGGAACCAGAGGTTCGAGTCGCGGCGGAAGTTGGCGTAGTCGGCGTAGATCTTCTTCCACGCCGGGTTGGTGCCCGACAGCTCGTTGTAGAGCGCGATGGCTTCCTTGAAGGCCGCATCCATCGTGTCTTTCGGGAAGCGGAACAGCTTGGCGCCCTGCCCCACCAGTTTCTTCAGCGCAGCCGGGTTGCGAGCGTCGTATTTGGCTTGCATGACCACCGCCGCATAGTTGCAAGCGGCTTCCAGGATCGCCTTGTACTCCGCCGACAAGCCTTCGTAGGCCTTGTTGTTGACGAAGAAGTCGAGCTCGGGGCCGCCTTCCCACCAACCCGGATAGGCGTAGTTGGGCGCCACTTTCACGAAGCCGAGTTTTTCGTCGTCGTACGGTCCGACCCATTCGGCCGCATCGATGGTGCCCTTCTCGAGCGCCTGGTAGATCTCGCCCCCGGGACTGTTCTGTGCCACACCGCCGATGCGTTCCACCACCTTGCCGCCGAAGCCGCCGACGCGAAACTTCAGACCCTTGAAGTCAGCCAACGATTTCACTTCTTTTCTGAACCAGCCACCCATCTGCGCGCCGGTGTTGCCGCCGACGAAGTTGATGATGTTGTAGCCGGCATAGAACTCGCGCATCAGCTTCATGCCGTTGCCTTCGAGCATCCAGGCGGTCATCTGGCGCGAATTCAAACCGAACGGGATGGCGCATCCCAGCGCAAAGGTCGGATCCTTGCCAAAGAAATAGTAAGGCGCGGTGTGCGCCATCTCGACCGTGGCGGCCTGCACCCCGTCGACCACGCCGAAAGCCGGCATCAGTTCACCACCGGCGGCCACCGAGATCTGGAACTTTCCGCCAGTCATGTCGCGCACGAACTTGGACATGTCCTCGGCAGCACCGAAGATGGTGTCGAGCGACTTCGGGAAACTGGATGCCAGGCGCCAGCGGATGTTGGCTTGGGCATGCACGATGGCTGGCGCAGCCCCGGCAGCCAGGACGCCGGCTATGCCAGCGCCATGAACAAATGAACGACGTTCCATGAAGACTCCAATTGCGTTGCAAGCCGTAAATGACTCAATCCGGGAGTCTAGGGACGCGCTGGCAGCAAATCAGCGGGGTTTTCCCCGTTTTCCGGTGCGGGCGGCCTCGTTCGGGGGGGCTTCAGCGGGGCGTCAGGAACCCGCCAACTGCATGCGTGAGATCAAAACCGAACCCGTGGTCTTGCTGCCCTGGGTGTAGGCGTCGGCGCCGATGGCTGCGATGTCCTTGAACATGCGCTTCAGATTGCCGGCAATGGTGATTTCTTCGACCGGGAAGGCGATCTGTCCGTCTTCGACCCAGAAACCCGAAGCGCCGCGCGAATAGTCGCCGGTTACGGCATTGACACCCTGGCCCATCAACTCGGTGACGAACAACCCGCGGCCGAGCTTTCTCAGCATCGCCGGCAGGTCGTCCGACTTGCGGGTGCGGCGGCTCGTCATCACCAGGTTCTGTGAACCACCTGCATGCCCGGTGCTGCGCATGTGGAGTTTGCGGGCCGAATAGCTCGACAGGAAGTAGCCCTGCAGCATGCCGGCCTCCACCACCTGGCGGCTGCGGGTGCGAACGCCTTCGTCGTCGAATGGCGCACTGCCCTTGCCCTTGGCCACATGCGGGTCCTCGGCGATGTCCACATGTTTGGCCAGAACTTGAGTGCCGAGACTGTCGAGTAAAAAACTGGCCTTGCGATAGAGCGACCCGCCTGAGGTGGCGCCAACGAGCGAACCGAGCAGCCCGGCGGCGACGGTGGATTCGAACAGCACCGGCACTTGCGCAGTGGCCACGCGCCGCGCTTTCAGGCGCGACAGCGCGCGCTCGGCGGCGTAGCGGCCGATGGCCTCGGGCGCAGCCAGGTCGGCGGCGTCGCGCATCGAGCTGTACCAACCGTCGCGTTGCATGTGCCGGCCCTTGCCGGCGATCGGCGACACCGACAGGTAGTGGCGTGAGCTGGCATAACCGCCGCGGAAGCCGCGTGAGTTGCCGGCCCAGAAATGGGCTTGCTGCGCCGACACCCCGGCGCCTTCGGAATTGGTGATGCGGCGGTCGACGCGCAAGGCCGCGTCTTCGCAGCGGCGTGCCAGTTCGGCCGCGGCAGCAGCGTCGATCGCCCAGGGGTGGAACAGGTTCAGGTCGCGAGCGACATCGGCAGCCGATGCCAGGTCGTCGGCATCGGGCAAGCCAGCGGCCGGATCTTCGGCAGTGAAGCGGGCGATGTCGTAAGCCGCCTGCACGGTCTGGCGCAGCGCATTCTTGGAGAAATCCGAGGTGCTGGCATTGCCGCGCCGCTGACCGAGGTAGACGCTGACGCCGAGCGACTTGTCGCGGTTGCGTTCGACGTTTTCCAACTCGCCTTTGCGAACCGATACCGACAAGCCAACTCCTTCTGAAGCTTCGGCGCCGGCGTCGCTGGCACCCATCTCGCGGGCGAGCGACAAGGTGTCTTCGACGATCTGCTGGAACTGCGCTATAGGGTAGGCAAAGCCGGAATCGGCGGGAGTCGAAGGCATCTTGGGGCGGGTTCTGGTGAGGCGGCCGAAGTGGCACGGGTGGGGTCCAAGCGAGGGCAGAAGCGCCTCTCATCGCTCACCTATGATAGCCAGCACCCCACTTCAGAAGCCGAAGATCGGTTGGCGCGCAAGCCCATCCGAAGGCACCCGCCCATGGCCCGACGCGCCGCCCCGCACCGCGGACTCGATGTGCACTACGGCGACCCGCAGTCCCCGCCCGGCGCCCCCGAAGCGCCAGCGATCGACAGCGATGGCACTGTCGACGAAAACGCGCCGGCCGCATCGGCCCGCCCCAGCAAGACCCAGCGCAAGCAGCAGGCGCACGATCTGCAATCACTGGGGCTCGCGTTGTCCGAGCTGTCACCGCAGCGGCTGGAGGCGATCGACCTGCCCGAGCCGCTGCGCGATGCGATCGTCGAATACCGCCGCACCCGCAGCCACGAAGGGCGGCGGCGGCAGTTGCAATACGTGGGCAAGCTGATGCACAACGCCGACGAAGCGGCTGTGCGCGAAGCGGTGGCCGAAGCCACCATCGGCAGTGCGCAGGCGACGCTGGCGTTGCACGAAGCCGAACAATGGCGAGCCGAGTTGATCGCCGACGACGGCGCCATGACGCGCTGGCTGCACGACCATCCGGAAACCGACAGCCAGCAGTTGCGCAGCCTGGTGCGGCAAGCGCGCCGCGACGGTGCCGGTCTCGTGCCGGAAGCGCGGCAGCCGAAAAGCCATCGCGAGCTGTTTCTACTGATTCGCCCGATCTTGTCGAAGGGCTGATGCCGCCATGGATACCCAGCCGGTTTTCGAACCCGTTCGCATCGGCTTGCTGTCGGCCAGCGACCGCGCCGCAGCCGGGGTCTACGCCGATCAAGGCATCCCGTCATTGAAGGCCTGGCTGCAAAGCGCCATCCGCAATCCGGTCGAGTGGCACGAAAGGCTGGTGGCCGACGACCAAGCCACGATCGAAGCCGCGTTGCGCGATCTGGTCGACGCCGATGTCTGCGATCTGGTGCTGACCACCGGGGGCACCGGCCCAGCACCGCGTGACCTGACACCCGAGGCCACGCTGGCGGTGGCCGACCGCGTGATGCCGGGCTTCGGCGAACAGATGCGCCAGATCTCGCTGGCCTTCGTGCCGACTGCGATCCTGTCTCGCCAGGTGGCGGTGATCCGCAATCGAGCGCTGATCATCAACCTGCCGGGGCAACCGAAGGCGATCGCTGAAACGCTGGGGGGGCTGCTGCAACACCAGCCGCCCGTTCCAGGCATCTTCGCGGCGGTGCCCTACTGCATCGACCTGATCGGCGGTCCCTACATCGACACCGACGACACCGTGTGCGCAGCGTTCAGACCGAAAGCGGCGCGACGCCGTTGACGCACCGCCGATGCCGCACGGACGCCCGCCGCATCAGGCGGTTCTGAGCCTTTCGTTCTGCGGGAACATCGCCTTCTTTGCCTCATCGTCGAAGTCGGTTTTGTAGGTGTGTTTGGTCTTCAATGCTTCGGCGCGCAGTGCCGCCGGGCGGGCATTGATCTCATCGAGCAAGCGCTTGACATTCGGCAGCTTGGCCCACGCATCAGGCCCCAGGATGAAGGGCACCGCGCGCGCCCAGCCCCACACCGCCATGTCGACCAGGGTGTAGGTGTCGCCCAGCATGTAATTGTGCTTGGCCAGTTGCGCGTCGATCAGGCCCCAGTGGCGCTGGGCCTCGAAGTTGTAACGGTTGACGGCATAGTCCTTGGGTTCGGGAGCGAAGTGCTTGAAATGCACGGCCTGGCCCGAATACGGACCGATGCCGGTGGCCACCAGCATCAGCCACGACAGCATCTGCGCCCTCGCAGCCGGCGTGTCTTGGGGCAAGAACTTGCCGGTCTTCTCGGCGAGGTACAAGAGGATGGCGTTGCTGTCGAACACGGTGGCATCACCATCCACCAGCGCCGGAGTCTTGGCATTGGGGTTGATTGCGGTGAAGGCCGGCAAGTGCTGCTCGCCCTTCTTCGTGTCCACCGGCACCACCTCATAGTCCAGCCCGGCTTCTTCCAGGAACAGCGCCACCTTGGCGGGATTGGGAGAGGGGTGGTAGAAGAACTGAATCATTGGCCGCTCCGGGTCGGTCGCAGTGGAAAGCAAGACCCGCTGGGTCGGGCAGCGATGGCATTCATTTCATTTCACAAGCCGGCTGAAGCGTTCGGCATCGAATGTCGCAGTGGTCTGTGCATCGCAGGGCACGCAATCGCCGGCTGGCAGTTCGTGGTTGCGGGCCGAGAGCTTTTCGATCGCCTGCCACAGCAAGGCGACTTGGTGTTCTTGCCCCGAGGCGTTGTCGATGAGGCCCTTCATGGCCTGCGACACCGGATCATCACCTTGTGTAGCGCCATAGGCCGAGAAGCCCATCCGCGCTGCTGCTTTCTCACGCAGAGTGTCGTCGTTTGCCTGCAGCACGCGCGCCGGATTGCCCACTGCGCTGGCGCCTGCCGGCACCGGCTTGACCACCACTGCGCTCGAACCGATGCGCGCACCATCGCCCACCGTGAAGCCACCCAGCACCTGAGAGTTGGCACCGACGATCACATCGCGGCCCAATGTTGGATGCCGCTTCGCGCCCTTTTCCAGCGAGGTGCCGCCCAACGTCACGCCCTGGTAGATGGTGCAGCCGTCACCGACCTCTGCGGTTTCGCCGATCACGACGCCCATGCCGTGGTCGATGAAGACATGGCGCCCGATGGTGGCGCCCGGGTGGATCTCGATGCCGGTGAAGAAGCGGCCCAGATGCGAGATGAAGCGCCCGGCCCAGAACCAACCGCGCGTCCAGCACCCATGTGCCAAGCGGTGCAGCACCAGCGCATGCAAGCCGGGGTAGCAGGTCAGAACCTCCCACGACGACCGCGCAGCGGGGTCGCGTTCGAGGATGCAGGCGATGTCTTCGCGCAGTCTTGCAAACATGAGGCGCAGTTTAGGTGGGGTGATGGGAACGTGCTGGCGGGGAACATGCTGGCGATTTGCCGGCGTGCTTGGCTGCAGCGTGGCTGCGTGGATGCGTGGATGCGTGTCCGCGTGCAGACTGCGGGCGAGCTGCGTGGCGAGCAAAGCCGCGTCCGGGCAGGCCTACGCGCGCTGCCCCGGCGTTCTCGCCGCGGCCGTGCCGCACCACACCTCCCCGCCCCACCACCAGCGCTGGCAGCGCGGCAGGCGCGCAGGCAAGCAAGCAAGAAAGCACGCAAGCACGCCAACCACCGTCACGACTCGTTCGATCGACCCTCGGCCGCTGCACGCGCGATGCCGCGCAGGATCTGCACTTCTTCCACTGTCAGCTCGGCCTTGTTGGCCAGCCGCTGCAGACGCGGCATCAGCTTGCGCGGCGCTTCTGGATCGAGAAAGCCGATCTGCAGCAGCGTGTCGTGCCAGTGCTGCAGCATGCCCTTCACAGCCCGGCCGTCGGCCAGTGCCACATCGGCCGTGCGGGCCCGCCCCGGAAAGCCCCCCAGCGCCTGACGCCACTCGTAGGCCAGCAGTTGCACCGCCTGCCCGAGGTTCAGCGAACCGTAGTCGGGCGCGGTGGGGATCGACACGCAGGCGTGGCAGCGGTAGACATCGTCGTTCGAGAGCCCCGTGCGCTCTGGTCCGAACACCAGGGCCAGACGGTGTCGCGACTGCGCCAGATCGGCGAAGTGCGGGCGCGGGGCGTGGGTGGCGGGGCCGAAGTCACGCGGGGTCATCGCGGTGGCCACGGCCCAGGTGATGCCGTCCAGCGCTTCGTCCAGCGTGTCCACGATGCGCGCGCCCTGCAGCACATCGGCGGCGCTGCTGGCCATCGCAACGCTCTCCGCCCAAGTCAACACATCGGCGTGACGCGGTGCCACCAGCACCAAGTCGCTGAACCCCATCACCTTGATAGCGCGCGCTGCGGCGCCGACGTTGCCGCCGTGGCTGGGCTGCACCAGCACGAAACGGGTCGGGTCGGCTCGATCGTTGGGCACAGGCATCGCCGCTAACATTCAGGGTTGACCCAAAGCATTGTCGACGCGCCCCGTGGCGTGGCGCGTTGCGCTCTTTTCCACTGCTGCCTCCCCTGCCACCGCCTTGCACCATGCGCTGCGGGTCGCGCAACCACCCGAGCACCCGAAACTCCCATGGCACAAGCCCTGCACCCCATGCTGAACACGGCGATCAAGGCCGCCCGTTCCGCCGGCTCGATCATCAACCGCGCTGCGCTCGACCTGGAAATCGTCAAGGTGGGCAGCAAGGGCCCGAACGACTTCGTGTCCGAGGTCGACCGCGCGGCAGAGCGCATCATCATCGAGACCCTGCTCGACGCCTATCCCGGCCACGGCATATTGGCCGAAGAATCGGGCCGAGAGCACGGTGCGCGCGACAGCGAATTCACCTGGATCATCGACCCGCTGGATGGCACCACCAATTTTTTGCACGGCTTTCCCGTCTATGCCGTGTCGATCGCGCTGGCGCACCGCAACGTGGTGCAGCAAGCCGTGGTCTACGACCCCACCCGCAACGACCTGTTTTTTGCCAGCCGCGGCCGCGGTGCGTTTCTGAACGACCGGCGGCTGCGGGTTTCCAAGCGCACCCGCCTCGGCGACTGCCTGATCGGCACCGGTTTCCCGTTTCGCAAGGGCGACAACTTCAAGCGCTATGTGAAGATGTTCGAGGCGGTGATGCAAAGCTGTGCCGGCCTCCGCCGCCCCGGTGCGGCAGCCTTGGACCTTTGCTATGTCGCGGCTGGCAGCTACGACGGCTTCTTCGAAACCGGTCTGCAGCCCTGGGACATGGCCGCGGGCTCGCTGATGATCACCGAAGCCGGTGGCCTGATCGGCAACTTCACCGGCGAGTCCGACTACCTCTACCAACGCGAGGTGGTGGCCGGCAACCCGAAGATCTACGGGCAGCTGGTGCAGATGCTGGCGCCTTACACGCGGGTGATCGGCGGCGAAGATGCCGCCGATGGAGCAGGGGCGAAGCCACCCGCCGGGGCGAATGCGACGCAGCGGTTCGTCGCTGCGCAGGCCGCTGTCGAGCCGGCACGCAAGCTACCGGTTCGCATCCGCAAGCAGAGCCCGGGTGGCGAAGACGCGCCGATCTGAAGTCGGTGACGGCCAGCATCGCCGGCGCGCTGTATCGCCGAGATCGCCAACTTGGGTCGGCTCCCTCAAGAGTCGGCCCGGTTTTTCTGAGCTTCTAGAGCCGACCGAAGCGCCGCAAACGATCGAGCGCCTGCTTCTGCATCGCCAGGAAGTGCGAGCGACCGGGCACCAGCAGCTTGCCATCGGCGTCCAGCATCGTGT
>JBBSPW010000018.1:0-29418 GCA_038258365.1 Burkholderiales bacterium | reverse complement strand
GTCATCCTCTGCACACCGACGCAGATGCATGCCGACCAGGCGGTGGCCTGCATGGCCGCAGGCAAGCATGTGCAAACCGAGATTCCGCTGGCCGACAGCTTGCGCGATGCCTACCGCGTGGTGCAGATGCAGCAGCAGACGGGGTTGGTGGCGATGTGTGGCCACACGCGCCGCTTCAACCCCAGCCACCAGTGGGTGCGGCAGCGCGTCGCCGCGGGCGAACTGCACATCCACCAGATGGATGTGCAGACCTACTTCTTTCGCCGCAGCAACACCAACGCGCTGGGTCAGCCGCGCAGCTGGACCGACCACCTGCTGTGGCACCACGCGGCCCACACGGTGGATCTTTTCGCCTTTCAAACGGGCAGCTCGATCGTGCGAGCGCATGCGGTGCAGGGGCCGGTCCACCCGACGCTCGGCATCGCGATGGACATGGGCATCCAGCTGAAGGCGGCCAACGGCGCCATCTGCAGCTTGAGCCTGAGCTTCAACAACGACGGACCGCTCGGCAGCTTCTTTCGCTACATCGGCGACACGGGCACCTACATCGCGCGCTACGACGATCTGATGAACGGCAAGGACGAGGCGATCGATGTGTCCGGCGTGGCGGTGTCGATGGACGGCATCGAGTTGCAGGACCGCGAGTTCTTCGCCGCCATTCGGGAAGGCCGCCAGCCCAACGGTGCCGTCGCGCAGGTGCTGCCCTGCTACGAGGTGCTGCACAACCTGCAGGTGCAACTGGCTGCCGATTGACCTGATTCGAGATCGTCCAGCGCTGGATCAAAGCAGCGGCCGACTGCGAAGAGGCCACCTTGGCGCCGCCCCCTACAAATGGTCCTCAGGTGCCAGCGGCTGCAGCAGGCTGCCCAGCCAACGCATCCACCATGTGGAGTCGGGCTCCAGGTCCAGCACCAGACGGCCGTCGCTGTCGGGGATGACCCATTCGCAACAGCCCCCATCGGCCGGCAGGCGCACCGCATAGGCACTGTGCAAGCGATCGATGTCGATCAGGGCCTGCAACTGGCCAGCCAACGCCGGGCTCTTGATGAGGGCGCCGAGTTCGGTGTTCAAGGTCGCCGAGCGCGGGTCGAGGTTCATCGAGCCGATGTACGCCAACTGCGCGTCCACGACCACGGTCTTGGCATGCAGCCTGCCGAGCGAAGCGCCGAACAAGCCCATCAGCATGTTGTCCTTGACGCGTTGCTGGCTCAGCTCGAACAACTGCACGCCCGCACCCAGCAGCGCTTCGCGGTAGCGCGAATAGGCCAGGTGCACCAGGGGTTCATCGGTCGACGCCAAAGAGTTCGTGAGCACGCGCACGTCGACATGGCGTTTGCGCAGCTCCAGCAGCAGCTCGAGGCCGCCGCGCCCGGGAACGAAGTAGGGCGACGAAGCCAGCACGTCATGCTTCGCCGCCATCATGGCCTGATAGACGCCATAGGTGACGCTGCTGTTCATCAGCTCGCCCCCTGCTGCGCCCTGGAACGGCTTCTCCGGGTGGTCGGCCAGCACCTGTGCGCGGCCAGCCACCAGGGCGATGTGTGCGTCGGCCAGTTGCCGGCCCACCGGGGGCTGGCCCAGCACGTCCGTCGGGGACAGCTGTGTTGGCATGCGCATTTCAGCCAGCGCGGGCTCGGTGAGATGGTCGAACTCGGCCTGCAACGCTGCCGCACTGACAGCCGCCCCCTCAGGAGCCTTCATGATGGCAGCCAGCGGGTAAGCCGTGCGGGCGTTCCAGTAGCGGTCGAACTCGGCTTGAAGGGGCGGCAGCAGGGCACCGGCCGCCAGCACGTCGATGTCGATGAAGTTGTCGGCTGACAGCTTCAAGTAGTAGATGTCGGCAATGTTGCGGCCGCCGAACAGCGCCCAGGCACCGTCGGCCACGAACAACTTGTTGTGCATGCGGTGGTTGATGCGGCCCCAGTCCCAGGGTGCCGCTGCGAAGCGGCCCAAGGGCCCCCGGCCGCGTGCGGCGGTGAAGGGGTTGAACAGTCGCACTTGCACACGGTCATGGGCCACGAAGCTGCGCCACACGGCGTCGGCACCGCCGGTGTACAGGTCGTCGATCAGCACCCGCACCCGCACGCCGCGGGCAGCCGCATCGCGCAAGGCGCGCAACACGGCGCGGCCCGTGCTGTCGCACTCGAAGTGGTAGTACTGAAGGTCCAGACTGACCTGCGCGCGCTGGATCAGTTGCAGGCGTGCGTCCAGCGCGTGGGTGCCCAGCGGCAGCAGCCGAAAGCCGCTGAGACCCTGGACACTGCCGTCGGGCATCTGCGATGGGGTGTTGCTTGCGGTGGCTGGCGGCGCGGCATCAGACCGGGCACCCAACTGCGCGACCGATGCCAGGGCCAGTCGGCCCAGGGGGGTTTCAGGCGACAGTGGCAGCGACTGGCTCACAGGAAGCGGATCCAGCCGGGGCAGGCTGGTGCAGCCGCCCGCAACCATCAGCACCAACAGCAGCAGCCCGTAAAGGCCGGTGTGTGGAATCCGAACTGTCCAGCGGGTCGTCAGCATGCGTGCCCTTCGAGAGTGAGGGGGTTGGAACCCGGATGGGTCGGCGGAGCCGCCCACCCGTTACAGCCGATCGGACCCGCTTGGACGATTCCGCGGCGCTTTCCCGGCGCTCGCTGCAGAGGTCGACCCGGTCGGGCGCGACATCGCGCGTCAGCAGGATGAACTTCGCACGGCTCGCGCTCGCTCCAGAAAGGTTCGTTGCCCGGTGGTCCGGACTAGACCAGGTCCAGTTCCGGGTAGCTGCGGAAGATGCCGGTGTCGTTGAACGGAATGCGCCGCGGGCTGGCCAGATAGGCCGCCACGCGCGGCAGCGCGGCCACGCGGTCGTGCAGGTCGCGCAAGGCCGGCTTGCCGCGCAAGGCGCGCTGCGCGGCGTTGGGGAAGGCATGCCGCAGGCCTTCGATCAGTTGGAACAGCGACAGGTCGGCATAGCTGAGCTTGCCGCCCACCAGCCAGCGTGGCCCCGCCGGGTTGTGCTTCACGATCTGGTCGAACCAGCCCAGGTACTTCGGGATTCGGGCGCTGCAGAACCCCAGAGCGCGCCGCTTGGCTTCGGGCTGCTGGTCTTCGTAGTGCAGGTTGACATCGATCGGGTGGTGGGTGTCGTGGGCCTCGGCCACCATGTCGGCGATCGTCAGCTGGATCTGCTGCGTCCACACCCGTGCCTGTTCGCTGCGCCCCACCAGTTTCAATTCCGGCCCCAGGTACTGCAGGATGGCGGCGGTCTGACCGACCACGAAGCCGCCGTCGCGCAGGTAGGGCGGCGCGAAGGAGCGATGCGGCTCGGCCGTGTCGGCCAAGCCGCGCAGCAGCGCGGGCAGACCCTGGCCGGCTTGTTCGCTGCCGCGCGCGATGTCGACATAGGGCGCGCCCGCGGCTTCAAGCGCCAGCCGCACGAATTCGCCGCGGCCCTGCAGCGTGGGCCAGTAGTACAACTCGTAAGCCATGGCGATCAGTGTAGGCACAAGCCAGCGCGCCGGGGCTCTTTCCCGGGGCAGACGACATCAAAGGAGATCGACGACATGACCGACCGCGACCCCTCGCCTTCCGAGTCCAGGCTGCAAACCCCGTTGCTGACCGATGCCGAACTGGTGCAACTGCAGGTTCGAACGATCGCACTCGAAAGCGTGGTGGTCGCGCTGCTGGCCGAGTCCACGCCGGAACAGCTGGCGCGGGTGCGGGCAATGGCAGCGCACATCCTGCCGCGCACCGGCCACACGGCGCACTGGCTGACGACCCACGCGGCCACGGCGGTCGGCATGCTGCTGGACCGCGCTGCGTCGGCGCCGCGCTGAGTTCCAGACAGAGGCGGCAACAGCGGCTGATGGCAGCTGCGGCGGTCTCAGGCCGAGCGCAGCGCCCTGCATGGCTTTAATCGATGAACAAGCCGTGAGGGTGGGTGTGGCTGTGACCGCTGCTGCCGCCAGCAAGAGTGGCCGCCTGAACCGGGCATGGGCGCTCGCGCCGCTCGGAAAGGTGCCCATGCGGCCACCGCAGACAACGTCCTGGAACATGTCTGTTCGCTGCCGCACAGACCCTGGGTCTGCGCGCGCGCAGAGTGCCGTTCAGCGGCCTGCGGGCGATGTCGGAAGGTGGATCAGAAGTGGGCGACAGGGGCGACGACCAGAAAACCGCCCAGCCGGTGGCGGAGCCGAACGCGGGCGTGGTCACTGCCGTTCGGGGCAGCGTTGTCGACGTGCGTTTCGATGACCGCTTGCCATCGATCCGCACCCTGCTGCGCGCGGGAGCCGATCAATCGATCGCGATCGAGGTGCTGACCCAGATCGATGCCCGCCAGGTGCGCGGCATCGCCTTGACACCGACGCAGGGCTTGGCGCGCGGGATGCGGGTGCTGGACACCGGCGGGCCGCTGATGGCGCCGGTGGGCAAGGGCATCCTGTCGCGCATGTTCGATGTCTTCGGTCATGCCATCGATCGCCAGGATGAACCGCAGAACGTGTCGTGGCGATCGGTCCACCGCGAGCCGCCGCCGCTGATCCACCGCTCGACCACATCGTCGGTCTTCGAAACCGGCATCAAGATGATCGATGTGCTGGTGCCGCTGGAGGCCGGCGGCAAGGCCGGGCTGTTCGGCGGCGCAGGGGTCGGCAAAACGGTGCTGCTGACCGAGATGATTCACAACATGGTCGGCAACCACCGAGGTGTGAGCATCTTCTGCGGCATCGGCGAACGCTGCCGCGAAGGTCAGGATCTCTATGCCGAGATGAAAAAGGCCGATGTGCTGAAGCACATGGTGATGGTTTTCGGCCAGATGAACGAGCCGCCCGGCGCGCGCTTTCGCGTCGGCCAGGCGGCGCTGACGATGGCCGAGTATTTCCGCGACGACGAGCAGCGCGATGTGCTGCTGCTGATCGACAACATCTTCCGCTTCATCCAGGCCGGCTCCGAGGTCTCGGGCCTGATGGGGCAGATGCCGTCGCGCCTGGGATATCAGCCGACGATGGGCACCGAGCTGGCGGCGCTGGAAGAGCGCATCGCCAACACCGACAGCGGCGCCATCACCTCGATCCAGGCGGTCTATGTGCCGGCCGACGACTTCACCGACCCGGCCGCAGTGCACACCTTCTCGCACCTGTCGGCGTCGATCGTGCTGTCGCGCAAGCGCGCGGGTGAAGGGCTGTTTCCGGCCATCGACCCGCTGCAGTCGAACTCGAAGATGGCCACGCCCGGCATCGTCGGCGAGCGCCACTACGCACTCGCACAAGCGGTGCGACAAACGCTGGCGCAGTACGCCGACCTGAAGGACATCATCGCGATGCTCGGGCTTGAACAACTGTCGCCGGCCGACCGCGCGGTCGTGGCGCGCGCCCGGCGGCTCGAACGTTTTCTGACGCAGCCGTTCTTCACCACCGAGCAGTTCACCGGCCTGCAGGGCAAGCTGGTGAGCCTGGCCGATGCGCTGGACGGCTGCGAGCGCATCCTGCGCGACGAGTTCAAGGACCGGCCTGAGGGTGCGCTGTACATGATCGGCGCCATCGCGGAGGTCAAGGGTGGCGCGAAGGGCGGCTTAAAGGACGACAAGGGGAACGCGAAGGGCGACGCGAAGGCCCCCTTGACCAAGGCCGCGGTCGAACCGCCGGCCTCGACGCAGCAGCCGGAGTCGACCCATGCGCCTTGAGGTGCTGCTGCCGTTTCGGGTCTTCGCCGATGTGAGCGAGGTGTCGCGCATCGTCGCCGAGACGCCAGACGGCTCGTTCGGTTTGCTGCCGCGCCGGCGCGATTGCGTGGCCGCACTGGTGCCCGGCATCCTGATCTACGAAAGCCAGGCCGAAGGCGAGGTGTTCGTGGCGGTCGACCTGGGGGTGCTGACGAAGATCGGCGACCATGTGCAGGTGGCCGTGCGGCGCGCCTCGCGCGGCAGCAACCTGGCGCAACTGCGCGACGCGGTGCAGCGTGATTACCTGACCCTGGACACGCTGGAACAGGGGGCGCGCAACGCGACGCGCAAACTGGAAAGCGGATTCGTCCGGCGCTTCGCGAGGTTCCACGGTGAATGAGCCCGGGCCGACCCGCGACAGGCGGCTCGCCGAACAGGTCGGCACCAAAGCCGCGCGCAAGTTGCGCGCGCGCCGCGATGGCGCGCCGGGTGTCTGGTCGGGTCTCGGGATGATGGGCTTGATCGGCTGGTCGATCGTGGTGCCCACGCTGGCCGGTGCCGGGCTCGGCATCTGGCTCGACACGAGGCATGCTGGCGGGCACCGATGGTCGTTGGCGCTGTTGATGGCCGGACTGGTGCTGGGCTGCCTGAATGCCTGGCGCTGGGTGGCGCAGCAGGACCGCGCGATGCATGCGGCCGATCTGGCTGCAGGGCTCGACAACGAGCCGGTTGCCGACCGTGCTGCCGATCGGGTTGCCGATCGAGAAGCCGAGCGCTGAGTGCCGATGAACGCCGCGTTTGCACTGCCGCTCGCGACCCTCAGCGGCGCCCTGCTCGGCGGATTCTTCTTCGGCGGGCTGTGGTGGACCCTGCGTCGGGCGGTCGATTCTTCACGCCCGGCCTTGTGGATCGGCGGCAGCCTGCTGCTGCGCATGGGCTGCACGGCAGCCGGCTTCGTGCTCGTCTCCGCAGGCGACTGGCAGCGGCTGCTGGCCTGCTTGCTCGGCTTCCTGGCCGCCCGCTGGCTCGTGCTTCGATTGACGCTTCGCCTGACGCTTCGCAAGAGCGCTCACAGCCCCCGTTCGAGCTGACCCCCCATGCGCCTCGGACCCGATCAACTGATCTTCTGGCAGCACGGGCTCCTCACGCTCAACGGCACCATCGTGTTCACCTGGGCCCTGATGGCCGTGCTGGTGCTGGGCTCGATGCTGATCACGCGCCGGCTGTCCACGAACCACCAGCGGTCGCGCTGGCAGAACCTGCTCGAGATCGTCGTCACCGGCATCAACGAACAGATCCGCGAAGTCGGTCTGGAGCGACCCGAGCGTTACCTTGCCTTTCTGGGCACGCTGTTCCTGTTCGTCGCCACCGCCGCATTGGCGACCGTGATTCCCGGCTACGAGCCACCGACCGGGTCGCTTTCGACCACCGTGGCGCTGGCCTTGTGCGTGTTCGTGGCGGTGCCACTGTTCGGCATCCGCGAACAGGGTCTCGGCGGCTATCTGAAGTCGTACCTGGAACCGACCTGGATCATGCTGCCCTTCAACCTCATCAGCGAAGCCTCGCGCACCCTGGCGCTGGCGGTACGCCTGTTCGGCAACATGATGAGCGGCGCCATGATCGTCGGCATCCTGCTGACCATCACGCCCTTCCTGTTCCCGGTGGTGATGACGCGGCTGGGCTTGCTGACCGGCCTGGTGCAGGCCTACATCTTCAGCATCCTGGCGGCGGTCTACCTGGCCGCCGCCACACGGCCGGCACCGTCCCCGCCCGCCAAGCCCGCCACCGCGGCCGCAACCTGAACACCACAAGGAACCCCATGGACAGCCTGACCCTGATCGCGACGGTCTCGATCGTCATCGCCGGTATCACCACCGGGTTCGGCACCATGGGCCCGGCGCTGGCCGAGGGCCGCGCGGTGGCCACCGCGCTGACCGCGCTGGCGCAGCAGCCCGACGCGTCGGCCACCATCACCCGCACGCTGTTCGTCGGCCTGGCGATGATCGAGTCGACAGCCATCTACTGCTTCGTGGTGTCGATGATCCTGATCTTCGCCAACCCGTTCTGGAATGCAGCGGTTGCGCAGGCTGCAAAAGTCGCAGGCCAATGAGCCAACAGGCCAGCAAGCCATGTTGATCGACTGGTTCACCGTCGGCGCGCAAGCGCTCAATTTCGTCGTGCTGGTCTGGTTGATGAAACGCTTCCTGTACCAGCCGGTGCTGGATGCGATCGCGGCCCGAGAAAAGCGCATCGCAGACCAGATCGCCGACGCGGAGGCGAAGGAAGCCGAAGCGGCCGCTGAACGCAAGACCTTCGAGGACAAGCACACCGCTTTCGACCACCAGCGAGCCGGCCTGCTGGAAAAGGCCACGGCAGACGCCAGGACCGAAGGCGCGCGACTGGCCGACGAAGCACAGGAGACGGCACAGGCGGTGGCCGCCAAACACGAGCACGCATTGAAGATGCAGGCTTCGCACCTGCAGCAAACGATCGCCGGCCGCGCCGCGAGCGAGGTGTTCGCGGTGGCACGAAAAGCGCTCGGCGATCTGGCGAACGCCGATCTGGAGTCCCGCATGGTGGGGGTCTTCACTCAACGCCTGCGCGACTTGCCAGCCCCCGCCAAAGCCCAGCTTGCGGCGGCGCTGCAACCGGATGGCGAGCCCGCGCTGGTGCGCAGCCACTTCTCGCTGCCAGCCGAGCAACAGGCGGCGATCCAGGATGCGGTCAACGTGTGCTTCTCTGCCGATGTGCCGCTGCGTTTCGACACGGCGGACGACGCCATCTGTGGCATCGAGTTGAGTGCCGGTGGGCAGAAACTGGCCTGGACCATTGCCGAGTACCTGCGCGATCTGCAAGACGAGGTCAGCGCCTTGTTGGTGCCGACTGCCAAGCTCGCAGCCAAGCCTGAAGTCACGCCCGCCGCCGAGCCGGCAGTGGCGTCGAAGCACCCCGATGCGGTGGCCTCGTGAAGTGCAACCCGTGAAGCACGCCGAATGAAGAGCATCACCGCGAACGCGCTCGACCGCGGCTTCGCCGCAATCGCACAAGCACGTGGCGCGTTCGCACCGATGCTGCTGCCGCGCGAGGTCGGCACCATCACGCAGGTGACCACCGGCATCGCGCATGTCAGCGGCCTGCCCGGCGCCGGTTTCGATGAACTGCTGATGTTTCCCGGCGGTGTGGCCGGCATCGCCTTCAATGTCGATGCGCACGAACTCGGCGTGGTGCTGCTGGGCGACTACTGGCACCTGCAGGCCGGCGACGAGGTGCAGCGCACCGGCCGCGTGATGGACGTGGCGGTCGGACCCGGGTTGCTGGGGCGGGTCATCGACCCGCTCGGCCGTGCGCTGGACGGTCTCGGCCCTGTGGACGCGACCGCGCGGCTGCCGATCGAACGGCCCGCCGCCGCCATCATGGACCGCGCGCCGGTCGATGTGCCGCTGCAAACGGGCTTGAAGGTCATCGACGCGCTGATCCCCATCGGCCGCGGCCAGCGTGAATTGATCCTCGGCGACCGCCAGACCGGCAAGACCGCGATCGCACTCGACGCGATCCTGAACCAGCGCGGGCAGAACGTGGTCTGCGTCTACTGTGCGATCGGGCAGCGCGCGTCGGCAGTGGCCAAGGCGGTGGCCACGCTGCGCGACCAGGGTGCGATGGACTACACCGTGGTGGTCGTCACCGAAGGCAACCAACCGCCGGGGCTGGCCTACATCACACCCTATGCGGCCACCAGCATCGCCGAACATTTCATGGAAGCCGGCCGTGATGTGCTGATCGTCTACGACGACCTGACGCAGCATGCCCGTGCCTACCGCGAGCTGTCGCTGCTGCTGCGCCGGCCACCGGGGCGCGAGGCGTTTCCGGGCGACATCTTCTACCTTCATTCGCGGCTGCTCGAACGCTCGACCCACTTGTGCAAGGAGCGCGGCGGCGGCTCGCTGACCGCGCTGCCGATCATCGAAACCGAAGCCGAGGACATCTCGGCCTACATCCCGACCAACCTGATCTCGATCACCGACGGCCAGGTCTACCTCTCGCCCACCCTGTTCGAGCTGGGTGTGCTGCCGGCTGTGGATGTGGGCAAGTCGGTGTCGCGGGTGGGTGGCAAGGCGCAGCGCGGACCCTTTCGGGCCGTGGCCGGCGACCTGAAACTGGCCTACGCGCAGTTCGAGGAACTGGAGTCGTTTTCGCGTTTCGGAGCGCGGCTCGACGACGCCACCAAGAAGACCATCACCCATGGCCAACGCATCCGCGCGTGTCTGAAGCAACCGCAGTTCGAACCGGTGGCGGTGCCGGCGCAGATCGCCGTGTTGCTGGCCTTGACAGCCGGCTTGTTCGACACCGTGCCGCTGCCACGCATGGCCGACGCGCAGCACGCGGTTCAGAACGCTGCGGAAAGGCTCGACGCGCCGCTGCGCGAGCGCTTGGTCGGGTCCGACAAGCTGAACGACGAAGATCGCAAGGCTGTCACCGACGCTGCAGGCGACGCGTTGGAGGCTTTCTTGCCGAAGCCGGAGCCAGGGCCGACGCCGCAACCCGAGTCGGATGCGAAACCCACACCAGCCACGCCGGAGCCGGCATGAGCGAAAGCCTTGCAGCTTTGCGCCGAAAGATCAGCGGTGCCGGTGATCTGCACGCCGTGGTGCGGACGATGAAGGCGCTGGCGGCGTCGAGCATCGGCGATTACGAGCGTGCCGTGACGGCGCTGGCTCGCTACGACCGCACGGTCTCGCTGGGATTGGGCGAGTGTTTCAGACAAGCCCGGGCCAACCCGAGCGCCGCTCCCGATCGGGTGCCGGCAGGCAGAGCAGACGCGATCGGGGCAGTGGTGTTCGGATCGGACCAGGGGCTGGTGGGTCCCTTCAACGATGTGATCGCCGACCAGGCGATCGGCATGCTGTCCGATCTGCCGGGCCGGGTGCAGGTGTGGGCTGTCGGCGAGCGCGTGCAGGATCGATTGAAGGACGCCGGCCTGGAGGTGCTGGACGTGTATGCCGTGCCGGGTTCGGTGGACGCGATCGCCATGCTGGTGGCGCAAATTCAGATCGACACCGAAGACTGCCGCGCGCAAGACGGCATCGGTCAGCAGCGGCAGCTCCATGTGTTTCACAACCGGCCGCTGGCCGGATCGTTGTACGAGCCGGTGGGCCAGCGCCTGCTGCCACTCGACGCAGCCTGGCAGAACCGTTTGGCGGCTGTGCCATGGCCCGCAAAGGTACTGCCCGAGGTGCTGGACCACGGCGCGGCCACGTTGCGCGCGCTGATCCGCGAGTACCTGTTCATCTCGCTGTTCCGGGCCTGCGCCGAATCGCTGGCCAGCGAGAATGCCAGCCGGCTGGCGGCGATGGAGCGTGCCGATCGCAACATCAAGACCTTGCTCGAAACCCTGCAGGGCAGCTTTCACCGGCAGCGACAGCGTTCGATCGACGAGGAGCTCTTCGATGTCACCGCGGGCTACGAATCGCTGACCCAGCCGTGAGCGGGTCTTCGGTCTCGACACCCAAGCCCCCTTGCCCAGGTCCGCTCCTCCAGCACCGACAGGCAGCCCCGATCAAGCGTCGCCGCCTTCCGCCGACTGTTCGGCCGCCGTGCCGGCTCGTGCCACGGCCTCGCCCAAGGTGGCACAACAGTCACCCGGGCCGAGCGCGTCCAGCACCCTGGCGTTGCCCAGCTTGCTCAGCACCCTGGCGTTGGCTTCGCACAGCAACACGCGGACACCGCGCTGGCGCAGCTTGCCGATCACGGCTTGCAGGGTCTGCAGACCGGTGATGTCCATGAATGGCACGGCATGCAGACGCAGGATCAGCGTGCCCGGATCGGTATGGGTCTGCAACAGCGCACGCTCGAAGTTCTCTACCGCGCCGAAGAACATCGGCCCGCTGATCTCGTAGACCATCACTCCGGTCGGCAGCCCAGCGAGGCCGCTCGCTTGCAGCACCTGCTGCAGGTCTTGCGAGTCGACCGGCTGGGTGGCCACCGACTCCGACATCCGGCGCATGAATTGCAGCATCGCCAGGATCACCCCGACATTGACCGCCAGCACCAGGTCGGCGAAGACCGTCAGCAGGAAGGTGATCAGAAGGATCACCCGGTCGGCGGTCGGCGCCCGTTGCAGGATGTGCCCGAAGTGCCGCATGTCGCTCATGTTCCACGCCACCACGAACAGGATGGCGGCCAGTGCGGCGAGTGGAATGCTGGCGGCGAGCGGCGCCAGAAAGAGCAACACCGCCACCAGGGTGATGGTGTGAGACAGGCCGGCCAGCGGGCTGGTGGCACCGTTTCGGATGTTGGTGGCGGTGCGCGCGATGGCGCCGGTGGCTGCGAAGCCGCCGAACAGCGGCGACACGATGTTGGCGATGCCCTGGCCGATCAACTCCTGGTTCGAGTCGTGCCGGCTTCCCGCCATGCCGTCGGCGACCACCGCGGACAGCAGCGATTCGATCGCGCCCAGCATCGCGATCGCGAAAGCCGGGCCGACCAGCAGCAGCATCTGCGACAGTGACAGATCGGGCAGGCTGAACGAAGGCAGGCCGAGTGGAATGCCGCCGAACGCGCTGCCGAGGGTGGCCACGCCGTTCAGGTGCAGCACCGACTGAATCACCGTGGCCGCCACCATCGCCAGCAGCGGCCCGGGAATGCGTGTCAGTCCCTTGATGCGGGGCCCGAACAGAACGAGCAGCAGACTGAGCACCGCCAGACCGGTGGTCGGCAGGTTCAGCTGCGGCAGCACCCGGATCAGTTGCCACAGCTTCTGATGAAAATGCTCGCCACCGACCTTCGGCAGGCCGAAAAAGTCGCTCCACTGGCCGACGAAGATGATGACGCCGATGCCAGCGGTGAAGCCGACGATCACCGGCGCGGGAATGAACTTGATGACCCCGCCCAGGCGCGCGACGCCCATCATCACGAGCATCACGCCGGCCATCAGCGTGGCCACCTGCAAGCCGGCGATGCCGTACTGCAAGGTGATGCCCGACAGGATGGCGATGAACGCCCCGGTGGGGCCGGCGATCTGCACCCGGCTGCCGCCGAACACCGACACCAGCCCGCCGCCGATGATGGCCGTGTAGATGCCCTGCTCGGGCCGCGCTCCGGAAGCGATGGCAAACGCCATCGCCAGCGGCAGCGCCACCACGCCGACGATGACGCCGGCGACGATGTTGGAAAGCCAGTGCTTCCTGCCGAGCAGCCCGGCGCGCTTGGCTTCGAGCAGCGCGATCATGCGAACGGGCTCGACAGGCCATTGGGTGCGCTGCAAGCGCTCATCGGCGTGCCCTAGTGGAGCGGACTCCGGTATTCGCCCTTGGGACGGCCCAGCGGGCGCATCGCTCGGCGCTCGCAGGCCCAGGTGCCGCCCGATCGGCGTTGCCCTCGCTGCCGTTGCTGCCGGTCGGTTCGTCCACCGCCGTGAACGGTGCCTGAACCACCAGACGCCCCGCCGCGGGCGCGCTGTCTTCCAGCGCCACCCATTCGCCAACCGCCAAGGGCAACGCGCCGCCCGCCTGGGCCGCTGCAATGGCCTCGCCAGCCGATGGGTGGCAAACGATGAACAGGTGCTCACGGCCGCTGTGTCGCAGGCGCAGGCGCACCTGCGGCCAGTGGCTCGGCAGGCAGGGCCGCACGCACGCGCGGCCGTCGCTCAGGCGCAGGCCGCAGATCGATTCGACCGCCGCACGGTGCATCCAGGCGGCCGAGCCGGTGTACCAGCTCCAGCCGCCACGGCCCACATACGGCGGCTGCGAGTACACATCGCCAGCCATCACATAGGGCTCGATTTCGTAGGCGGCCGCGCGCTGCGGATGCGCCGCCCGGTGCGCCGGGCTCAGCAGTTCGAACAAGCGCCAGGCCGCGTCGCCGTCGCCGAGTGCTGCGCAGGCCATCAGCGCCCAGACACCGGCATGCGAGTACTGCCCGCCGTTTTCGCGCACACCCGGCGGGTAGGCCTGGATGTAGCCCGCCGAGGGCTCGGCATCGGCCAGCGGCGGGTCCAGCAGGCGCACCACGCCGTTCGCTTCGTCCACCAGCAGGCGCCTGGCCGATGCCATTGCCTGCTGCTGGCGGGCCAACGGGGCGGCTTGCGACAACACGCTGAAGGCCTGGGCGATCAGGTCGATGCGGCACTCGGTGTTGGTGTTCGAGCCGAGCGCATGACCATCGTCGAAAAAGGCGCGCGCATACCAGGCGCCATCCCAGGCCGGACCCTGCAACGCCTGGCGCCAGCCTTTCGCTGCCGCCTCCCAGGCCAGCGCGCGCGGTGCATCGCCGCGCTGACGGGCCAGCGGGGCGAATGGAGTCACCACCTGGCACAGGAACCAGCCGAGCCAGACCGATTCGCCGCGTCCTTCGTGACCGACGCGGTTCATGCCGTCGTTCCAGTCGCCGCTGCCCATCAGCGGCAGGCCGTGGCTGCCGACCGCCAGACTGCGGTCGATGGTGCGCGCGCAGTGCTCGTACAAGCTGCCGCTGGAGTCGCTGGTGGTGGGCACGTCGTAGCGGTCTTCGGCATCGGCCGCGATCGGCTCGCCCTGCAGAAACGGCAGCACCTCGTCGAGCACGGCGACGTCCCCGCTGACATCCAGATAGCGCGCCGTGGCCTCCGGCAACCACAACAGATCGTCCGAGATGCGGGTGCGGACCCCGGCGCCGGTGGGCGGATGCCACCAGTGCTGCACATCCCCTTCGACGAACTGGCGCGAAGCCGCCAGCAGCAACTGCGCCCGCAGCACCTGCGGCGCGGTGACCGCCAACGCCATCGCGTCTTGCAGCTGGTCGCGAAAGCCGAAGGCGCCGCCGGCCTGGTAGAAGCCGGCCCGTGCCCACAGCCGGCAGGCGACCGTCTGGTAGAGCAGCCAGTGGTTGACCAGGGCGTCGAACAAAGGGTCGGGCGTTTGCACCGTGACCGCACCGAGCCGCTGCTGCCACTGTTCCCGTACCGCGGCTTCGCGCTGCGCGGCAGTGGCGACTTGTGATCGGCCTTGTTCTTGCGGTTGCGGTTGCGCTGGCAATCGGGCCTGCGCTGCCAGCGCGCTCGCCGCCGCCGCTGTGGCAGCGTGGCCCAGCGTGAACACGCATTCGACGCGGTCACCGGGAGCCAGTCGCAGGGTGGCCGAAAGCGCCGCGCAAGGGTCGAGACCGTCTCCGTCCTGGCCGCCGAAGTGGTCGGGCAGCACGCGGTGTCCGAAGGCGTCGAAGCACTCGCGCCGGTCGCAGGTCCAGTCGTCGACGCCGCCTTCGGGCGGCGGGTCGCACTGCAGCTGGAAGAAGGCGGTGCTGCCGCCGAAGCCGGCATGGGCGTCGCCCTGCGTGGCCAGCAGCAACGCCGTGGCTGCATTCGGGTTCTGCGTGCCCTGGCCCGCGGCCACGGACTCGAAGCGGGTGCGAACCGACTGCCGGTCGGCGCGCTGTTCGCCCAGCAGCCATTCGCAAACCCCGGCCACCCGCAGATGCAGGCTGCGCAGGCCATGCTGGACCAGCACCAGGCGCACCTGCTTGAAGGCGCCGGCCTCGGCCACGCACCAGGTGACCGCCACCTCCAGATCGCCGCGTCGGTGCGCGATCGTGGTCCAGCCCGGGCCGTGCTCGACCTGGCGGGCCGATGTTCCTGTGCCGCCTGGCCCGCCGCCTTTCCCGACAGTTGCCCCGCCTTTTGCCCCCACACCCGCCCCGACCGACCAGACCTCGCGGCTGCGCAGGTCCTGCAACAGCAACCATTCGCCAGCCGGGTCGCTCACGGCATCGTTCGACCAGGGGGTGAGCGCATGCAGGCGGCTGTTCACCGCCCAGCTGTAGCCGGCGCCGGCTTCCGACACCTGGGTGCCGAAGTCGGGGTTCGCCAGCACATTGACCCACGGCCGTGCCGGTCCGTGGTTGGCGTCGACAACGAAGCGGAAAGCGCCGCTGTCGCTGTCGAAAGCACCCTGGGTCGCCGCCCGTGGCGCGGCCCAGGGCGGTGTGCCGAGCGGCGCGGCAGCGCCTTCGAGCCGGGCATCGAGCGCCGCGTCGTGCCAGTCGGCCAAGGCCTGCACCGGGTGGGCGAGCGGGCGGCCGTCGGCACGCAGCCGCACGCGGGCGAGCCGCCTCAAGCTCGCCATCTCGACAGCCGACACCTCATCGGCACGCAGCAGGTGCACGCCGCAGCGGGACGAACCTCTGTCGATGTGCGCTTGCGCCAGGGACTGCAGCTCGATCTGCAACGGCATCAGGTA
The DNA here is from genome assembly GCA_038258365.1 of Burkholderiales bacterium. Classification (GTDB taxonomy): domain Bacteria; phylum Pseudomonadota; class Gammaproteobacteria; order Burkholderiales; family Burkholderiaceae_C; genus Rubrivivax. The sequence continues at coordinate 13,575 of JBBSPW010000018.1, read as the reverse complement.
AGAGCGCGGCTCGCTGTTCAGGATCACCAGGTCGCAGGCGAGCGCGCCGAACGACCACCACGCCAGCGCTTGCGTCAGCGAGCGCACCAGGCGCAACCCCTGCACCGCGCCGACCGTGACCACGATCAGCGGCCGTTCGCCCGAGATCCCGAAGCGCCACAGCGAGCGCCGGTCGCAGCCTGCATCGGAGCCCCCCGCGTCGGGTCGGGTCAGCAACAGCGCGAGCGTGGTGGTCAGCAGCAGCAGCGGCATCCGGTCTTCGGCGCCGATGCCCCATTCGCGCAGGCGCGCGCCGGCCAGCGTGGCCGACATCAGCGCCGAACGCTCGACCATCGCGGCCTGCCGGTAGCGGTCGACGAGTGTCTTCAGCGCATCGCGCGAAGTTGCCGCGGCGGTGCAGACCACCGCCTGTGCCATGCCATGCGCCGGCAGCACGAGCCGCATCGACAGCGACACCACCGGGTCGAGTCCGGTGGCGAGCGGGCCCGATGCGGTGGGACCGGGTGGCACCTCGGCCAGCGGCGCCGACGCATCGCGGCCACGGCCGAGCCAGCGGGCGCGCTCGGCCTGCGGCACCACCGAGCGCAAGGCGCTGTCGGCCTGGGCCACGAAGTGCACGGCATGGCGCGCAGCTTCGGTTGCCAGACGCGGCCGCCGCGCCACATACAGCGCGTGTTCTTCGGCGCACCATTCGGCACTCATGAACAGGTTGGAAAACGCCGGGTGGGCTTCGTCGGCACGGGCTTCGGCCAGCGTCGGCTCGAACATCGACAACAGCTCGATCACCAACGGCTCGGACGACGGGTTCCACAGTTCGATGCGGCGCAGCTCGATGTCGTCTTCGGAGCTGACCCAGACCGTGCAGCGGCTGCGCAGGTCGCTCCAGACGGTTTCGTACTCCACATGGTCGGTGTGAAAGCGGGCCAGGTAGCGGGCCGCCGGGTCGGCTGCCGGATGCTGCGTGATCGAGACCGGCAGGCTGTGGGGCTGACGCCGCAAAAAGAAGAAGCTGCCGTAGGCGTCGCGCAAGGCATCGTCTCGCCAGCGTGAGAGGTCGGCACCGTCGAAGCGGCTCCAGCCGGCGCCGTTGGCGCGCAAGGTGACGCTGTAGCGGCCGTTGGTCAGCAGGTGCGTGGGTTGCAGTGCGTGGGCACCCGGCACCACGGCATAGGGCTTGACCACCCCGTTGTCGGCCGTTGCAGCAGTGCCTGCGGCCACCGGCGGCGCGTCCTGCAGGCGCGAGATCTCGCGCGGCATGCGCTCTTGCAACAGCGATGCCACTGCCGCCAGTCGTGCATCGGCACCGCCCCAGCGCCGCACCACACCGGCTTGCAGCACGTTGGTCAGCGCCACCAGGGTCATGCCCTGGTGGTGCGCCATGCCGGTCAGCACCGGGGTGAAGCGCCCGGTGTTCGACGGGCGGTCGGCGCTGTAGTCCAGCGCTTCGATGAAGCCGTCGTCACCCCGCGCTCCCAGCGCTTCGAGGCGGCGCAGGTTGTCGGCCGCCAGGTGCGGCGCCAGCATCGCCGCCAGCGCGGTGGCGTAGGGCGCCACCACCAGCCCGTCGGCCGGCGTGCGGCGCAGCGCCAGCCGCGGCACGCCTTGCGGCCCGTACTGGTAGGCCAGCGTGTGGTCTACCTGGGCATGCGCCGATTCGGAGAGGCCCCAGGGGATGTCGCGCTGGCGGGCATACAACAGCTGCTCGCGCAGCGCGGTGTGCGAAGCGGCGGCCAGCGTGCTGCCGGCGGGTTCGTCCAGCGTCAGCCCGGGCATCAGGTACTCGAACATCGATCCCGACCAGGAACGCAAACCGGCGTCGGTACCGACCGCGAAGGTCGGGCGGCCGAGCGCGCGCCAGTGCTTGGCGGGCACATCGCCCTTGGCGATCGCCCACAAGCTGGCCATGCGGGCTTCCGAGGCCAGCAGGTCGTAGGTGCCGCGGTCCAGCTGCTGCTCCACGGTGCGCCAGCCGATGTGGAACAAGCGCCGCCGCGCATCGTAGAGAAAGCCGAATTCGGCTTCGTCCGCGAGCCGGCGGCAGCGCTCGGCGAGCGAGGTCAGGCGCAGGGCGGTGGCTGCATCCGGGCTGTCGCCGGCCGGCTCGGCGCAAGCACCCGCCAGTGCCAGCAAATGGCAGCAGAGGTTGCCGCTGTCGACGGTAGAAACATAGGGCGGGTTCAACGGCGCCAGGCTGCGCGTGTCGTACCAGTTCAGGAAGTGGCCGCAGTGGCGCTCGAGCCGGTCCAGCGTGGCCAGCGTCTGTTCGCAGCGCGCCAGCAGCTGCGCACTGTCGATCCAGCCGAGCCGGCGTGCGCAGGCCACCGACAGAAGGTACATGCCGATGTTGGTGGGCGAGGTGCGCTCGGCCACCATCTCGATCGGCGAGGTCTGCACGTTGTCGGGCGGCAGCCCCGTGCCGTCGGGCCCGACATGGCGTGCGAACCAGCCCCAGGTGTCGCGTGCCACGCCGAGCAGGTAGTCGCGGTCGGTGGCGTCCAGCCGCTGGATGCGCGGCAGCGGGCGCGGGCGGCCGGTCCAGGCGATCCACCACGGGGTGCCGGCCCACACCAGGCAGCAGGCGAGCGCCAGCCCCGGCGTGGGGGTGCCCAGCGCCAGCAGTGTGGCCAGCAACAGCGCGGCCGCGACCATCACGCCAAGGTGCTGCCGCACGAGCACCGCCACGTTGCTGGCCACCGCGGCTTCGCTGGCCGCAGCGGTGGTCCATTGCAGCAGGTGGCGCTTGCTGACCGCCAGCCGCCACAGCGTGCGCCCGATGGCATCGGTCATCGCCAGCGCATGCCGCAGCAGCAGGGCCACATTCCACAGCGCCGCGGCGGCCGTGCGGGCCAGCTCCGCCAACGCCCGGCTGTAGAAGTAGCCGAGCGCGATCCGGTCGCGGCTCGGCGACAGCCCGGCGATGGCACCGAACAGGGAGCCGCAGCCGTAAGCGGCCGCCACCAGCAGCAACGCCTTCCACGGCGCCAGCGGACCACCGGCCAGACCGAGCAGCACCAGCAGCAGCGAAGTCGGGGCCACCAGCGAGCGGCGCAGGTTGTCGAGCATCTTCCAGCGGTCGACCGCCCGCAGGTCGAAGCGGCGCCATTGCAGCAGCAGCGGCAGCAGCTGCCAGTCGCCGCGGGTCCAGCGTTCGATTCGTGCGGCAGCGGCATCGGCATGCACCGGCGCCGATTCGATCAACGCGATGTCGCTGACGCCGCCGCAGCGGCCCATCGCACCCTCGGCCAGGTCGTGGCTCAGGATGCGCCCTTCGGCCAGCCGACCACCCAGCACCTGGTGCAGGGCCTGCACCTGCAGCAAGCCTTTGCCGGTGAAGCTGCCTTCGCTGAACAGGTCCTGATAGAGCTCGGAGCTGGACGCGCTGTAGGGGTCGATGCCGCACTGGCCGGCGAACAGCCAGTGGAAGGCTGTCGCTGCCACAGCCGATGGCAGCGAGGTGACGATGCGCGGTTGCAGGATGCCGTAGCCGGCTACCACGCGCCGCAGCCGCGCATCGACGCGCGGCTGGTTCAGCGGGTGGGCTGCGACGCCGACCAGTTCGCGCAGTGCGTTCGGCGGCAGTTGGGTGTCGCCGTCGAGCGTGACCACATAGCGGGTCTGCAACGCGGGCTGCGAACGGGCACCGAGGTCGACGAAGGCCGCTGCGGCAGCGTTCGCGACCTCACCCAAACTCACACCTGCACCCTCACCCGCACCCGCCAGCAACGCCACCAGCTGTTCGAGCTTGCCGCGCTTGCGCTCCCAGCCGATCCAGCGCTGCTCGGTGTCGCTGAAGCAGCGCTCGCGGTGCAGCAGCAGGAAGCGCCGAGGCCCGTCGGCGCCGTCCTCGCGGCGGGCTTCGATGGCATCGATTGCCGCCACCGCTGCGGCCAGCAACGCGGGGTCGGCCGCGGTGTGCGCGGTGTCGGCGTCGCCGAAGTCGGTCAGCAGCGCGAACTGCGCATGGGATTCGCGGTTGGCCAGGCTGTGGCGCTCCAGTTGCGCGGCCAGTCTCCGCACGCTGTCGCCATCGGTCAGCATCACCGGCATCACCACCAGGACGCGGTGCTCGGCCGGGATGCCGGCCGCCAATGCGAGCCGCGGCAGACGGTGCGGCGGCACCCATTCGCTGATCAAACGGTTGACGCCGGCGACCACCGCTTCGCTCATGGGCAGCAGCGCCAACAGCACCGTGAGAACGAGCCAGACGCCGGCTGCACCCGGGCGCGCCACATCCGGACCCACATGCACCGCCAACCCGATCGTCAGCGCCGCGGTGATGATCGCCAGCGACCCGAGATAGAACGGCAGCAGCAGACGCTGGCGCCAACGGCTCGAGCCGGGCCAACCCAAAGGATGCAAGCCGATGGCGCGCCGCAGCACGGCGGCGCCAGGACCGTGCAGCCAATGGCCGGGCGATCGGCTCCGGGCCGCGGTGTCGGCCCGCTGGGGGTCGCGGTCGAATCCAGGTTCAGGTTCAGTTCCAGGTTCAGGTCCAGGATCAGGTCCCGCCTGCATCAGCGTCAGCAGCGCGTCGGCCACCGCCAGCTCGCTGCGGCCGCTGCGGCGCGCCAGTCGCTCGATCGCATGCAGGGTGTCGTCCTGGGTATCGTCGCGCTCGGCGACGAACACCGGTGACATCTGCAAGCGCTGGATCAGCGCGCTGGATTTCGAGATCAGCTCGCGCCAGGGCGTGTCGCCCAGCAACCTCAGCGAGGTGATGATGTTGCCGACGCTCATGTCGTCAGCCGCTTCCGCAGCCTGCAACGCCAGTTGCGCGGCGGCCGGGTCGGGCAACGCCGTCGCGAGTGCCGCGCGTATGTCCCCGCGGTCGTGCTGGCGGTCGTGCTCAGGGTTGCGATCGCCATCCCGCGAGCGCGCTTGCGGATCGGCATTCAGCCGCTGCAGAACCTGCAGCGCGAAGGCTGCTCCGACCCCGCGCGCGCCCATGGCGTCGAACAGCGGCTGGGGCTCGACCCGCGCGCCGCTGTCCAGCGTGTCGCACCAGAGGTTCGCGGCGGTTCGAGCCGCTTTGGTCGCGGCGAGCCGTTCCGCCAGGCGCCGCAGGTTCTCGATCAGCACCACGCGCAGGCTCGTCGGCAGGGCCCACAGCTCGCCCAGCGTCAGTTCGCGGCTGTGCTGATAGGCCACCAGAAAATCCACCATCAGGTGGTCGTCGAAAGCGCTGTCGGTGTGCGCCACGATGGCCCAGGCCATGCCATAGACGCGCGGCAGACCCGCCAGATGGGCGTCCAACAGCACCGGCAGGTCGCGCCAGTAGCGAAGCGGCAAGCCGTCGTGGATCTCCTTCAGCTGGGCGATCACGACATGGAAGTTGTCGAGCAGCCATTCGCCTGCGGGGCTGACATGGTGGCCGCCGCGGGCTTGCAGGGCGATGTAGTGCTGGGACTCTCGCAGCACCCGGATGTTCTGCTCGATGCGTGGGAAGAAGGCACCGGACCGCGGCGCCTTCACGCGCGCGGCATGGGCCTCGCCCAGGCTGCGCCCGTGCTGTTGAAAACGCGCGCTGCCGAAGATCTCGGACCGGATCGGTGGCTGCAACGCACCCCGCGCCGGGTCCAGCAACGCAGCGGCTTCGGCGCCGGCTGCCGCGATGCCCGGCATGGCGCGCGCAGGCGTCATCGACAACCGCTCCCGAGGAACTGACGCTTCGCCACTTTCCTCGTTCCCCGCGGGGGACGGCCGGCTCTGGCCGGCCTCGGGGCGTTCAGACCACCCAGGCCAGTCCTGCCAGCATGACGATCGTGGTGGCGCCGAGCAAGCTCATGGTGCGCGTCGACAGCCAATCGTCACACGCTTCGACGGTGCAGCGCAGGCGGTGCAGCCGGCCGCGCGCCGCGGCGCATTGCTGCAGATGCTGTTGCAGGTCGTTGAGCGCTGCGCGGCGCTCGGGAATGTCGGCAGCAGACACGCGGTGGTGCATGGGAGTCCTTTCGGTGGCGGCGTCAAAGCGGCATCCGGCAGTGCTGCAGGACGGCCGACTCTGCGCCACGCGGTGGCGGCGGCGGAATGCGTGACGCATTCCCGGATAAACCCAATCTAGGCCCGAACGGGTGGGCCGTCGGTGCGGCATCGCACAGACGAACGTGAGCCGCGCAGCGCGCCGTCAGAAGTCCGACTCGAGCACCGGGCTGCCCGGCCAATAGGCGCTGCTGCGGCCATAGTGGCGGTATAGCGACAGATCCTGGTCCCGGCTCCAGTCGCGCTGCGGATCGTAGGTCGGTGCTTTCTGGATGGCATCCCGGCTCAGGTCGACATCGACGGTCTTGTCCGACCAATGCACATGCTTGATCCAGGGCGGTGCAATCAGCACCTTGTGCCCGACCCACCAGTTGCTGGTGTCGATCAGCAGATAACGAATGGCCCAGGTTTCGTCGTCGACGAGAAAGCCCGAGACATGCCCGATCTCGCCATCGGTGGCGTGAATGTGATAGCCGGTAACAGCGTTGCAACTGCGCAGATGCGGGTCGTCGTTGCGGTGGCGCGCCCGTTCGTCTCGAAGGTAGGTTTCCTGTTCCCGTTCGCGCTCGACCCGGTCCACTCCGTAACCGGCAAACCCTGGAGCCAGGGCATACGGGTAGAGGCCCCCGCCCCACATGCCGCCGCCGTCCCAGTAGGTCGGGTAGCCATAGTGGTCCAGGACATCCACCTCGTTCTGCCGCGACACCGGCATGTCGGAATCGAAGTCGGGGCTGTTCCTGACCTGCTCCTTGCTGATGGACAGCGGCAGCGTGCGCGCCAACCAGTCGGGGTGGTGAACCGAGATGGGCGAGATCAACACCTTGCGGCTGCTGAGCCAGCTTCCCGCGTCCACCACCAGGTAGCGAACCACCCAGGCGTCGTCTTCGAAGTAGAAGTCCTTGACATGTCCGATCTCACCGTCGGTGGCGCTGAGCGGGTAGTGCTCGAGGTCTTTCAGGTTGCGCAACATCTGGGCTGCTCCTTCTGAGATGCCGACCGCAGGCATCGACAGCGATGCGTCCATGGGGGCTGGATTGAGGGGTGGCTGGAACCCGGGCACATTCACCAGCGTCGATGGCCCGATGAGATGACCGCATGCGCACTGTGTTCGCAGCGCAGGTTCGTGTCTGTTCACTGGCGCACAGACAGCCGCCGCATCGCAAACTATGTTCTGCCAGTGCGGACGCATCCGCACCCTGGGCGCAACGTCCCGCGCGCTGACTGAGACGAACTGCGCCGCCCCGAAGCAGATACAAAGGCAGAGCTGAATGGCCGCAATCGAACAAATCGAGCTCGACGCGCATCACGCGCAACTTACTGCAGACGTCAGAAGCCTGGTCGAGAAGTACCGATCGATCTTCGGTTGGGATGTGCCTGAAAACGACGAAGCCTTGTCGGACCGCCTGATTCTGAAGGCGCTGCGGCAGGCACTCGATGCGATCGAGGCCGAGTCTTCAGGTCCTGCCGAGTAAGCACCCAACTGCATCCACCGTCCTGGGGTGTTCGACCCGGGCCGATCAGGCGTTGGCCGCCAGGTCCACACCGGCCTGAGCCTGGACGGCTCTCTCAAGCGGCAGCGCCGCCGAACAGCGCCCCTGCGAGGTTCCCCTGCGAGAGGTGTGTGTTCAGGATTCGGCTCCTTGTGGGGCAATCACCAGCGGTGTCCCTGCGCTTGATGCCGATGCCCACACCCCGTTTCATGCGTGCGCCGCAAGCTCCTGCGTTTGCGTCGGGGCCTGCGGCGGCGGAACGACGGCTTCGCGTTCATCCGAAGCCAGGGTGCGGGCGGCCTGCACCACGGCCGCAACGTCGCTTTCCATCCGATCGACCGGCCGGTGGCCGTTCAGCCATGCATTCGGCGTGGCGAACCACGTCGCCACCGTCCAGCCCGACCAGATGCCGGGCAGTTCTGCCCTGACGACCTGCGCAGCGGTCGCGACCGTCAGATCGGCCGCATGGAACTGGAACATCGGTATCCACAGGCTGGCGCGCCATTCGAAGCCGAACACCTGTCCGCAATGGACGAGCTTGGCCAGGCTGATGGCCTCGCCGGTTTGGTGATCCGCCAGCAAGCGCGCGACGATGTCGCCCGGCGCTGTTCCGCCGCTGGCGCGGAAGGCGCCCAGCAAGCTGACGAATCCGGGGCCGCTGGGAGTGACGGGGGTCATGGTTGCTTTCAACAGTCGGGCGATGAGCGTCTGGTGGCCGATCGACGCATGGAAAGCGCTGTCGGCCGTTCACGGTAGCCGCGCGAAGCTCTGCTGACTGTGCGGCAACGCACCCTGGCCGAACAATTTGTGCGGTCGGCCGGCGCTGCGTTCGCCGCCGCACAGACGCACCCACCTGCAGCCAGGATGCTCAGGCTTCATTCACCTCTTTGGAGCCCCAGCATGAAGACCGATTCGCAACTGCAGCAAGACGTGATGGCCGAACTGAAATGGGAGCCCGGTGTGCATGCCGCGCAGATCGGCGTGGAAGTCAAAGACGGTGTCGTGACGCTGGACGGCGAGGTCGGTAGCTACTACGAAAAGCTCAATGCAGAACAGGCAGCCCAGCGCGTGGCCGGGGTGAAAGCGCTGGCAGTGGGCATGAAGGTCGAACCCATCGGTGTTCACCGGCGCACCGACGCCGACATCGCGCATTCGGCCGAGCAGGTCATCGGCTGGACGAGCTCGCTCCCCAAGGACGCTGTGAAGGTGATGGTCGAAGGCGGCTGGCTGACCCTGTCGGGCCATGTCGAATGGCAATTCCAGCGCCGGGATGCAGCAGATGGCGTGCGCCATCTCGCGGGTGTGACGGGGGTCAGCAACCAGATCGGCATTCGGCCGGCCCTCTCGGCCGCCCATGTCAAGTCGGACATCGAGGCCGCGCTCAAACGCCGCGCCACCGACGGTGCAAAGACCATTTCAGTCGCCGTCGATGGGGGTGACGTGACCCTGACCGGCACGGTTCGCAGCTGGGCCGAACGCGACTTGGCCACGCGCTCGGCCTGGGGCAGTTCGGGTGTGCGCAACGTCGTCGACAACCTGAATCTGGTCACCTGATCCGACAGACACGGCACAGCCAACTTCACAAGGACAAAGCATGCAAACCACGACCCATCGCGCACGCATCACCGGACCGGTTTCTTACCTGTCCGACAACGGGCTCAAACAGAGCATCCCGATTGGTCCCTGCCTCGTCGAACGCGTCGGCGGGCGGTCGATCGACATCGTCTGGGGCGAGCGCGGACAACGTTCCGCGGCATTGCCGGTCGAAGCGATCGAGGCGGCCCAGGATCATGGGCATCTGGTGCTGCTGGATTGACTGACCACCATGAAAACCGACAGCCAATTGCAGCAGGACGTCAGCGCCGAACTCGAGTGGGAACCTTCCATTCACGCCGCACGCATCGGCGTCGAAGTGAAGGACGGCGTCGTGACGCTGGCCGGCGAGGTCGACAGCTATGCACACAAGTGGAGCGCCGAGCGGGCCGCGTTGCAGGTTGCCGGCGTCCAAGCCCTGACCACCGAGCTGAAGGTGCACCTGACCAGCCTCGGCAAGCGCGCCGATTCGGACATTGCCGAATCGGTAGAGAACGTGCTCGAGTGGAATGCGTCGCTGCCAGCCGGCGCCATCCGGGTGATGGTCGAAGGCGGGTGGGTGACGCTGTCCGGCGATGTCGAATGGCACTACCAGCGCCAAACCGCGAACGATTGCGTGCGCAGCCTGATGGGGGTCACCGGTGTCAGCAACCAGATCGGCATCAAGTCCCCGGTGACAGCGAAGACCGTCAAGTCGGGGATTGAAGCCGCGCTGAAGCGCAGCGCGATGGCCGATGCGAAGCAGATCGCTGTCGAGATCCACGGCAGCACCGCGACACTGTCGGGCACCGTGCACAGTTGGCACGAGCGCGACGCGGCAACCAACGCAGTCTGGGCCACCCCGGGCGTGCGCAACATCGTCGACAAGATGACACTGTCGAACTGAAGCGCAGGGGCAGCAACTGGTCGGAGAGCGGTGGCCGCTGACCGGCAGGCGCCAAGCCGGCTGCCGGCTGCCGGCTGCCGGCTGCCGGCTGCCAGAATACTTCCGAGAATCGGGCCGTTGGTGCTATACCGAACATTTGTAGCCTTCGACACAACGGGGCTTCCACCGCTCAACCAAGCTGCCGACGTCCGGTCGCCCGAGTGCTGACTACCTGAGGGCTGGACGACCATGGCCAACAATCCGAGACACAACCACCTGCTGGCCGCATTGCCAGCCGACGAATGGGCACGCTGGCAGCCGATGCTGGAATGGACCGACCTGCCGCTGGGCCAGGTGCTGTATGAATCTGGCAACGTGCAAAGCCATGTCTACTTTCCGACCACCGCGATCGTCTCGCTGCTGTATGTGATGGAAAGCGGTGCCTCGGCCGAGATCGCGGTGGTCGGCAACGAAGGGGTTGTCGGCATCTCGCTGTTCATGGGCGGCGGCTCGACGCCGAGCCGCGCGGTGGTGCAAAGCGCCGGCCAGGGCTGGCGCTTGAAGGGCCAGGCGATCAAGAACGAGTTCGGACGCTCGGGCCCGGTCATGCACCTGCTGCTGCGCTACACCCTGGCGCTGATCACGCAGATGGCACAAACCGCGGTTTGCAACCGGCACCATTCGCTGGACCAGCAGTTGTGCCGCTGGTTGTTGTTGAGCCTGGACCGCCTGCAAGGCAACGAACTCGTGATGACGCAGGAACTCATCGCCAACATGCTCGGCGTGCGCCGCGAAGGCGTCACCGAAGGCGCCCTGGCCCTGCAGAAGGCCGGCCTCATCCAATATGCCCGAGGCCACATCACGGTGCTCGATCGCGAGGGGCTGGAGCAGCGCACCTGCGAATGCTATGCAGTCGTGAAGAAAGAATACGACCGACTGCTTCCAGCCTACATCGCGACCTGATACGGCGCGCCTTGGCGCGTCAGACCCGATGGCGCCGAGCTGCAGCCGATGAGAGCGGCCGATGAGCGCAGCCGATGCGGCATTCACGGCACCGCGATCGCGTGGTCGACGATCGCCTGCGCCTCGCTCAGGATGCGCTGCAGGTGATCGTTGCCGCTGAAGCTTTCGGCGTAGATCTTGTAAATGTCCTCGGTGCCCGAGGGCCGGGCCGCGAACCAGCCATGTCGGGTCACGACCTTGATGCCACCGATGGCGGCGCCGTTGCCCGGCGCATGGTCGAGCACGGCGGTGACTGCTTCCCCAGCCAGCTCGTGGATCTCGATGTCGGCCGCAACCAGCGCTTCGAGCCGCGCTTTTTGCACCGGTGACGCGTGGGCCTGTATGCGGTCGGCCACGGGTGCGCCCAGCTGCTGTGCCAACACCGCATAGGCTTCGGCCGGGTCGCGCCCGCGGTGCGCGGTGATCTCGGCAGCCAGCAGCGCCGGCACCAGACCGTCCTTGTCGGTGGTCCAGACGCTGCCGTCGCGACGCAAAAAGGTGGCGCCGGCGCTTTCCTCACCGCCGAAGCCGAGCGATCCGTCCAGCAACCCGTCAGAGAACCATTTGAAGCCGACCGGCACCTCGAACAGTTCGCGCTCCAGCTGCGCCACGACGCGGTCGATCAGGCTGCTGCTGACCACCGTCTTGCCGACCGCGGCAGCCGCGCTCCACGCTGGTCGCTGCCGAAACAGGTAGTCGATGGCGACCGAGAGGTAGTGGTTGGGCGGCATCAGCCCGGCGGTACGGGTGACGATGCCATGGCGGTCGTGGTCGGTGTCGCAGGCGAAGGCGATGTCGAAGCGGTTCTTCATGTTCTCCAGACGCCGCATCGCATAGGGCGACGACGGATCCATGCGGATCTGGCCGTCCCAGTCGACCGTCATGAAACCGAAGGTCGGGTCGACCTCATCGCTGACCACCGTGAGATCGATCCGGTGCTGCTCGGCGATGCGCGCCCAGTAATGCACGCCGGCGCCGCCGAGCGGGTCGACACCGATGTGCAGCCCGGCGCTGCGGATCACATCGAAGTCGACCACTTGGTCCAGCTCGGTGACATAAGCGCCGATGAAGTCGTGGCGATGGGTGGTCGCGGCCCGCAGCGCTTGCGCGTACGGCAGGCGCCGGATGCCGCGCAGCGGCCGTTCGAGCAAGCGGTTGGCCGCAGCGCCGATGACAGCGGTGATGTCGTCACCCGCCGGGCCGCCGCTCGGCGGGTTGTACTTGAAGCCGCCGTTGTCGGGCGGGTTGTGCGAGGGCGTGATGACGATGCCGTCTGCCAACCCTTGCCACCGCCCTTGCCCGGACCCCGTGCCGCGACCGCGGTTGTGGCCCAGGATCGCATGCGAGATGGCCGGGGTCGGCGTGGTCTCGCCGCCGATGGCCAGCATCACGTCGACGCCATGCGCGGCCAGCACCTCGAGAGCGCTGGCGCAGGCCGGCTGCGACAGCGCATGGGTGTCGATGCCCATGAACAGCGGCCCGCCGATGCCGGCTTTGCCGCGGTACTCACAGATGGCCTGCGTGATCGCCAGCACATGCGCTTCGTTGAACGAGCAGTCGAACGACGACCCGCGATGCCCCGAGGTGCCGAAGGCCACGCGCTGCGCGGGCACCGACGGATCCGGCACACCGGTGTAGTACGCGGTAACGAGTCGCGGCACATCGACCCGCAACGAACGCGGCGCCGGCTTGCCGGCCAGCGGGCTGATCACAGTGGCCATCGCCGCTTCGTCAGGGATGGGCCCGGCGCGCAGGCAGTCTCATGCCGCGCGCTCGCTGAGGATCGAGCGCTTTTGCGTGATGCGCGACAGCAGCGCCCGCCACGATGCGGCAAAGGCATCGGCACCCTCGCGCTGCAGGCGTGCAGCCAGGGCTTCGTCGTCGACGCCCTCGCGCCGGAACTCTTCCAGCACCGCTTCCGCAAAGCCGCCGTCGGCCGGCAGCGCCGCGCCGACCTGGCCGTGGTCGGCAAAAGCATGCAACGTCTTCTCGGGGATCGTGTCGATGGTGTCGGGCGCGGCCAGCGCCGCGACATACAAGGTGTCGGGCGCAGCCGGATCCTTGGTGCCGGTGCTGGCCCACAACAGCCGCTGCGGCGGTGCGCCGGCTGCTGCCAGTTCGCGCCAGCGTTGGGAGTCCAGCAGGTCGCGGTAGGCCTTGTAGGTGCGCATCGCGACCGCAATGCCCAGGCGGTTGTGGAACGGCGGCGAGACTTCCTGTTTGACCGCCACATCCCAGCGGCTGACGAACAACGACGCCACCGAGTGCACGTTCGGGTCCAGCCCCGCTTCGAGTCGGCGTTCGATGCCGCGCAGGTACGCCTCGGCGGCCGCCAGGTAGTGCTCGCGCGAGAACAGCAGGGTGACGTTGACGGGCACACCGCCGAAGATCGATTCCTCGATGGCTTCGGCGCCGGCTGCGGTGCCCGGGATCTTGATGAACAGGTTGGGCCGATCGGCGGCATCGCGCAGCCAGGCTGCGGCACGGATCGTTTTGGCGGCGTTGTCGGCCAGCAGCGGCGACACCTCCAGTGAAACCCAGCCGTCCAACCCGCCGGTGGCATCGAAGACCGGCCTGAACAGATCGGCTGCCAACTGCAGGTCCTCGATCGCGAGCGCGAAGAACAGGTCCTCGGACGACTGGCCG
>JBBSPW010000017.1:0-30522 GCA_038258365.1 Burkholderiales bacterium | reverse complement strand
GCCGCTGGCCAGGTCAACGTGGTGTGCAGCATGAACCCCGAGTGGTGCCGCAACGCGGCGGCCATCTACGGCCGGCTGCACGATGTCAAGGTCAACGTCATCAACAAGCCGACCGGAGAAAGCTACGCCCAGATTCAGGCCGAACGCGAGCGACCCAAGGTCGATGTCTGGTTCGGCGGCACCGCCGACCCGCATCTGCAGGCCGCCGAAAACGGCCTGCTGGAACCTTATCGCTCGCCCACCTTGCCGCAGCTTCATCCCTGGGCACAAGCGGTGGCGACCGCTTCCGGCAACCAGACCGTGGGCCTGTACGCCGAGGTGCTGGGCATCGCCTACAACACCGAACTGCTGGCCAAGCGCAAGCTGAAGGTGCCAGCCTGCTGGAAAGACCTGGCCCAGCCCGAATACAAGGGCGAGGTGCAGATGGCCAACCCGGCTTCCAGCGGCACCTCGTATGTCGCCATCGCCACCTTCGTGCAGGTGATGGGCGAAGACGCCGCCTTCAAGTTCATGGAAGCCATGCACCAGAACGTGAACAGCTATGCGCGCCAGGGTCTGGGCCCGATCAAGGCAGTGGCCAAGGGCGAGAGCGGGCTGTCGGTCAGCTTTCTGCACAACGCGTCGCAAGAAGCCGAGGCCGGCTACCCGGTGCGCCATGTCGCTCCTTGCGAAGGCACCGGCTACAGCGTGGGTGCGATGAGTCTGGTCAAGGGCGGACCCAACCCGGAGCAGGCACGCCGCTTCTATGAATGGGCGCTGTCGGTCGCGGGCCAGAAGGTGGCCGCCACTTCGCGTTCTTACCAGTTCCCGTCGAACAAGGCCACGCCCATTCCCGAGGGAGCGCCGTCACTGAAGGGGGTCAAGTTGATTCCCTACGACCTGGCCAAGTACGGCGCCTCGGCCGAACGGCGTCGCCTGCTGGCACGCTGGGAAAAGGAAATCGGCAGCAAGGCCATTCGGTGACGCTGGCCCTGTCGGTGGGGCGGCACGGGCCTGCCGCTTTGCGCCGGGGCCGTCGAACGCTGCTGGCCTGGCTGGCGCTGGGCACGCTGGCCTTCACGCTGCTGCCTTGGTATTTTCCGCAGAACCTGAGCCTGCTGGCAGCCTTGCGCGGTGTGTTCGGCGGCGACGAAACGGCCAGCGCGCTGGTGCAGGCGATCTGGCAAGGCCGGCCCTGGCTGTGGCTGGGCGGCGCGGGTCTGCTGCTCGCGGCACGCGGCGCGCTGCTGCCGACCGGGCGCGCTCAAGGCGGGTGGTTGATTGCGGGCGCTGCGCTCGGGTTGGCTGGACTGCTGGCCACGGGCTTCGGCATCGGCGCGCGCGGCTGGTCCTTCGACCTGTTGGGGCAGTGGTTCGGCGCTCTGCCGGCCGGCCAGCCCGGTGTCGGCCTGGGTGGGGCGCTGACCCTGCTGGCGCTCTTGATACTGCTCGGCACCGGGCTGGCGCGGCTGGGTTTTTTTCGCGGCGATGCGTTCGTGGCTCCTGCGGTGGTGCTTTGTGCCGCGCTGCTGTTGCTGTTCGTGGCGCTGCCGGTCGGCAAGAGCCTGGCCGGCGCGTTCTTCGACGAAACCGGCCAGTTGTCGGCCACCGCACTGGCCGACCGGCTGGCGCACGAACGCGTCTGGGGGCTGGGTTGCCTGGCCGGCGGCGTGCGCTGTGGTGTGGCCTGGAACACCCTCTTCCTGGCCTTGCTCAGTGCCACCGGCACCACGGTGATGGGCACCCTGATCGCGCTGTATGCCGAACGCGGCGGCACCCGCCTGGGCCGGCCGCTGAACATCCTGGCGTTGCTGCCGATCATCACGCCGCCCTTCGTTGTCGGCCTGGGTCTGATCCTGCTGTTCGGACGCGCCGGGCTCGTCAACCAGGGCTTGGAATGGGCCTTCGGCATCGAGCCCACGCGCTGGTTCTATGGCTTGTTCGGCATCTTGCTCGCCCAGTTGTTCGCCTTTACGCCCATCGCCTTCATGATCATGCGCGGCGTGGTGGCCGGCATCAGCCCGAGCGTCGAAGAAGCGGCCCAGACCTTGCGCGCCAACCGCTGGCAGACCTTCCGCACCGTGACGCTGCCGCTGTTGAAGCCCGGCCTGGCCAACGCCTTCCTGGTCGGCTTCGTCGAGAGCATTGCCGACTTCGGCAACCCGATCGTCGTCGGCGGCCAGTTCGCGGTGCTGTCGACCGACATCTTCTTCGCCATCGTCGGGGCTCAGTACGACCAGGGTCGCGCCGCGTCGCTGGCGTTGGTCCTCACCGCCTTCGCGCTCGGCGCTTTTTTCGTCCAGCAACGCGTGCTGGGCAAGACCAGCTTCACCACGCTCACCGGCAAGGGCGATGCCGGTCTGCCGATGCCCCTGCCGGACGCCGTGCGCCGTGCCTGCCTCTTCGTGGCCGGGCCCTGGCTGCTGTTCACGCTGGTGGTCTACGTGTTTGCCTTTGTCGGCGGCTTCGTTCAAACCTGGGGCCGCGACTACACCCCCACCCTGGCGCACCTGAGCACCGCCTTCGCGCTGCAGTGGGGCGAGCATGGCCTGGTCTGGGCCGGCACGGCTTGGAACTCGCTGTTCACGACGCTGCGACTGGCGGCCATTGCCGCGCCGATCTGCGCAGCGCTCGGGCTGCTCATCAGCTGGTTGCTGGCACGCACCCAGTTTGCCGGCCAGCGCTTGTTCGAGTTCTCGGCGCTGTTGTCGTTTGCGATCCCGGGCACGGTGCTGGGCGTGAGCTATATCCTGGCGTTCAACGTGCCGCCGTTCGAGCTGACCGGCACCAGCCTGATCATCGTGCTGTGCTTCATCTTTCGCAGCCTGCCGGTGGGTGTTCGTGCCGGCAGCGCCAGCTTCAAGCAGATCGACAAGTCACTCGACGAAGCCTCGGCGATGCTGCACGCCGGCACGGCCACCACGCTGCGCCGCATCGTGCTGCCGCTGCTGAAGCCAGCGCTGGTGGCGGCGCTGGTCTACAGCTTCGTGCGCAGCATGACCACCGTTTCGGCCGTGATCTTTCTGGTGACGGCAGAGAACGAATTGGCCACCACCTACATCATCGGCCGCGTCGGCAACGGCGACTACGGTGTGGCGCTGGCCTACTGCACGGTGCTGATCGTGCTGATGTCCCTCGCGATCGGCTTGATTCAGGCGTTGGTCGGCGAACGTCGACTCGGGCGCCGCAAGGGCCCGGTATGACACACGCGCCGACCGCAGCGCGTTGTACGGAGAACTCCCGATGAGCATCGAATTCCGCCAGATCAGCAAGCGCTACGGCGGCGCCAAGTCGCCGCTGGTGGTCGACAGCATCGACATCCAGGTGCCGAGCGGCACCCTGTGCACCATCCTCGGCCCCTCTGGCTGCGGCAAGACCACCACGCTGCGCATGATTGCCGGCTTGGAAACACCGAGCAGCGGCCAGATCCTGATCGACGGCCGAGACGTCACCGCGCTCGCCGCCGCCGAGCGCAACGTCAGCATGGTGTTCCAGAGCTACGCGCTGTTTCCGCACATGAACGTGATCCAGAACGTCGGCTACGGACTCAGCGTGTCCGGGCTGAGCCGCGACGAGACCACACGCCGCGCACGGGCCGCGCTCGAATCGGTGGGCTTGGTCGGCTTCGATATGCGCTTGCCCAGCGAGCTGTCGGGCGGTCAGCAGCAGCGCGTGGCGGTCGCTCGCAGCTTGGTGCTGGAACCCAGCGTGCTGCTGTTTGATGAGCCGCTGAGCAACCTGGACGCGCGCCTGCGGCGCAGCATGCGCGACGAGATTCGTGGCCTGCAGCAGCGGCTGAAGCTGACGGTGGCCTATGTCACGCACGACCAGAGCGAAGCGCTGGCGGTCAGCGACCAGATCATCGTGATGAACGCCGGGCGCGTGGCCCAGGCCGGCACACCGCAGCAGCTCTATGAGCAGCCGCAATCCGCGTTTGTGGCCGGCTTCATCGGCGAGGCGATGCTGTTCGACGGCCAGGCCGATGCCGAAGGCGGCGTCACCCTCGGCCCGCTGCGTTTGAACACCAGAGACCGTGCGCGGCACCCCGTGGCCGCCGGACCGGTGAAGATCGCTGTGCGGCCCGAGGCCTGGCAGGTCGGCGCGGCGGGTCAGCCCGGCCTGCCTGGGCGCCTGTTGAAATGCGCCTACCTGGGCAGCCACCTCGAGCTGGGCGTGGCCAGCGAACTGGGGGACATCTTCGTCGTGCGTGCCGGCTCCATCCTGGCCTGTGCCATCGGCGAGGAGTTGTCGCTCACTCTGGACGGGGGCGCGGTGTCGGTGGTGGCGGCCGGCTGAGCGGCGGCAGCGGCGCGGACCGTCTCAAGACGCCCGCTGCGCCTCAACCGCCCTGTGTCCCGCCTGCCTGCGTGTGCCCCCTGCTGACCGGGAAGCGCCAGAGATTGCGAATTCACCGATCGATCGC
Organism: Burkholderiales bacterium; assembly: GCA_038258365.1. GTDB lineage: Bacteria > Pseudomonadota > Gammaproteobacteria > Burkholderiales > Burkholderiaceae_C > Rubrivivax. The sequence continues at coordinate 26,120 of JBBSPW010000017.1, read as the reverse complement.
CACCGACAGCCACCGCCGGAAAGCCGGCGTCGGGCGCCATCGAAGTGAACGTCGGCAAGGTCGCGTCCAGCATCTGCGGTTCGCCAACCGGAAACAGGGGTCGTCCCAGGCAATCGCGGACGGAAACCCTTGCCGCACCCACTCACCACCGCACCGACGATGATCCGCCATGCGCGTTCTGATCGCGGCACTCGGCAGCCATGGCGACCTGCTGCCGTTCATCGGCATCGCACAGGTCCTGCGCGAGCGTGGCCACGATGTCCGCATCTACAGCAACGGTCAGTACGCCGACCTGGTGCGCGGCGCGGGGCTGGTGTTCGTGCAGACCAGCGAAGCGCAGCTGCTGCGCGATGCGTTTGCCGACCCGCGCGCGGTGCAGACGCGGGCCGGCATGCAACTCATCGCCGAAGGCATCGCCGGTTCGCTGCTGCCCACATACCAGGCCATGGCGCAAGACGTGGTGGCCGGCCACACGCTGGTGGTGGGATCGACCCTGGCTTTCGCGGCCCACCTGCTGGCTGAGACCCACGGGCTTCCGTTTGCGGTCGTGCACCTGTCGCCTTCGGTCTTCCGCTCGCTGCACGACACGCCACGCCTGGCTGCCGGCACCGCCATTCAGCACCTGCCGCACTGGCTCAAGCGCGCTGCGTTCGCAGCCGCCGACCGCTGGTTTCTCGACCCGCTGCTGGCCGTGCCGCTGAACGTGGTTCGTGGCCCGATGGGTCTGCGCCCGGTGCGGTGTGTGATGCGCGACTGGATCCACGAGGCCGATCTGACGGTGGGTCTGTACCCGCGCTGGTTCGCCCGGCCGCAGCCCGACGGGCCGTCCGATGTGCTGCTGGCCGGCTTCCCGCTGCACGACGGGGGTGACGAAACTGCGCCCGAACCCGGTTCGGCGCTGCAGGTCTACTTCGGTGAAGGCCCGGCGCCGGTGGTCTTTACCGCGGGCACGGCCAACACGCAATCGCAGGCGTTCTATGCGACCTCGACAGCGGCCTGCGCCCAGCTGGGACTGCGCGCCGTGCTGGTGGCCGGACAGCGCGACCAACTGCCGGCGCACCTGCCGCCGGGCGTGATCCACGTGCAGTACGCGCCCTTCAGCTGGATGTTCAGGCGCGCCGCCCTTGCGGTTCACCACGGCGGCATCGGCACCCTCAGCCAGGCGCTGGCTGCGGGTGTGCCCCAGCTGATCCGCCCGATGGCCTACGACCAGTTCGACAACGCTCAACGAGCCTGCAAGTTGGGTGTGGCGCGCGAGCTGCTGCCAGCCCGCTACCGTCAGCCCGAATTGGCCCACCAACTCTCGGCCATGCTGAACGATGGTGCGTTGCGCGACCGCTGCGCGGAGGTGGCGATGCGGGTGGCGCAAGACAATGGCCTTGCGACCGTCAGCGATGCGCTGGAAGCCTGCTTCGCCGCATCGGTTGGACCGCGCGGCCGGGTGCAGCCGATTCAGGGGGATACAGCCGACACATCCGACACAGCCTATCGGGCACCGGTGATTCCCGACCCGCCCAGCGCGGTCAGGTGCCGCAATAGGTCTGGTAGGCGGCCGTGAGCGCAGCCGGCGCGGGTTCGGCATAAGCGGCCGATGGCACAGACTCGGTCCAAGGATCGCGCACCGCGGCGAGCAGGTCGTTGAAAGGCTGAAGCTCACCCGCCGTGGCGGCGGTCAGCGCTTCCTCGACCCGGTGGTTGCGCGGAATCACGAACGGATTGATGCGGCGCATGCGACTGGCACGCTCGGTGGGTGCCGCTTCGGCGGCATCCTCTGTTGCACAGCGCGCCTGCCAACGCTGCAGCCAGGGATCGAGCACCGACGCTTCGCCGAACAGCGCGCGCAGCGGGTTGGCATCGCCCTCGGCCGCATCGCACAGGCGGCGCCAGCCCAGGGTGTGGTCGACTTCGTGCTGCTGCAGCAACGCCAGAAAGTCATCGGCCAATGTCAAGTCGGTGGCCGCGCGCTCGGCCGGATCTTCGGACACCATCAAACCCAACTTGGCGCGTTGACCCTGCAGCCGGGCATCGGCATACCAGCCGGGCCAGGCCTCGATCACCGCGGTGGCGGTGTCGATGGCCGCTTGCAGGGCGGCTTCATCGTCGCGCTTCGCCATCAACGGCAGCAAGGCCTCGGCCAGCCGCGCCAGGTTCCATTGCGCGATCGACGGCTGACTGCCGTAGGCATAGCGCCCTTGGTGGTCGATGCTGCTGAACACGGCTGCCGGGTCGTAGGTTTCCATGAAGGCGCAGGGACCGTAGTCGATGGTCTCACCCGAGATCGTCATGTTGTCGGTGTTCATCACCCCGTGGATGAAGCCGATGTTCATCCACTGGGCGATCAGCACCGACTGCCGCTGGGCCACCGCGCGCAAGAAGGCCAACGGCGCATCGGGTGTGCCGGCGAGGGTGGGGTCGTGGCGGGCGACGGCATAGTCGAACAGCCGCTGCAGCTTGTCGGTCTCGCCGCGCGATGCGAAGAACTGGAAGGTGCCGACCCGCAGGTGGCTGGCAGCGGTGCGGGTCAGCAGCGCGCCCGGCAACAGGGCGTCGCGCATCACCCGGTCGCCGGTGGCCACCACCGCCAGCGCGCGCGTGGTCGGGATGCCGAGCGCATGCATGCCTTCGCCGATCAGCACCTCGCGCAGCATCGGACCGACAGCGGCCTTGCCATCGCCACCGCGCGAATAGGGCGTGCGGCCGGAGCCCTTGAACGCGATGTCGCGGCGCTGTCCGGCACGGTCGATGACCTCACCCAACAACAGCGCGCGGCCATCACCCAACTGCGGCGAAAAGCCGCCGAACTGGTGGCCGGCATACGCCTGGGCGATCGGCTGTGCACCGTCTGGCAGCGCGTTGCCAGACAGCATCGCGAGACCGCCTTCGCCGCTCAGCGCCTGCGCGCCCAGCCCCAACTCGTCGGCCAATGGCGCATTCAGGAACAGCAGCTTCGGCGAAGGCGCCGGCGCCGGTTGCCCATCGGCATACAGGCCCTGCAGATCGCGGACGTAGCTGTTGTCGAACGCGATGTCGATCATGGGTTGTGGCATGCGGCCGGTCAGTCGGCGTAGCCAGGCAATTCGCGGTCGACCACCCGCATCATGGCTTCGAAGTACAGCCGTTCTCGTTCCGCACGCGGGTGGCGGTCGTCCGGGTTGGTGGCGCGCACCTTGGCGACCACCTCGTCGGACAGCAGCTGCAACGGTTGCCCGCTGCCCATCGCCAGCAACTGCGTGCGGCAAACGCGTTCCAGTTTGTAGAGCCGCCGGTAGGCTTGCCCCATGGTGTCGCCAATGGCGATCACGCCGTGGTTCTTCATGAAGAGGATCGGCTTGTCGCCTGCCCGTTCGCCCGCTTGTCCACCCATCACCGCAGCCAGCCGTTCGCCTTCGGCCAGGTCGGCGGCGAGCCCGGTGTAGGTGTCGTCGTAGGCGATCTGGCCATCGAAGAACGCAGCAGTCTGCGTGGCCGGCAACAGGCGGTTGTCCTGCAGCATGTTCAGCGCCAGCGCCCAGGGCTGGTGGGTGTGCAGCACCACGGCCGCGCCGGTGATGCGGTGCAGCGGCGCATGGATGCACTGCGCCGACAACTCGACCACGCCGTCTCCTTCCAGCGTGGCGCCCGACTCGTCGAACACCATCAGGTCACTGGCCCGAGCCTCGGACCAGTGGCGACCGAAGGGCAGGATCAGGTACTGGCCCGGCCGCCCCGGCACCGCTACCGTGAAATGGTTGTCGATGCCTTCGTCGAGCTGGTCCAGCACCGCCATTCGAAGTGCAGCGGCCAGGTGAATGCGGGCGAGGCGCAGCGGGTCTTCACCGGAAACGTTGCGCGGCGAAGGCGTCAAAACATGCAGGCTCATGGCGGGCTCCGAAGCAATGGGAGGGTCCCATTCTTGACCAATCCCGTGCGGATCCTGTTTCCAGAGGGGGGCCGCAGGCGCTTCGGGGTCTGCAACCTCAGCTGTTGCTTCTGACTTCCTCGATCGTCGTGACACCGGCCAACACCTTCTCGATCCCGTCCTGCCGCAGCGTGCGCATGCCGTCGCCCAGCGCATGGCGCTGCAGGTCGTCGACACGGCTGCCGGTCTGGATCAGGTGGCGCAAACCGCGCGACACCCACATCAATTCGTGAATGCCGGCGCGGCCCTTGAAGCCGTCGTTGCCGCAGGCTGCGCAGCCGGCGCTGTGCCAGCTTTGCAGCCGGCCGCCGACACCGAAGCGCGCGCGCCAGCCCGCGAGCACGTCTTCGGGCTGCGGTGCGGCTTCGACCTGGCTGTCGCCCGACCCCATCACATGCAGCCAGTCGCGCAACAACTCTTCCTGCTCTTCTGCCGTGGCGTCGCGGCTGGTGCGGCATTGCGTGCACAAGCGCCGCACCAGCCGCTGTGCCAGCACACCCAGCAGGGCATCGGCAAAGTTGAACGGGTCCATGCCCATGTCCAGCAGCCGCGTCACGGTCTCGGGCGCGCTGTTGGTGTGCAGGGTCGACATCACCAGGTGTCCGGTCAGCGACGCTTCGATCGCCACCTTGGCGGTTTCCTCATCGCGGATCTCGCCGACCATGATCACATCCGGGTCGGCACGCAAGAAAGCGCGCAAGGCCTTGGCAAAGGTCCAGTCGATGCGCGGGTTGACCTGCACCTGGCGCAAGCCGGGTTGGGTGATCTCGATCGGATCCTCGGCGGTCCAGATCTTGCGCTCGGGCTTGTTGATGCTGCCCAGCACCGAATGCAGGGTGGTGGTCTTGCCCGATCCCGTGGGGCCCACGCACAGCAGCATGCCGTAGGGGCGCGACGCTGCGTCCTGCAGCGCTTTCAGGTTGGCCGGGCTCAGCCCCAGGCTCTCGATCGGGATCGGCTTGCTGGACTGCAACAGCCGCAGCACCGCATCCTCAAGGTTGCTGTGGGTGGGAATGGTGGCCACCCGCAACTCCAGCTTCACGCCCTGCACGAACTTGTGAAAAGCGATCTTGCCGTCCTGCGGCTTGCGCTTCTCGCTGATGTCCAGGTCACACATGATCTTCAGGCGGGCGATCAGCGCGTTGCGGTAGCTGGGGGGCAATTCGAGATACGGGCGCAAGTGGCCGTCGCGGCGAAAGCGGATGCGCACCTTCTCCCGGCCCGGTGCGCATTCGATGTGGATGTCGGACACGCCCTGGGTGTGCGCTTCCAGGATCATCGAGTTGATCAGCCGCACCAGCGAGTTGTCGCTTTGCTCGATCGGGTTCGTGTCGTCGCCGCTGTCGGCCAGCGACTCGCCCATCTCCATCGACGCCAGCAGCTTGCTGGCGTCGCCGGGTTCGAACTCGATGCCTGCACCGGGGTCGCTGCTGATGCGGCCCATGAAGGACATGGCGCCGACCTTCTCGTAGGCCCGGTCGATGGCTGCGGACAGCAAGCCGGTGCGTGCCAGCACCGGCACGATCTTGCATTGCGCGGCAAATTCCAGCTCTTCGATCTTGCTGCGGTTGGACGGGTCCTCGACAGCCACCACCAAGCGCCCGGCGCGCAGCATCAGCGGCAGCGCCGGTACGCGCGACGCCACCGAGTACGGCAGCTTGCCCACTGCTTCGGCATCGGCCGCGAACTTCAACACATCCACCAGCGGGTAGCCCATCTTGCGGGCCAGCGCGGTTTGCAGGTCGGCGCGCGAAACCAGTCCGTTGCGCACCATCAGCTCCCCCAGCGGCACGCTGCGGTCGCTGCGCTGCTGCAGCAGCGCTTCTTCCAGTTGCACCTCGGTGATGAAACCGAGCGCGGTCAACGCTTCGCCGATCCGCACCATCGGCATCTTCGATTGCTGCTCGACGGCTTCGGCGAGTTCTTCGGCGGTGATGATCTGCCGCACCACCAGCATGTCGCCCAGCTTGCGGTCGCGCAGCGCATGCTGCTCGGACAGTGCCTGCGTGATCTGGTCGGGCGTGACCGACTGCATCTCGACCAAGGCATCGCCGATGCGCAGGCCGATCTCGGCATCGCTGTAGGCCGTGCGCGGCACATACCAGCGCCGCATCGATCCAGCCCCGTCGATGGGTTCGAACAGGAACAGGCCATGGGCCTCTTCGCGGTGGCCGATCGTGTGGCCCGTCCACGCCGGGGCATCCTTGAGGCTGACCCGAAAGGGCATGCCGGGCCGCACCGATTCCAGATCCGAGGCATCGGCCGGTGCGCTCTGTGCACGCAGCGGTTCGGTCAGTTGCAGGCGCCTGAACTGCGCCAGACGCAGCACCTGTGACCTGCGCTGGCTTCGCAAGCGCAGGTGCACGAATCCCTGCTGCGGCTGAAACGATGTCAGCTCGCCATCCAGCATGTGGCCGTTCAGGCCTTCGATGCGGCACGCCGGCTGCGCGACGGGGTGACCACCCACCGGGCCAACCGGATCGGCGCTGGGCCAGACGACCGCGTCGCCGTCTTCAAAAGCAAGCGCAGCCGCTGCCGGCTGGGAAAGATCGGACATGGGCTGGATCCTGGATCGCCACCAATGTGGCATGCGGTTTGCTCGTCATGCTAGGACGAAGGCTTCATCGCAGCGCGCGGAACAACCGGGCGATCGACACCCAGTCCGAAGCGTCCGACCGAGAAAATCTGCGAAGCCGCGAACCGCGCCAATCGCCCCGATGGCGCGCGAGCGAAGCAAAGCGCCGAAGACCAAGTGGAGCGGCGGATCTGGCTCTGCCAGGCCGCATGCGAACGCCCCCGCGGGGGGCAGCGACCGCCAGGGAGCGTGGGGGCCCTATCTCATCTGCTGTGGCAGCCAAATAACGATTTGCGGAAAGGTGTAGATCAGCCCCAGCGCCACCACCATCAACATGAAAAAGGGCAGCGTGGCGCGTGCGATCCAGCCGATGTCGCGCCCGGTCATGCCTTGCAGGACGAACAGGTTGAAGCCCACCGGCGGGGTGATCTGCGCCATCTCCACCACCACCACCACGAAGATGCCGAACCACAGCAGGTCGATGCCGGCGGCTTGCACCGTGGGCAGGATCACGCCCATCGTCAGCACCACCATGCTGATGCCGTCCAGAAAGCAGCCGAGCAGGATGTAGAAGCCCATGATCGCCAGTAGAAGCTGCCACTTCGACAGGCCGAGCGAGCCGATCCATTCGGCCAGATGCCGCGGCAGGCCGATGTAGCCCATGCTCAGCGTCAGAAACGCCGCGCCGGCCAGGATCAAGGCGATCATGCAATACAGCCGCGTGCCGCCCATCAGCGAATCCCTGAAGCTCTGCCAGTTGAGCGAGCCCTGCACCCCTGAGATCACAAGCGCACCGACCACGCCGACGGCTGCGGCTTCGGTGGCGGTGGCGATCCCCGCATAGATGCTGCCCAGCACTGCGGCGATCAGCAGCATCACCGGGATCAGGTGACGCGATTCGCGAAGTTTGTGGCCGAAGCCGGTGCGGGTGTCCATCGGCGGCACCTGTTCCGGATGGCGCAGCGCCCACAGCGCCAGCCAGCCCGAGAACAAGCCCGCCAGCAGCAACCCCGGAAACACCCCGCCGATGAAGAGCTGCGCGATCGAGACATCGGCGCTGACACCGTAGACGATCATGATGATCGACGGCGGGATCAAGAGGCCGAGGGTGCCGGCCCCGGCCAGCGAGCCGATGGCGATGTGGTCGGGATAGCCGCGGGTTTTCAGCTCGGGCAGGCTCATCTTGCCGATCGTGGCGCAGGTGGCGGCGCTGCTGCCCGACACCGCCGCGAAGATCGCGCAGCCCACCACATTGACATGCAACAGCCGCCCCGGCAGCGCCTGCATCCACGGCGCCAGACCGCGAAACATGTCCTGGCTCAAGCGGGTGCGAAACAGGATTTCGCCCATCCAGACGAAGAGCGGCAGGGCGGTCAGGGTCCAGCTGGACGAAGAGCCCCAGATCGTCACCGCCATCGCATCGCCGGCCGGGCGCGAGCTGAACAGCGCCATGCCGATCCAGGCGACGCCGGACAGCGTCAGCCCGATCCAGACCCCGCTGCCCAGGATGGCGAACAGCGCCACCACCAGCAGCGCCATGATCCCGATGTCGCTCATTCGATCCGGGCGGGCTCGGCCGGGTTGGGCTCGACGCGCTCACCGCGCAGCTCCAGCACCAGCTCGTCGATGAGGGCGATGGCCAGAATGGTGCTGCCGATGGCCATGCCCAGCTGCGGCAGCCACAGCGGGGTCGCATCGGCAGCGGTGGAGATGTCGTTGAAGGTGTGCGACTGCCACGACAGCCGCGCCGCGTACCAGGCACCGAGCAGTGCCAGAGCCGATGCCGCCGACAGTGCCCAGATCTCGGCTGCCTTGCGCGCACCGCCGTGCAGCGACGACAGCAGCAACGTGACCCGGATGTGTTCGCCGCGCTTCAAGGTGTGCGCCAGGGCCAGGAAGCCGGCGCCGGCCATCAGGTAGCCGGCGTAGGCGTCGGTGCCCGGCACGTGAAAGTTCAGCTGCCGGCTCAGGATCGACAGCAGCACCATCGCAAGCAGACCCACCATGCACAGCGCCGCCAACCAGGCGGCCCCGTCATAGAGGCCGTCGAGCAAGCGTCGCATCGGATCCTTGTTCGGCGGTACGAGAACTACTTGGCCTGGAAGCCATCGATCAGTTGCTTGCCTTCAGGCCCGGCTTTCTCGACCCATTCCTTCAGCATCGTTTGCCCGACCTGCTTCATGTCGGCCTTCAACTGCGGCGGCGGTGGCAGGATCTGCATGCCGGCGGCTTTCAGCTTGTCGAGCGTTTCGCTGTTGGCAGCCTTGCTGGCGGCCCAGCCCCGGGTCTCGGCATCGGCGCCGGCTTTCATCACCGCGTCTTGCGTGGCCTTGTCCAGCGCCATGAAAGCGGCCTTGTTGACGATTACCGCGTTCTTCGGCAACCACGCCTGGGTGTCGTACCAGTACTTCACATGCTCATAGAGTTTGCTGTCCCAGCCAGTGGAGCCGCTGCTCATCATGCTGTCGGCCACGCCGGTGGCGAAGGCCTGGCTGACTTCAGCCGCCTGTACGGTGACCGGCTGCGCCCCCACCAGTTCGGCGATGCGCGAAGTGGCCGGGCTGTAGGCGCGCCACTTCATGCCCTTCATGTCGGCTGCCGAATTGAGCGGCTTCTTGCTGTAGATGCCTTGCGGCGGCCATGGCACCGCATACAGGATGAACATGCCCTGCTCGCCGAGCTTCTTGTCGATCATCGGCTTCTGCAGCTTCCACAGCTTGGCGGCTTCATCGAAGCTGTCGGCCAGAAACGGAATGCCGTCTGCACCGAAGACCTGCCACTCGTTTTGAAAGTTGACCAGCAGGATCTCGCCCATCTGCGCTTGCCCGCCTTGCACCGCGCGCTTGATCTCGGGGGCCTTGAACAGCGACGCCCCGGGGTGCACGGTGATCTTCAGCTTGCCGTCGGTGGCTTTGTCGACATCGGCGGCAAAGGAAGCGAGGTTGATGCTGTGGAAGTTGGTGGCCGGGTAGGCAGCCGGCAGGTCCCACTTGGTCTGGGCCTGGGCATTGATTGCGCCCAGCGCGCAAAACGCAAGCGCGGTGGCCGAGGTTTGCAGAAAACGTGAAACGGGCATGGGAGCTCCTGGGATGGGGCGCACCGATTGGTGCACACGGAAGGCATCTCGGCTTTGCGCCGAAGCTCAGAAGCATAGAACGTGCCTGTCGCGACCCGGCCCAGGGCTTCCCCGAAGGAGGCTCAGAGCGTGGCTGCCAGCTTGCTGCGGAACTCGGCCAGCCGCTTGGCGCCATTGCGGTTCTCGGCCATGGCGCAGAACCAGCGCGGGTAGACGGCGCGCAGCGCCTCGGCGCTGCCGCACTCGAAGATCGACCGCACCAGGCTCAGCCGCGTGTTCTGGCCGAAGATCATGTTGACGGTGTTGATCATGAATTGCCGCGACATCTCGATCTCTTTCGCGCTGCGGGTGGCAGCGTCGGGCAAGCGCAGCAGGTCGCCCGCGATGTCGCCATCGGTCGCCGCCGAGGCGCTGGCGGGTGATGCTGGGCTCTGAGCCGGGGGCGCGACAGCAGACCCATACCCGGGCACGGACCCAGGAGACGCAACAGCAGCCGTGGCCACCGGCCGACGGCTGCTGGCCCTGCCGATCACAGCGATCAGCCCCAGGTCCAGCAACTGCTGCAGCGCAGGGGCAGCGGCATCGCCCAGCAACGCGGTGGTTTCGGCCACGCTTCGCTTGCCGTCCACCAGGATCAGCGTGCTGCGCAGGCGCGGCGCCAGCCGCAGCGCGCGGGTCTTGATTTCGACCTCGGCAGCAGCGGTCTTGGCAATGATCAGGTCTTCTTCCATCAGTCGGGCGCTCGGGGTTCCCATGCTGGGCACTGTCGTGCCCGACCCAAGCGCGAAACAAGCCGCCGATGGGCGCCTTGTTTCGGCTTGCGCTGCTCGGGTCGGTGTGGCATCGGGTGGCAGGACAAGCCAATAGGATGCACGAAGATGGCGGCATGACGTCCAAGCAAACCCCGCAACCGCCGTCAAAGTTCTCGGATTGCTGATGTCATGAACCTGCGCTTTGTCGAAGCCTTCTACTGGGCCGCCACGCTCAAGAGCGTCACGCGGGCGGCAGAGAAGCTGTTTCTGACGCAGTCGGCGCTGTCGAGCCGACTGGCCACACTGGAAGCCGAACTCGGCGTGTTGCTATTGGACCGGCGCGACAAGCAGTTCCGCCTGACAACTGCAGGCACCCGGTTCGTGCGCCATGCCGAGCGGCTCCTGAACCTGCAGCGCGAGATCAAGTCCGAGTTCGGCGACGGGGGCACCGAAAGGCCGATGGCCCTGCGGCTGGGGGTGATCGAGTCGGTGCTGCATTCGTGGTTGATCGACTGGGTGCAGGCGCTGCGTTTGTCGCACCCGGCACTGGAGCTGGCCCTGACCGTGGACACCACGCCCGTGCTGCTGGAGCAGATGCGCCGCGGCACCGCCGACCTGATCCTGGCAGCTTTGCCGGCTGCCGGCGACAGCGTGCGCACCCGCGCGCTGGCACCGATGCCGATGGTGTTCGCCGGTCGCGCCGACACCCACGCCCGCCGGCGCTTCAGCTTGCCGCGGCTGGCGGCCGAGAACGAGCTGCTGACCTTTCAGCGCGGCTCGCAACCGCATGTGGCCTTGCTGGACCTGTGTCGCGGGCAGGGCGTGGACGCGCCGCGGGTGCACACCGTGTCGTCGATCTCGGCCATGGTGCAGCTGGTGGAGCAGGGCTTCGGCGTGGCCACCCTGCCGCAAGCCGCGGTGGCGCGGGTGGCTTTGTGCGCCTTGCGTTGCGATTCCGTTTTGCCGCCGTTGCCGATCCATCTGAGCTGGCGCGACGACCCGGCCGCATCGGCAGCCGGCAGCGTGGTCGATTCGGTGCTGGACTTCAACGCCGCCGCACGGTCGACGCGAACGCGCCAGACGACTGCAGCGTCGATCACAAAATCGGCATCATCGAAAAAATCGATGAAGACATAGAAATATTTTTCGTTTGCGGCATCGGCCCGGTGGCTTCCAGAATCGATTCGGTCGTTTAACCACGACTTCACCGAAGCTTCTGTGGGTTCACAAGCCAGCATGCAAACAGCGTCGACGATCGGCACCGACAGCACCCCGGCTGCCTTGCGCCAGGCCTGTCGCAGTGGCGCTTTCAGCGGCCATACCGCCGGGCTTGCACCGCAGCATGTGCAAGCCAACCTGGTGATCCTGCCGCAGGCGCACGCGGCCGATTTCCTGTTGTACTGCCAGCGCAACCCCAAGCCCTGCCCGGTGCTGGCCGTGACCCAGCCCGGCTGCCCGGCTTTGCCGACACTGGGAACCGACATCGACCTGCGCAGCGATGTGCCCCGCTACCGCGTCTGGCGCGACGGCGTGCTGGCCGGCGAGCCCACCGACATCGCCGATCTGTGGCGCGAGGACTTCGTCGGCTTCGCGCTCGGCTGTTCGTTCAGCTTCGAGCAGGCGCTGATGGAAGAGGGCATCGCCTTGCGCCATGTGGCGATGGGCCGCAACGTGGCGATGTTTCGCACCCGCATCGCCACCGAGCCCGCCGGCCCCTTCGCCGGCCCGCTGGTGGTGACGATGCGCCCGCTGCGCGCAGCCGATGCGATCCGCGCGGTGCAGATCACCTCGCGCTACCCGTCGGTGCATGGCGCGCCGGTGCATCTGGGCGATCCGGCGTTGATCGGGATCCGCGATCTGTCGCAGCCCGACTATGGCGACGCGGTCGATGTGATGGCCGACGAGATTCCCGTCTTTTGGGCTTGCGGGGTGACGCCGCAAGCCGCCTTGCTGCAGGCCAGGCTGCCACTCGTGATCACCCATGCACCCGGCGCGATGCTGGTGTCCGACCTCCTGAACCACCAGCTGGCGAGTTCCTGAACACGACGCTTTGTCCGAGCGCCGATCCTTTTCCCGTTTTCCCAACCGAACCGGAGCCACTCCCATGACCCAGCCGCTTTCCCCTGTTCTGGCCACGCTCGCGCTGGCTGCCGCATTGACTGCTGCCACCCCGGCGGTGGCCGAAACCAAATGGGACCTGCCATCGGGCTACGGCATCAACACCTTCCAGGTGCAAAACCTGCAGTGGTTCGCCGAAGAGGTGGGCAAGGCCACGGGTGGCCAGCTGAAGATCACCCTGCACCCGGGTGCGTCGCTGTTCAAGGCCAACGAGATCAAGCGCGCGGTGCAAACCGGGCAGACGCAGGCTGGCGAATTCATCCTGTCGGGAGCCGCCAACGAAAACGCGCTCTTCGGGGTCGATGCGATCCCGTTTCTGGCGACCACCTATGCCGAAGCGCGCAAGTTGTCCGATGTCTCCAACCCCTATCTGGACAAGTTGCTGGCATCGCAGGGCATGAAGCTGCTGTATGCGGTGCCGTGGCCGGGGCAGTCGCTGTACTCGAAGAAGCCGCTGACCTCGCTGGCCGACTTGAAGGGCACCAAGATGCGCGCCTACAACCCGGCCACCACGCGCATCGCCGAGATGGCCGGTGCGCAGCCAGTGACGATCCAGCTGGCCGAGTTGCCGCAGGCGCTGGCCACCGGCGGGGTCGACAACTTTTTGACCAGCAGCGCCAGCGGGGTCGACAGCAAGCTGTACGAGCAGGTCAAGTATTTCTACGATGTCAACGCCTGGCTGCCGCGCAACGCGGTGGTGGTCAACATCAAGGCCTTCGACGCACTGGACAAGCCCACGCAAGCCGCGTTGTTGAAGGTGGCCGCCGCCGCTGGCGACCGCGGCTGGAAGGTCAGCGACGAGAAAGACGGCGAGTACCTGAAGGAGCTGACCGCCAAGGGCATGACGGTGGACCGCAGCGCAGTCGGGCTCAAGACCGAGCTGAAGGCGATCGGCGCCAAGATGACTGCCGAATGGCTCACCAAGGCCGGGCCGGACGGGCAGGCGATCATCGACGCCTACCGCAAGTGATCGACGCAAGCGCAACCTCAATCGCGACTGCGGCAGCAACCATGCTTCCGACCGCCTGAAGCGCACACCGGCAACCCATGCGTCGCGTTCTCGACCGCTTCTACGCGGCCCTGATGGCAGGGGCTGCCGTGGCGCTGCTGTCAGCTTTCATCAGCGTGATGCTGGGCATTGCCGACCGCCAGTTCGCCTTCGGATTGCGCGGGCTCGACGCCTATGCCGGCTATGCCATTGCATCGGCATTGTTTTTGTCGCTGCCGGCCACTTTGCAGCGCGGCGAGCACATCCGCGTCAGCCTGCTGACGCAGCGGCTGGGTCCGAAAGCGCGGGCGGTGCTGGTGTGGTGGAGCCTGATCGCTGGCGTGCTGCTGTCGGCCTATCTGGCTTTCTATGCGGTGCACTTGGTGTGGGTGTCGCACCTGACGCACGATGTCTCACCGTCTTCGGATGCGACGCCGCTGTGGCTGCCGCAGATCGGCATGGCGCTGGGCTGCATCGGCCTGGCGGTGGCGATGGCCGATGCGCTGGTGTCGCGTGCGGTGGGCAGCCATTTCGATCGCGCGCCGGCAGCAGCGGCCTTGCACGCCGAATGACCCGCGCCCTTCGCCCCGCACCATGAGCATCGGCATTGCCGCCCTGTTGATCGCCGCCTTGCTGGCGGTGCTGGCCTCGGGTTTCTGGATCGGCTTGTCGCTGCTGGGCGTGGCAGCGCTGGCGATGGAGATCTTCACCACGCGCCCGGTCGGCGACAGCATGGTGTTCACGATCTGGGGCAGCACCAGCAACTGGACGTTGACCGCGTTGCCACTCTTTCTGTGGATGGGCGAGATCCTGTTTCGCTCGCGCCTCACGGCCGATCTGTTCAAGGGCCTGGCGCCTTGGCTCGACCGCGTGCCCGGGCGGCTGTTGCATGCCAACGTGATCGGCTGCGGCATCTTCGCAGCGGTGTCGGGCAGCAGCGCTGCCACCTGCGCCACCATCGGCAAGATCACCTTGCCGGAGCTGAAGCGGCGCGGCTATCCGGATGCGATCTCGATGGGCTCGCTGGCCGGTGCCGGCACCTTCGGCCTCTTGATTCCGCCGTCGATCATCATGATCGTCTACGCGGTGGCCACCGATGTCTCGATCGCCAAGCTGTTCGTGGCTGGCGTGCTGCCCGGGCTCTTGCTGATGGCCTTGTTCAGCGGCTACCTGATGTGGTGGGCGCTGCGACACCCGGACCAGGTGCCGGCCGCCGATGCGACGATGCCCTTCGCCCAGAAGGTCGCTGCAGCGCGCCACCTGATCCCGGTGGTGTCGCTGATCGCGTTGGTGATCGGCTGCATCTACAGCGGCATTGCCACCGCCACCGAATCGGCCGCGCTGGGGGTGGCCGGATCGCTGCTGCTGAGCCGCATCGAAGGCACGCTCACCTGGGCCAGCTTTGTCGACGGGTTGACCTCGGGTTGCCGCGTCTACTGCATGATCGGCTTGATCCTGGCGGGTGCTTCGTTCCTGACCTTGGCGATGGGCTTCATCGGCCTGCCGAGAGAGATTGCGGCCTTCATCGGCGGCCTGCAGTTGCCGCCTTTCGGCCTGCTGCTGCTGCTGATGGTGTTCTTCATCGTGCTGGGCTGCTTTCTGGATGGCATCAGCATGGTGGTGCTGACGATGGCAGTGCTGTTGCCCACGGTGCAGGCCGCCGGCATCGATCTGCTGTGGTTCGGCGTTTTCGTGGTGCTGGTGGTGGAGATGGCGCAGATCACGCCGCCGGTCGGCTTCAACCTGTTCGTGCTGCAGGGCCTGACCGGGCGCGAGCTGCCCTATCTGGCGCGCACCGCCTTGCCGTTCTTCGGCTTGCTGATGTTCGCGCTGCTGCTGATCTGGCTGTTCCCGAAACTGGTGCTGTGGCTGCCGGGCCTGATGTAGGCTGCCTGTAGCCTGCCTGTCGCCGGTTACCCATTCCTTCATGATTGCTTCGACCCCGACGATGAGCGCACCCACACCCCGACGCTGGCAGTTCTGGATCGACCGCGGCGGCACCTTCACCGACATCGTCGGCCGCACACCCGACGGCGGACTGAAGACGCTGAAGCTGCTGAGCGAGAACCCCGAGCAATATCCCGATGCAGCAGTCGAAGGCATCCGCCGTCTGCTGAGCCTGAAGCAAGGCGAACCGATCACCGCCGACCGAGTCGAGTGCGTGAAGATGGGCACCACCGTTGCCACCAACGCGCTGCTGGAACGCAAGGGTGATCGCACCCTGCTGGTCACGACGCAAGGCTTCGGCGATGCCTTGCGCATCGCCTACCAGGCCCGCCCGCGCTTGTTCGACCGCCACATCGTGCTGCCCGAGTTGCTGTACGACCGGGTGGTGATGGCGCAGGAACGCATGGGCGCCCATGGCGATGTGCTGCAAGCTCTGGACTCAGCGCTGTTGCGCACCGACCTGCGGTCCGCCTTCGACGATGGCATTCGCGCGTGCGCGATCGTCTTCATGCACGGCTACCGTTACCCGGCGCACGAAGCCGCAGCGGCAGCGCTCGCGCGCGAGATCGGGTACGCGCAGGTAAGCGTGTCGCACGAGGTCAGCCCGCTGATGAAGCTGGTCTCGCGCGGTGACACCACCGTGGTCGACGCCTACCTGTCGCCGATCCTGCGTCGCTATGTCGACCGCGTCGCGAGCCAGATGCCGGGAGTGCGCCTGTTCTTCATGCAAAGCAGCGGCGGGCTGACCGAAGCGCATCACTTCCAGGGCAAGGACGCGATCCTGTCCGGCCCCGCCGGCGGCATCGTCGGCATGGTGCGCACGGCGACCGCAGCCGGCCATCCGAAGGTGATCGGCTTCGACATGGGCGGCACCAGCACCGATGTCAGCCACTATGCCGGCGAGTTCGAGCGCGCGTTTGAGACGCAAGTCGCAGGGGTGCGGATGCGGGCGCCGATGATGAGCATCCACACCGTTGCCGCAGGCGGTGGCAGCGTGCTGCAGTTCGACGGCGCGCGGCTGCGGGTCGGTCCCGACAGTGCGGGTGCCAACCCGGGGCCGGCAAGCTACCGGCGGGGCGGGCCGCTGGCCACCACCGATGCCAACGTGCTGCTGGGCAAGATCCAGCCGGCGCATTTTCCGAAGGTGTTCGGGCCGGCTGCCGATGAAGCGCTGGATGCGGACGGGGTCCGCGCCAGCTTCGAGTCGCTGGCTGCCGAAGTGCAGCAAGCGACAGGGCGCGACACCACAGCCGAATCGCTTGCCGAAGGCTTCCTGCAGATCGCCACGCAAAACATGGCCAACGCCATCAAGCGCATCTCGGTGGCGCGGGGTTACGACGTGACGCGCTACACGTTGCAATGCTTCGGCGGCGCCGGCGGGCAGTTCGCTTGCGGGGTGGCCGATGCACTCGGCATGCAGCGCATCTACATCCACCCGCTGGCGGGGGTGCTGTCGGCCTACGGCATGGGGCTCGCGGACCAGATCGCGATGCGCGAAGCGGCCATCGAGTTGCCACTGGATGCCGACGGGCTGGCTGCGGCGGCCGAGCGGCTGCAGGCGATCGGCCGCGATGCGCATGACGAAGTGGCGAGCCAGGGGGTGGCCGCCCCCGCGATCCGCACCCGCCAGCGCATCCATGTGCGCTACGACGGCACCGACACCGCATTGGTGGTGGACTTCGGCGACATCGACGCCATCCGCACGGCCTTCGAAGCCGGCTACAAGCAGCGGTTCGCGTTCTTGATGCCGGGTCGCTCGCTGGTGATCGAGGCGGTGTCGGCCGAAGCCGTGGGTGCGGGCGAAGGCGACCCGGCTGCCGATGCGTCTGCGTCGGTGGCTGCCGACCCGCACAGCCCTGACGCCGATGCCACCGTGCGCATGCACAGCGGCAGTTGGCACGAGGCCTGCCTGTACCAGCGCGAATCGCTGCGGGCCGGCGCCACCATCGACGGCCCGGCGATCGTGGCCGAGGCCAATGCAACGACGGTGGTCGAGCCCGGCTGGCAGGCGCTGCTGAGGGCCGACGGCGCGTTTGAACTGCAGCGCGTCAGGCCCCGCGCCGACCAGCATGCCATCGGCACCGATGCCGACCCGGTGATGCTGGAGGTCTTCAACAACCTCTTCATGAACATCGCCGAGCAGATGGGGCTGCGGCTGCAGAACACCGCCTACTCGGTCAACATCAAGGAGCGGTTGGACTTTTCCTGCGCGCTCTTCAGCGCGCAGGGCGAGTTGATCGCCAATGCGCCGCACATGCCGGTGCACCTGGGCTCGATGAGCGAAAGCATCAAGACCGTGATCGAGCGCAACCCGCAGATGCAGCGCGGCGATGTCTATGTGTTGAACGACCCCTACCACGGTGGCACGCACTTGCCGGATGTGACCGTGGTCACGCCCACCTACCTCGAAGGTGACGCTGACCGGCCCGCTTTCTATGTCGCGAGCCGCGGCCACCATGCCGATATCGGCGGCAGCACGCCCGGTTCGATGCCGCCCTTCAGTCAAACGATCGACGAAGAGGGGGTGCTGCTGGACAACTTCTTGCTGGTGCGAGACGGCGTGATGCGGGAGTCCGAGCTGCGCGCTGCGTTGGGCTCGGGTCGTTATCCGGCGCGCAACTCGGACCAGACCATCGCCGACCTGCGCGCGCAGATCGCTGCCAACGAAAAGGGTGTGCAGGAGCTGCAGTCGATGGTCGACCAATTCGGTCGCGACACGGTCGATGCCTACATGGGTCATGTGCAGGACAACGCCGAGGAATCGGTTCGGCGGGTGATCACGATTTTGAAGAACGGGAACTTCAAACTGCCGCTGGACAACGGCGCCGAGATTCATGTGGCTGTCACGGTCGACGCCGAACAACGAGAGGCGACGATCGACTTCAGCGGCACCAGCGCGCAGTTGCCCAACAACTTCAACGCCCCGAAGGCCGTGACGATGGCCGCGGTGCTGTATGTCTTTCGCACCCTGGTGGGCGACGATATTCCGCTCAACGCCGGGTGTCTGAAACCGCTGCATGTGATCGTGCCCGAAGGCTGCATGCTGAACCCGAACCCGCCGGCTGCGGTGGTGGCCGGCAATGTCGAGACCAGCACCTGCGTCACCAACGCGCTTTACGGCGCCCTCGGGGTGATGGCGGCCGGCCAGTGCACGATGAACAACTTCACCTTCGGCAACGAGGCACACCAGTACTACGAAACCATCAGCGGGGGCAGTGGCGCCGGGGTGCTGACCGATTCTGAAGGCCGGCCCACCGGAGGCTTCGACGGCACCAGCGTGGTCCAGACCCACATGACCAACTCGCGCCTGACGGACCCCGAGGTGCTGGAGTTTCGTTTTCCAGTGCGGCTCGACAGCTATGCCATCCGCCACGGATCGGGCGGCAAGGGGCGATGGAAAGGCGGTGACGGCGGCGTGCGCCGCGTGCGCTTCCTTGAGCCGATGACCGCATCGATCCTCAGCAACGGGCGCACCGTGCCGGCCTTCGGCATGGCCGGTGGTGAGCCGGGGCAGGTCGGCATCAACCGCATCGAGCGCGCCGATGGCAGCGTCGAGCACCTGTCGCACATCGGCTCGGCAGACATGGCGGTGGGCGATGTGTTCGTGATCGAAACGCCGGGCGGCGGCGGGTACGGCACAGCAAAGGACCGCACCGCAGCTTTGTAGAATCCAGCGCCAGAAACAATCGATGAGATGCGCTGGATGCTGCGGAAAAGCCAGGTAGACAGAACCGAGATGGCCGACGGCATCGTCGCGCGTTTGGCGCCGATCGAAGCCCAGCTGCGGGATGCGTGGCAGTCATCGGGCGTGGTCGGCCATTGCGTGGTCGACGATGTCCTCGACCCGGCGCTTGCAAACCAGATTCGAGCGGCCTACCCGGACAGCGGCTCGATGCGCACACGCAAAAGCCTTCGAGAGCACAAGCACGTGGCTGCGCAGATGGACCGGTACGCCCCGATCCTGGAAGAAGCGCTGTTTGCGTTTCAGGACCCGCGGGTGGTGGAACTGGTCGGGCGCATCACCGGCCTGCGTGAGCTGGAGCCGGACGACAAGCTGTACGCCGGCGGCATATCGATGATGTCGCAGGCTCACTTTCTGAATCCGCACATCGACAACTCGCACGACAAGGACTGCGCCCGATACCGCGTACTCAATCTTCTGTACTACGTGTCGCCAGACTGGCAACTGGACAACGGCGGCAATCTCGAGCTGTGGCCGCAGGGGGTCAAGGGACAGCCGATCACGATCGAAAGCCGCTTCAACCGGCTGGCGATCATGGTCACCCACCGCAGGTCGTGGCACTCGGTGTCGCCGGTGGTCGCTGATGCGCAGCGCTGTTGCGTGTCGAACTACTACTTCTCGAAGCAGCCCGCCGATGTCGGCGACTACTTTCATGTCACCTCGTTCAGGGGCCGGCCCGAGCAACCGGTTCGCGATGTGGTGCTGCAGGCCGATGCCGCCCTGCGCATGGGCTTGCGCAAGGTGTTCCCGAAGGGCGCGGTGCAAACCAAGCACTTCTACGACAAGAAGCCGTAGTGGACCGCGCCATTCTGCTCACCGGTTTCGAGCCCTTCGGTGGCGAGACGGTCAACCCATCCTGGCAGGTCGTGCAGGCGCTCGCCGGGCAACGCGTCGCCGGTGCCCGCATCGTCGGCCTGCAAGTGCCCTGCGTGTTCGGTGCGGCGCTGGAGGTGATGAACGAGGCCCTGATTGCCACCGAACCCGTGCTGGTGCTGGCTTTGGGCCAGGCCACCGGTCGCGCTGATTTCTCGATTGAACGCGTGGCGATCAATGTCGATGACGCACGCATTGCCGACAACGCTGGAGCGCTACCCATCGATTCACCGGTGATAGCCGGCGCACCAGCCGCCCACTTCAGCACCCTGCCGATCAAGGCGATGGTGATGGCGTTGCGCGAAGCGGGCTTGCCGGCTTCGGTGTCGCAAAGCGCTGGCACGTTCGTCTGCAACCATGTGTTCTACGGTTTGATGCACGCGCTGCAGAGCCAGCGTCGCGATCAGCCGCGAGCCCTGTCGCAAACCCGCGCCGGCTTCATGCATCTGCCACTGCTGCCTGAACAGGCAGCGCGCATGCCCGGCCTGCATTCCAGCATGCCGCTGGCAACCATGGTGCAAGGGGTGCAGCTTGCTTTGTCATGCGCCATGGCGCACAGCCACGCACCGGATCTGCGTTTCAGCGAAGGCACCATCGCCTGATGCCGCTCGCAGTGCGTTGTAATCGCGGGCGCCACCCGGCGACCCATTTACAACGACAAGAGTAAGGGCCGAGATGGACCGCAAGAAAATTTTGCTGTTGGTGGGAGTGGTGGCACTGGTCGCGGCTTTCTTCGTCTTCGACCTGGGCCGCTTCCTCAGCCTGGCCTACATCAAGGCTGCACAAGCGGATTTCGTTGCGCTGTACCAGTCGAAGCCGGCGCTGGTGATCGGTGGCTTCGTCGCCGCCTATGTGGCCGTGACTGCGCTGTCGCTGCCCGGCGCAGCGATCATGACGCTGCTGGCCGGCGCGATCTTCGGGTTGGTGGTGGGCACGGTGATCGTGTCGTTTGCGTCCAGCATCGGCGCCACGCTGGCGATGCTGGTGGCGCGCTATGTGCTGCGCGACAGCATCAAGTCCCGCTTCGGCAACAAGCTGGCCGAGATCGACAAGGGAATCGAACGTGAAGGCGCTTTCTACCTGTTCACCTTGCGCCTGGTGCCGCTGTTTCCTTTCTTCGTCATCAACCTGGTGATGGGGCTGACCTCGATCAAGGCACGCACTTTTTACTGGGTCAGCCAGCTCGGCATGCTGGCCGGCACCATCGTCTATGTGCTGGCCGGCACGCAACTGGGGCAGATCGATTCGCTCGCCGGCATTCTGTCGCCGGGGCTGATCGGGGCGTTCGTGCTGCTGGGCGTCTTCCCGTTGATCGCCAAGAAGATCGCCGATGCGATCAAGGCGCGGCGTGTCTATGCGCCCTTTGCCGACCAGAAACCGGCCTCGTTCGACCGCAACATGGTCGTGATCGGCGCTGGCGCTGCCGGGCTCGTCACCGCTTACATCGCTGCGGCGGTCAAGGCCAAGGTGACATTGGTCGAAGGCCACAAGATGGGCGGCGACTGCCTGAACTATGGCTGCGTGCCCAGCAAGGCGCTGATCAAGACCGCCACGCTGGTGCGGCAGATGCAGCACAGCGCCGATTACGGCATTTCGCAAGCCGAATTGACAGTGGACTTTGCCGAGGTGATGGAACGCGTGTCGAACATCGTCAAGCAGGTGGAGCCGCACGACTCGGTGGCCCGCTACCGCGGGCTGGGTGTGGATGTGCAGCTGGGCAAGGCGAGGATCATCGACCCGTGGCGCGTCCAGATCACCGCCGAAGACGGCAGCCAGCAGGTGTTGACCACGCGCAGCATCGTCATCGCCACCGGGGCCGAGCCCTTCGTGCCGCCCCTGCCCGGGCTCGATCGATCGGGCTTCCTCACCAGCGACACCTTGTGGGGCTTGCGCAAGCAACCGAGAGAGATGGTGGTGCTGGGCGGAGGACCGATCGGATGCGAGCTGTCGCAAAGCTTCGCCCGGCTCGGCACCCGCGTGACCCAGGTCGAGATGGCCGACCGCATCATGGGCCGCGAAGACCCGGAGGTGTCGGACTTCGCGCGCAAGGCATTGGAAGCCGATGGCGTGATCGTGCGCACGGGGCACAAGGCCTTGCGGTGCGAGATCGAGGGCGAGGGCGAGTCGCCATCGAGATTCCTGGTGGTCGAAGCAGGGCCCGACGGCGCACGCAAAGAACTGCGTCTACCTTTCGACACCCTGCTGTGCGCGGTGGGTCGCTCGGCGCGCCTGAAGGGCTATGGGCTGGAGGAACTCGGCATTCCGGTGGGCCGCACGGTGACCACCGATGCGTACCTGCAGACGAACTTTCCGAACATCCTGGCCGCAGGCGATGTGGCGGGTCCGTATCAGTTCACGCACACGGCCGCGCACCAGGCCTGGTATGCCGCAGTCAACGGGCTGTTCGGCAACTGGAAGCGCTTCAAGGCCGACTATTCGGTGATTCCGTGGGCCACTTTCATCGATCCCGAAGTTGCGCGTGTGGGGCTCAACGAAACCGAAGCCAAGCAGCAAGGCGTGCCCTACGAAGTCACCCGCTACGAGATCGACGAGAACGACCGCGCCATTGCCGACAGCGCCACCAAGGGCTGGGTCAAGGTGCTCACGGTACCGGGCAAGGACCGCATCCTCGGCGTCACCATCGTCGGCGTGCACGGCGGTGACCTGCTGGCCGAGTACGTGCTGGCCATGAAGCACGGCCTGGGGCTCAACAAGATCCTCGGCACGATCCACACCTATCCGACCCTGGCCGAGGTCAACACGGGTGCGGCTGGCGCCTGGAAGAACGCCCACAAGCCCGAGGCGCTGCTGCGATGGGTCGAGCGGTTCATGAACTGGCAGCGGGCTTGAAGCGGGCGGGCACTTTGCAATCGCGGCTGCGGCATGCTTTGTCGTCGGTGCTGACTTCAGCCCTGACTTCAGCGCTGGCAGCAGGCACGACCGGCGCGATGGCGCAGTCGCTGCCGCCGCTGACCGACGGTGACCACTTCGGCCCTGGCTGGCGGGTCGTGACCTTGCCTCGCCAAAGCAAGCCCGCCACCCGCTTCATCCCGGAACGCATCGATGGCCGCGCTGCGGTGCAACTGCTGGCCGAAGGCTCGTATGGCAACCTGGTGCTGAACCTGCCGGGCATCCAGGCGCCGGAACGCCTGCGCTGGTCGTGGCGGCTGCAGCAGCCCAACCCGGGAACCGATCTGCGGGTGAAGAGCGGGGACGATGTCGCGGCCAAGGTCTGCCTGAGCTTCGACTTGCCGCTGTCGCAAATCGGCTTCGGCGAACGGCAGTTGCTGCGCATGGCGCGCGCTGCGACGGGCGAGCCGTTACCGGCCGCCACGCTGTGCTGGGCCTGGGGCGGGCGCGAGGCGGTCGGCAGCGTGGTCGAGAACCCCTACAGCCGCCGCTTGCGCACCGTGGTGCTTCGCAATGGGGACAGTCCGCTGATGCAGTGGCTGGCAGAAGACCGCGACATCGCCGCCGATTTCAAGCGGGCTTTCGGCGACGAAACCGACACCGTGCCGACGCTGGTGGCAGCCGGCATCGGCGCCGATGCAGACGACACCGGCGGCCGGTCGGTGGCCGACATCGCCGACCTGCGCTTCGGCAGCCGTTGAGCGCGACGGTGATCAAGCAGCGCTTGCTGTTGCTGGGCGGCGGGCATGCCCATGTGCATGTGCTGCAGTCGCTGCGGCAAGAACCGCTGGCAGGCACCGAGGTCACCCTGGTGACGCCGTTCAGGCGCCAGATGTATTCCGGCATGGTGCCGGGTCTGGTGGCGGGTCACTACGAAGCCGGTGACTGCGCCATTCCGCTGCCGCCGCTGGCGGCTGCGGCGCAGGTGGTGTTGATCGATGGTGCTGCCGCGCAGATCGACGCTGGACAACAGCGTGTTCGGCTGGAAGACGGGCGCTGGCTGGCATTCGACATCCTCTCGATCGATACCGGGGCGGTGATGGAACGCGACCGCTTGCCGGGCGCACGTGAGCATGCGCTGTTCGTGCGGCCGATCGAGCACTTCGTGGCGCACCTGGACGGGCTTTGGGCGCTGACGACAGAGACAGCCGAAGCGGGCAACTCCGCTCGGGATGGCAGCCTGGCCCTGGCCCTGGTGGTGGTGGGCGGTGGCGCAGCGGGAGTGGAGCTGGCGCTGGCGCTGCGACACCGCTTGTCTCGCGGGTCGCCGTCGGCCGCGGGGAACAAGCGAGCTCCCGCGATCACGCTGCTGACCGGCGGCCCGCCCGCACTGGCCGACTACCCGCCGCGGGCTCGCAAGCTGGTGACGCGCGCACTCGTGCAGCGCCAGGTGCAGGTGCTGCAGCGACGCTGCCACGCGGTCGAGGCCGACGCGCTGGTGCTGGACGACGGCACGCGCATGCCCTGCGATGCGGCGATCCTGGCCACCGGCTCCGAAGCGCCACGCTGGTTGCAGGGCAGCGGTCTGGCGCTGGATGAACGCGGATTCATCCGCACCGACGCCATGCTGCAGAGCGTGTCGCACCCAGCGGTGTTCGCAGCCGGCGATGTGGCGGTGCGCGACGATGCGCCGCACCCGCGCAGCGGGGTCTATGCGGTGCGCGCGGGCGCGCCGCTGGCGGCCAACCTGCGGCGCGCGCTGGCTGGCGAGGCCCTGCAGCCGCACCACCCACCGGCCCGCACGTTGAACCTGATCTCCACCGGCGACCGTAACGCCATCCTCACTTACGGGTGGCTGTCGCTGCAGGGGAGCTGGGCATGGTGGTGGAAGGACCGCATCGACCGCGGCTTCGTGCGCAAGTACCTGGTCGACGACGCGGCTACTCGTTCGGTTTGAACTCGATCGTCAACACGGCCGGCACGCGCCCGTCGGTGTCGGCCGGCAGGCGTGCGGTGCGGTCGATGGCGCGCAGCACCGCTTCGTCCCATTCTGGATGGCCGCTGCTCTTGACCAGCCGGCGCGACAGGATGTTGCCCGACGGCCCGGTGCGCACCTCCACCACCGCCGGCGGGTTGCCGGCGATGGTGCCGGTGAAGACCGAGTTGCTGCGGATCAATGCGGCCAGTCGGCTGCCGTAGGCGGCCGAAGGACCGCTGCTTCGTGCGGCAGTGCCGGTGCCGCCGGTGGCGCTGCCGGCTTGACCCAGCATGCGGTCGAGCTGTTCCTTGCGCTGCGCTGCCAGGCGCTTGGCATCGGCCTTCGCAACCCGTTCCTTCTCTGCCTTCTCTTCGCGCTCGACCTTGGCCAGGCGTTCTTTCTCGGCTTTTTCGACACGCAGCGTTTCTTGCTGACGCTTCTTGTCCGCAAGCTGCTGCGCAGCCCGCTCGGCGGCTTCCTTGGCCTTCTGAGCCGCAGCTTGCTTGGCCAACACCTGTTCCTGTTGGCGCTGGGCTTCCGCTTCGCGCTTCTTGCGCTGCTGCTCGATGACGATATCGGGCGGCTTCGGCGCTTCCAGCCTCGGCAGCACGACCGGCGGGGTCAGCGGCTGCATCGGTTTGATGGCCGGTGCCGGTCCCTGGATCTTCGGCGGTGGTGGTGGTGGTGGCGGTGGCGGTGGTGCAGGCTCAGGCGGCGACGGTTCGGGTGCGGGCACACCTTTGGGTGCAGCCGCTTCGGGCACCGCCGACCACAGTTCGGCGCTGACCGTGACAGGCGGCGACGCACGCCAGTTGACCGAGAACGTCAACGCAGCCAGCAAACCCAGGTGCGCCACCACCGCCAGCGCCACGCCGCGTCGGTCGGTGCCCGCAGCTTGCGGCAGCAGCGGGTCACGTCCGCCGTCGCTGCCGTTTGCGCGGGCCGTTGCCGTCAGCGTGGTCATGGGCCCCGACCCGCTCAGGGCGCGCCCTGCTTGACCGACAGCCCCACGCGCCGCACGCCGGCCCGCTGCAGCGTGTCCATCACCTTGACCACTTCTTCGTAGCGCACCGCGCGGTCGGCGCTGATGACCACCGGCACATCGGCCGGATCGGGTGGGGGCGAATTCGGCACGGGCTTGGAGCGCCCGCCCGCTGGCACGGCCACCGGTGCTGCCTGCTGCTGCCGGACCCGCGCCACCAGCTCGGTCAGCGCCACCGCTTCTGGGTCTTGCTGGTCGGTGCGAATCTGCAGCCGCTTGTCGCTGCCGACGATGATCTCGATCACCCGGGTCGGGCGCTGGCTGCTCTTGCCGACCGAGGG
>JBBSPW010000016.1:0-30752 GCA_038258365.1 Burkholderiales bacterium | reverse complement strand
CTGTACGACGCGTGGATGGCGATCGAGCCCTGCCTGCAACGAGCGGCCGAGCCGCAGCGCTGGGAAGTGGTCGGGCCCGTGTGCGAATCGGGCGACTGGCTGGGGCACGACCGCTTGCTCGCAGTGGCGCCGGGCGACCAGCTGGCAGTGCTGTCGGCCGGGGCTTATGCGATGTCGATGGCTAGCACCTACAACACCCGACCGCGCGCCGCCGAGCTGCTGCTGGATGGCGACGCCGTGCACCTGATCCGCGAGCGTGAAAGCGTGGCGTCGCTGTTCGCTGGAGAGCGGCTGCTCTGAGCGCCGCCGCCGTCCTGGCGCTGGACGCGGCAGCCAGATCAGATTCGCCCTTCCTCGACCGCATGGCAAGCCACCTGCACGCCATCGACTTCTAGCAGCGCTGGGCGCTCGGCGCTGCAGCGCGCATTGCAATGCGGGCAGCGCGGGTGAAAGGCGCAGCCGGCTGGCGGTGACAACGGGTTCGGCACCTCGCCCTGCACCGGCGTGCGGGCGCGACCGCTCATGTGGATGTCCGGGATCGCGTCCAGCAGCATGCGCGTGTAGGGGTGGCGCGGGTGGGCGAACAGCGTGGTCTTGTCGGCCACCTCGACCAGCCGGCCCAGGTACATCACGCCGACCCGGTCGGCCACATGACGCACCACGGCCAGGTTGTGCGAGATGAAGAGGTAGGTCAAGCCGCGCAGACGCTGCAGGTCTTTCATGATGTTCAGCACCTGCGCCTGCACCGACACGTCGAGCGCCGAAGTCGGTTCGTCGCACACCAGGAACTCCGGTTCGGTCGCCAAAGCGCGGGCGATCGAGATCCGCTGGCGCTGCCCGCCCGAGAACTGGTGCGGAAACTTTTGCCCGTCGGCAGGGTCCATTCCGACCTGGGTCAACAGGGCGCCGACCCGCTCTTGCAAGCCGCGGGCATCGGTCACGAGCCCATGCTCACGCAACGGCTCGCCCACGATGTCCAGCACCTTCCAGCGCGGATTCAGGCTCGCATAGGGGTCCTGAAAGATCATCTGCATGCGGCGCCGCAACTGCCGCAACTCGGCTGGGTCGACGCTGGCATCGGTGGCCTGGCCGTCGAAGCGCACCGTGCCGCGGGTCGGGGTGACCAAGCCGACCAACAGCCGCGCAACCGTGCTCTTGCCGCAACCAGACTCGCCCACCAGGGCCAGCGTGCGGCCCTTGTGAATCTGGAACGAGACGCCGTCGACTGCATGCACCAGCTGCCTCGGCTTGCGTTCGACCACCCGGTTGAGCCAGGGCGCGGAGACATCAAAGGTCTTGGCCAGGTCGTCGACCTGCACCAGTGGGGACGTGTCGACACCCTTCATCTGGCGGCCACAACAGGCTCGACCAGCCAGCAGGCCGCGCGGGTGCTGCCGGCATCCAGCAGATCGGGCCGCTCGGTGCGGCAGCGCTCCATCACCAGTGGGCAGCGGGGGTTGAAGGCGCAGCCGGCGGGGATCGCGTTCAGCCGCGGCATTGCGCCGTCGATCTGCAGCAGTCGCTCGCGCGTGTCGTCCATCGCCGGAATCGATCCCATCAGCCCTTGGGTGTAGGGGTGCGCGGCCCGGTGGATGACATCGGCGACCGGACCGATCTCGGCCACACGGCCGGCATACAGCACCGCCACGCGGTCGCAGGTCTCGGCGATCACGCCCATGTCGTGTGTCACCAGCATCACCGCAGCGCCGTGGTCTTTGCAGAGCCTTTTCAGCAAGCCGATGATCTGGGCCTGGATCGACACATCCAGCGCGGTCGTCGGCTCGTCGGCCACGATCAGCTCGGGCTCGGCCGCCAGCGCCAGTGCGATGACCACGCGCTGGCGCATGCCGCCGCTGAACTGGTGCGGGTACTGGTCGATGCGCTGTTCGGCCGCCGGGATGCCGGTTTCCTGCAACAGCTGGATCGCCCGCTCTCGCGCTTCCGCGGCGTTCACATCCAGATGGGTGCGGATCGTCTCGACCAGCTGCTTGCCGATCGTCACCAGCGGGTTCAGTGAGGTCAGCGGATCCTGAAAGATGGCGCCGATGCGTTTGCCTCGGATGCGGCGCATCTGCTCGGGCGGCAGGTTGTCGATGCGCTGACCGGCCAACCTCACCTCGCCGCCGGCGATCCGGCCGGGGGGCTCCAGCAAGCCGATGATGGCCGCGCCGGTCAGCGACTTGCCGGCGCCGGATTCGCCCACCACGCCGAGAATTTCGCCGGGTGCGATGTCGAACGAGATGTCGTCGAGCGCCAGCAGGGTGCCGCGGCGGGTCGGGAATTCGACCCGCAGGTGGCGCACTTCGAGCAGCGGGGGAATGGCCGTTGTCGTTGCCGGCGCGCTCATTGCGTCCAGGCTTGTTCCAGCCGCACTCATTGCAGCCGAGGATTCAAGGCGTCGCGCAGCCAGTCGCCCAGCAGGTTCACGCTGAGCGCGATCAGCACCAGCATCAGACCTGGGAAAACCGTGATCCACCATTCGCCCGAGAACAGAAAGTCGTTGCCGACCCGGATCAAGGTACCCAACGACGGACTGGTGGGCGGCACGCCCACCCCTAGAAACGACAGTGTGGCTTCGGTCAGGATGGCGGCAGCCACCTGGATCGTCGCCAGCACCAGCACCGGCCCCATCACATTGGGCAGCACATGGCGGAACATGATCCGCATCGGCGCCACGCCGATCACGCGTGCCGCCTGCACATACTCCTTGTTGCGCTCGACCATCGTCGAGCCGCGCACCGTGCGCGCGTATTGCACCCAGCCGGTCAGCGAAATCGCCACGATCAGCACGCCGAACGCCAGGGTGTCATGGGCATTCGGAAACATCGCGCGACCGACCCCGTCGATCAGCAACGCCACCAGGATCGACGGAAACGACAGCATCACATCGCAAACCCGCATGATCAAGGCGTCGACGCGCCCGCCACTGAAACCGGCCAGCAACCCCAGCCCGACTCCGAACACCAGCGACAGCAGCACCGAGGCGAAACCCACCGCCAGCGAGATGCGCGCGCCGTAGAACAACGCCGAGAGAATGTCGCGGCCCTGGTCGTCGGTGCCCAACAGAAAGGTGCGACTGCCGCCTTCCATCCAGGCCGGCGGCAGCCGCGCATCCATCAGGTTCAACGACGCCAGATCGAACGGGTTGTGGGGTGCCACCCAGGGGGCGAACAGCGAGCCGAAGATGCATAGCGCGGCAATGATCGCGGCACCGATGGCGACGGGGGAGGTCCGAAAGCTGTGCCAGACATCGCTGTCCAGCCAGCGCGCCAGGCGGCCCGGCGCCGCTGGGCCGGGCAAGGCGGGGTCGGCGATCTTGGATTCGAGCGGGGCCATCAGTGACCGCCGGCCGGTCGTTCAAGCCGCAGCCGGGGGTCGACCGCGAAATAGAGCAAATCGACACCCAGGTTGACGACCACGAAGATCAAGGCGATCAGGCACAGGTAGGCGGCCATCACCGGCACATCGGCGAACTGCACCGCCTGGATGAACAGGAACCCCATGCCAGGCCACTGGAACACGGTCTCGGTGATGATCGCGAAGGCGATCAGCGCACCCAGCTGCAACCCGGTGATGGTGATCACCGGCACCAAGGTGTTCTTCAACGCATGGCCGAAGTGGATCGACCGGTCGTGCAACCCGCGGGCGCGGGCGAACTTCACATAGTCGGTGCGCAGCACTTCCAGCATCTCGGCGCGCACCAGCCGCAGTATCAGCGCCAGCTGGAACACCGACAGCGTGATTGCCGGCAGGATCAGGTGCAGCCAGCCGTCGACCGTCAGCAAACCGGTGCTCCAGAAACCCAGCTGCACCGTGTCGCCGCGGCCAAAGCTGGGCAGCCACTTCAGCGTCACCGAGAACACCAGAATCAGCAAGATGCCGATCAAAAAGGTGGGCAGCGACACCCCCAGCAGCGACAGGCTCATCACCAACTGCGAGCCGAAACGCCCGCGGCGCAAGGCGGCATAGACGCCCAGCGGAATGCCAACCCCCAACGCCAACACGGCGGCAGCCATCGCGAGCTCCATCGTGGCCGGAAAGCGTTCGGCGATAAGCGACGAGACCTTGCGGCCCTGGCGCAGGCTGAGACCGAACTCGCCTTGCACCGCATTTCCGATGAAGTTGGCAAATTGCACCGGAAACGGGGCATCGATCCCCAGATCCCTGCGCAATTGGGTGCGTTGCTCCTGGGTGGCGTCTTGCCCCAGCAGGCTCGTGACCGGGTCGCCTACGTACTGGAACAGCATGAAGGCGATGAAGGCCACCGTGAGCATCACGATCACGGCCTGGGCCAAGCGGCGAAGGATGAAGACCAGCATCGGCGCGAATATCAAACAGCGAGGTCGGACAGCAAGGTCCAGCAACGGGGTCGACCCACACGGTCGCATGAAAAAAGCCGCCCGGAGGCGGCTTCTTCAAATCTGAACGCATGCGCCCAAGCGGGCGCAGCCGATCAGAAGCTGTGACGAACGCCGAACTCGTAGCCCTTGGACTTGAAGCCCGAACGTCCAGCAACCGACGGGCCGCTGCCCGAGGTGACCTGGCTCAGACCCACGTCGTTGTCGAGCTGCGCGTAGTGAGCGTACAGCGCGGTGCGCTTGGACAAGTCGTACTGGTAGCCGAACGCGTATTGCTTCAGCGAACGCTGGCGCTTGATGCCAGCGATCCGCACATCCACATCCGAGTGGTTGTACGAGAACTGGAACTTGCCGGCGCCGACGGGCACCGTCACCGCCGCCATGTAGCTGGTCAGGTCCAGGTCGGTGTACTCGTGCTTGTTGTACAAGGCGGCGAATGTGGCAAAACCGGCATTGAACGAGCCACCCACGTTCCAGACGTTGTAGTCATTTTTCAGCAAGTTGCCGATGCCGCTTTCCTGGTCGTTCTTGCCATAAGACGCAGCGACGTTGAACGGTCCCGCGGCGTAGCCGATGCGGCCACCGTAGTACTTCTGCGTGGTGCCCTCACCGGCAGCCACCATCAACTGGCCATACACGCCACCCAGCGCCGGCAAAAAGTAGCCGACGGCGTTGTCTGCACGAACCAGGTTGAAACCAGCACCGGGTGCGCCGCCCAGAGTCGGCAACACGTTGTTCTGGCTGCCGACACCGTTGGTGCCGAACGGATCGAACACCGTGGTGTTCCAGAAAGTCGGCTTGTAGTCGCGACCCAGTCGGACTTCACCGAAACCACCGATCAGGCTGACGGTGGAGCGGCGCTGCCAGGTCTGGCCTTGGGCGGTGCCGGTGTCGGGGTCGAGCTGGCCTTCGAGCCAGAAGCCGGCACGCAGGCCGCCACCCAAGTCTTCGACGCCGCGGAAGCCGAGGCGCGAAGTGTTGATGCCTGACGAGCTCAGCGAATTGATCGAGCCGTTGCCGTTGTTTTGGTTGCGCAGGTTGACGTCAACGATGCCGAACAACGTGACCGACGATTGCGCCGAGGCTGCACCGGCAAACGCCGTGAGCGCTGCCAGGGCGAGCAGTGATTTTTTCATTGCGACTATCTCCTAGGTTGAACAAGAGGTCCCGATCGGGAAACAGACCCGGCAAGGGGCTGATCAGGCCAACCCCCTCAGTGGAAGTTGCTGTATTGCACCAGACGGGTCGACCGATTGCCAAGGGTTGCCCCGTAATTCGCTTGAGCCTGTTGTGGTGCAACAACGGGTTGACTGCTTATCGACCGGGCGACACAACGGGTCACTGCCCGGGCATGGCGGGTGGGCCGCGCTATGCTGAGCCCATGCCTGAACACCTGCCGAGAAGCGATCGACCCACCGACCGGCTGATTGCCGCGTTGGACAACAGCCTGCGCACGTTAGCGGGCACTCCGCATGCGGCCCGGCCGAACCCGGCTGCTGGTGTGGACGACGCGCCGATGAGCGAAGACCAGCGGCGCTTGTCCGGCGCCCTGATGCGGGTCAACCATGTGGGCGAGGTCTGCGCCCAGGCGCTCTACCAAGCGCAAGGGATGACCGCCCGAACCCCGTTGCTGCGCAGCCAAATGCAGGCTGCCGCTCGCGAGGAAACCGACCATCTGGCATGGACCTACCAGCGGCTCAAGGAACTGGGCGACCGCCCGAGCCTGCTCAACCCGCTGTGGTACGCCGGTGCCTTCGGCATCGGTTTGCTGGCGGGGCGGCTATCGGACCGGGCCAGCCTCGGGTTCGTCGTCGAAACCGAGCGTCAAGTCGAGTCGCACCTGGCGGGGCACATGCAGCGCCTGCCGCCGCCCGACCACCGCTCGCGGGCCATCGTCGACGCGATGAAAGACGACGAAAGACGCCATGCCGATCAGGCCGAGGCTGCTGGCGCCGATCGTTTGCCGCTGCTGGCAAGGCTGGCGATGCGCTTGAGCTCCAAGGTGATGACACTCACCGCACAAAGGGTATGAGCCCCCACGCTCCCTGACGGTCGCTGCCCCCCCGAGTGGGCGCTCGCCTGCGGCCTGGCAAAGCCAGTTCCGCGGTTCTACCGGGTGGTCGGCGCACAGCGCCGCTCGCGCACCGTCCGGGGTGTTTCTGACTCAGCCCTCGACGATCTCGAAGCTGGTGACGATCTCTGCGGTGCGCGACATCATCGCTGTCGCCGAGCAGTAGCGATCGTGCGACAGCGCCACTGCACGTTCGACTGCGGAATGGGCGAGAGCGCGGCCGGTGACCGTGAAATGCATGGCGATGCGGGTGAAGACTTTGGGGTCTTCGGCGGCGCGGTCGGCTTGCAGGCGCACCGTGCATCCCCGTATGTCGTGGCGCCCGCGCTGCAGGATCAGCACCACGTCGTAGGCACTGCAGCCGCCCGTGCCTGCCAGCACCGTTTCCATCGGGCGAGGAGCCAGGTTGCGGCCACCGCCGTCGGGGGCACCGTCCATGTTCAGCATGTGGCCACTGCCGGTCTCGGCCACGAATCCCATGCCGCTTTGCGGGGTCCAATGCACGGTGCAATCCATCTGCGATTCCTCTCGATGTGGGTGGTGTGGGCCGATGCGGCGGGTGACATTGCGCAAGATATTGCACTGCAGCATCGCTCTGCTAGACTGCCTTCGAGGGCTTCGCGACACGATGCCCGCCGATTGTCTCCTCCACCCCAAACGGTGGATTCAACCCGGGGCTCCCAAGGCCCCGGGTCTTTTTTTGGCCGAGGCGCGCAGCCACGCTCTCTATCATTCCGGCCCCTGAGTCGATCGATCGGAACCGGACATGGCCGCAGCCAAAAGGGGCGCTCGCACCGACGCAGCTGGCAAGGCGTGCGCCCAGTCGGGCTTGCCTGCCGCCCGCGAATTGACACCGCTCGGCCGACGGATCGCAGCCGACTACCTCAAGCGCATCCTCACCGCGCGCGTCTACGACGTGGCGGTCGAAACGACCCTGAGCGCGGCACCGCAGCTGTCGCGCCGCCTGGCCAACACGGTGCTGCTCAAGCGTGAAGACCAGCAGCCGGTGTTCAGCTTCAAGCTGCGCGGCGCCTACAACAAGATGGTGCTGCTGTCGGCCGAAGCCCGGGCGCGCGGTGTGATTTGCGCATCGGCCGGCAACCACGCGCAAGGCGTGGCGCTGGCGGCCCGGCGGCTGGGCTGCGACGCGGTGGTGGTGATGCCGGTGACGACTCCACGCGTGAAGATCGATGCGGTGCAAGCGCATGGCGCCGAGGTGGTGCTGCATGGCGACAGCTTCTCCGACGCGCAGGAGCTGGCGCAGCAACTGCAGGCCGAACGCGGCTTGACCTTTGTCCACCCCTTCGACGACCCCGATGTGATTGCCGGCCAAGGCACGGTTGCGATGGAGATGCTGCGCCAGCACCAGGGCCCGCTGGACGCGGTGTTCGTGGCGATCGGCGGCGGGGGTCTGGTTTCGGGCATGGCGGCCTACATCAAGGCCTTGCGACCCGAGGTGCGGGTGATCGGTGTGCAGACGGTGGATTCCGACGCCATGCTGCAGTCG
The DNA here is from genome assembly GCA_038258365.1 of Burkholderiales bacterium. Lineage (GTDB taxonomy): Bacteria > Pseudomonadota > Gammaproteobacteria > Burkholderiales > Burkholderiaceae_C > Rubrivivax. The sequence goes on along the minus strand of JBBSPW010000016.1, from coordinate 22,816 downwards.
GTGCGGCGCGGTCGGCGGGTGCACTTGGCCGATGTGGGTTTGTTCTCCGACGGCACGGCGGTCAAGCGCGTGGGCGTCGAGACCTTGCGCGTGACGCGCGCCTTGGTCGACGATTTCGTGGTCGTCGACACCGACGCGGTGTGCGCAGCGATCAAGGATGTGTTTCAGGAAACCCGAAGCGTGCTGGAGCCGGCGGGCGCATTGAGCGTGGCGGGATTGAAGCAATACGTGCAGCTGCACCGCGCCAAGGGCTGCACGTTGGCAGCGGTGACCTGCGGCGCCAACATCAACTTCGACCGGCTGCGTTTCGTGGCCGAGCGGGCCGAGTTCGGTGAGCAGCGTGAAGCGCTGTTCGCTGTCACGATCCCCGAGCAGCGCGGCGCCTTCAAGCGACTCTGCGAGTTGATCGGGCCCCGCGCGGTGACCGAGTTCAACTACCGCATTTCGCATGCCGACGCGGCGCATGTCTTTGTGGGCCTGGCGATTCAGCGCCGCGATGAAGCCGACCGCCTGCGCCGTGCCTTCGACAAGAACGGCTTCGCCACAGTCGATCTGAGCGACGACGACCTGGCCAAGGAGCATGTGCGCCACATGGTGGGCGGCCGCAGCGAGTTGGCGGGCCATGAACGGCTGTTTCGCTTCACATTTCCGGAGCGGCCCGGCGCGCTGATGCGGTTTCTGGGCGCACTCGACCCGGGTTGGAACATCAGCCTCTTCCACTACCGCAACCAGGGCGCCGACCACGGCCGCATCCTGGTCGGCCTGCAGGTGCCGGCCGGCGACGCGGCGCTGCTGCGCGATTTCTTGCGCGGCCTGGCCTATCCGTGCAGCGAAGAAACGCACAACCCGTTGATCGGGCTGTTCTTGAAGTAGGTGCGAGGATTCGCCCTGGCTAAACTCCGCCGTCATGGCCATCACCCGATCGCTGGTCGCCCCGACCACCAACCCGCTGCTGGAACAGGCGCTGCGCGAAAAGCTCTACAAGCGCAGCGAAATCGGCGGCAACCTCGGTGAGCTGGAACCGCTGGCGATCCGGCTCGGGATGATGCAGAACACCCTCAAGCCGCGACTGCATCATCCGCAGTTGATGGTGTTCGCGGCCGACCATGGTCTGGCGGTGGACGGTGTCGCCGAACAGCGCTGTGCCACCCATGAGACGGTGCAGATGCTGCTGAAGAACCAGCTCCCGCTGGCGGTGTTTGCGCGCAGCCAGCAGATCGAGTTGACCGTGGTCGACTGCGGCATGGCCGAAAACCTGCCTGCCGCCGATCGGCTGCTGGTTCGCAAGATCGCTCATGGCACCCGCAATGTGCGCGTCGGCCCGGCGATGTCGATCGAGCAAGCGCGCGCCGGGCTGCGCGCCGGCATGGAAATCGGCGAAAAGTTGAAGGGCAACGTGACGATCCTGGCGGGGGTGGGCGTCGGGGCGCACGAAAGCGCGGCGCTGCTGCTGTCGCGGCTGACCGACAGCCCGCTGCGGGACCTGGTCATCAGCGGAGACGACATGGACAGCGATGTGCTGGCGAGCCGCATGGTGGTGCTGAAAAGCGCGCTCGGCCGCCACCGGGATGTCGACGATCCGATCGAATCGCTGGCGGCGCTGGGCGGTTTCGAGATCGCGGTGATGGTGGGCGTGATGCTGGTGGCCGCCAGCAAGCGACACCTGCTGATGGTCGATGGCATGTCCGCTTGCGCCGCCCTGGTGGTGGCCGCGCGCATCGCCCAGCCCGTCACCGACTATTGCGTGTTCTGCCGCAGCCACACCCACCAGGGGCTGGACCAGGCTTTGAACCTGTTCCGCGCTTCCGCTCTGCTCGAGATGGGGCTCGAAAGCACCGATGGCACGGGCGCCACGCTCGCCTGGCCGCTGGTGCGCAGCGCTGCGGCGCTGTTGACCGAAGTCGCCGATGGCGAGGACCCGGGGCCTACGTTGCCCGGGGCGCTGGAAGCGCAGGGCAGCCTGCCGCTTCCTCAGTCGGAGCCGGACCCGGACGCGGAACCCGACCCCGAACGTGAAGGGCGTTCCCATGCCCGCACCGAGCCCACGCCGTTGAACGACACGCCGGACTGACTCGCGCCCTTAGGCGCGCACCGGTGACTTGCACCCGCAACGAAGCCCGTTGCAGGGCTGGCAGCAGCGTCAACGCAGCGGTGCACCCGCCTGATCGACCATCGCCGGCTGGGACTGCGGCGGCTGAGCCTGCTGCTGCTCTTGCTGTTGCTGCTGGCGCATCAACGCCGGCGACGTCTTGGCCGGGAATTGCTGGAAGTTCGGGGGCTGCGCGCCCGGGCGGGGCGCTTGGGGCGCTTGCTGCAGTTGCGGCGGCTGCCGCGGCGCTTCGGGTGGACGGTACACGGGCACGCTCCCAGATCCGCCGGGCACGCCGGCGCCGGCCGGCGGCAACTGCCCGGTGGCGGCGGCAGCCGGCGGCGGCAGGTCCAGAGCCACCAGGGCAGCGCCGCCTTTGGGACCCAGGCTCGCCCCGCGCGGCGACACCGACTGCAACACCGTTTGGCCATCGACCACCGCGCCGATGCGGTAGGCGCGGGCCGGCTTGTCATCGACCACGATCACCGCCACGCCCTCGGACGCCGCGCGCGAAGACCGTGGGCTGACCACCCCGACGAGCTGGAAGCGTGGATCGGGTGCGGCTTGCGGCGCTTCGGCTGCGGCCACTGGAACGGGGTCGGTGCCCAGCAAGCGGGTCAGATCGCCGGCCACCGCGCCCGGCGGCAACGCCACCTGCGCGTTCGGTGGCGCCGGCTGCGAAGCGCCGAACAGCCGCAGCCCCCAGAAGGCCAGCGCTGCCGCCACCAGGGCCCAAACCAACGCCGTGCCAATCCGTGTCCACATGGTGGCCGATTATCATTCAGCGTCCTGTGACAGCGGGCGCTTCACCGCGTGCCGCAATCCCCATGTCTCTGTCTGCCAGCCGTGGTTGTGCCGCTCTCGTTCAATCGGTCTTGAGCGGCTCGCTCGCTCGCAATCGCAATCGCCAGCGCGGCTTCACCCTCATCGAGTTGATGGTGGTGCTGGTGATCATCGGCGTGCTCGGTGCCCTGATCGTGCCCAACCTGATCGACCGCGCCGACGATGCCCGCGTGACCGCGGCCCGCACCGATGTCAACAACCTGATGCAGGCGCTGAAGCTCTACAAGCTCGACAACCAGCGCTATCCCGGCAGCGATCAGGGATTGGAAGCCTTGTCGAAGAAGCCCACCGTTGGCGTCATTCCGCCCAACTGGAAGCCCTATGTGGACAAGTTGCCAGCCGACCCGTGGGGCCGCCCCTACCAGTTCCTCAATCCGGGGCTGAAGGGCGAGATCGATGTCTTCACCTTCGGCGCAGACGGCCAGCCGGGTGGCGAAGGCAAGAATGCCGACATCGGCTCTTGGCAGTAGCCGCTTCGGCGCACTGAAGCCACCGTTCGGCCGGCGCTGCGGTGGTGCGCCGGCAGGGCCGCGCGGCTTCACTTTGCTGGAGTTGCTGGTGGTGCTGGCGATCGTGGCGCTGTCGGTGGGTTTGGTGGCGCTGGCGATTCGCGACCCCGAAGCCACCCGCTTGTCGCGCGAAGGCGAGCGGCTGGCGGCGTTGCTGGAGCAGGCGCGCGCCGAGGCTCGGGTGACCGGCGTCGCGGTGCGGTGGATGCCCACCGCCGACACCGGCCGCAGCGCAGGATCGACCGCCGTCGAAGCCGCGCAGTTCAACTTTGTCGGCATCCCCGCCCGGCAGGCCATGCCGACTCGTTGGCTCGACCCTGAAACCCGTGCCCAGGTGGTCGGTGGTGGGGCGGTGGTCTTGGGGCCGCAGGCGATCCTGCCGCCGCAACGCATCGTGCTGAGCCTGGGCGCACAGCGGCTGGAGCTGGCCACCGACGGTCTGGCGGCTTTTGCGGCGGTCAACGCCACTGCCGACGGCGCGCCTGCTGCGCCCGGGACACGACCCTGATGACCGCGAACAGCAACCGCGGCTTCACCCTGCTGGAGGTGCTGGTGGCGCTGGCGGTGGTGGCCATCGCCCTCGGCGCCGGGTTGCGCGCAGCCGGGGTGCTGACCGACAACGCCCAGCGCCTGGGCGAGGTGATGGCCGCGCAATGGTGCGCCGACAACCAACTCACCAACCTGCGCTTGTCGCGCCAGTTGCCGGGCATCGGCGACGCCGACTTCAGTTGCGAGCAACTGGGTCTCAGCTACGCCGGAAAGCTGCTGACACGGCCGACGCCGAACCCGAACTTCCGCCGTGTCGATGCGGTGGTCAGCGACGCCACCGGGCATGTGCTGGTGAGCTTGTCGACAGTGCTGTCTCGGCAATGACCCTGGCATCGCGCCATCGGGTTCGCCGCCGCCAGCCACCGGCCGCGCGCGGCTTCACCCTGGTCGAGGTGCTGGTGGCGCTGTTCGTGATGGCGATCCTGGCCACGCTCGCCTGGCAGGGCTTGGACGGCATCGTGCGGGCGCGTGACAGTGGCGGCGCGGCGATCGAACGCAGCGCCCGCCTGGCCACCGTGATGACCCAGTGGGAGCAGGATCTGAAGGCGGTGTTCGACACCGGCACCGTGCCGGCGATCGCCTTCGACGGCCAGACCCTGCGCCTGACGCGCCGCACCGACGATGGCGTGCAAGTGGTGGCCTGGGCCGTGCGCGGCGGTTTGTGGCAGCGCTGGGCAGGACCGGCCTACGTGCGCGCTGCCGAGCTAGGAGAAGGCTGGCTGCGCAGCCAACAACTGCTGGGCACCGAGCCCGGGCAGCTCACCGTGGCCGAAGGCGCCAGCACGTGGCAGGTCTATTTCAACTTCGACGGCAACTGGAGCAATGCCCAATCGACCGGCAATGTCGCCGCGCCGAGTGCGGATGCCATCGTCGGCGGCGGTCCTGCGCCGGGACAACCGCAGCGGCTGACCCTGCCGGGTGGCGTGCGCATGGTCGTCACGCTGGACAACCAGACGCTGACCCGCGACGTGGCGCTGGGGCCTGGGGAGTGACTGCCGTGCAGACGAACGGACCCATGCCACGCCCCGCTCGACGCCCGCATTGCTGCCACCATGGCCAGCGCGGCGCCGCGCTCCTGCTGGCGATGCTGATCCTGGGGCTGGTGACCACGATCACCGCGGCGATGGTGTGGCAGCAGCAGCGTGCGATCACCGTCGAAGCCGCCGAACGCGCCCGCGCCCAGTCGTCGTGGATCCTGATCGGCGCGCTGGACTGGGCGAGGCTGATCCTGCGCGAAGACGCCCGCAGCACCAGTGGTGCGCAGTTCGATTCCCTGAACGAGCCCTGGGCGACGCCACTGGCCGAAGCGCGGCTGTCGACCTTTCTGGCAGCCGACAAGGACAACAACGTCGACACCGGCCCCGAGGCCTTCCTCTCCGGCACGATCGTCGACGCCCAGTCGCGCTTCAACCTGCGCAGCCTGGTTACCAACGATGGCAAGCCGATCCCGGCGCAGGTCGAGGCTTTCAGGCGGCTGGCGGAAACCGCTGGCGCGCCCACCGACACCGCCGACCGCATCCGGGACGGGTTGGTTGCGGTGCAGATGGCGGTCCAGAGCGGCGGCAGCGCAACCACGCCGATCCGGCCGGCCACCGTGTCGGACCTGGCGTGGTTCGGCATCGACCCGGCCACGCTGGAACGGCTGCGGCCGTTTGTCGAATTGCTGCCGGAGGCGACCACGGTCAATGTCAACACCGCGTCGCGCGAGGTGTTGGTGGCGGCCATCGACAACCTCGACCTGGGCAGCGCCGAGCGCTTGATCCAGGTGCGCCAGCGGGAACCGTTTCAGAGCTATGCCGCGCTGGAGCCGTATTTGCCGAAGCCTCCGGAGGGCGCAGCCTCGGCCCCGCGCGTCGGCGTTTCGTCGAACTGGTTCGAGGTCACTGGCCGCCTGCGGCTCGAAGACCGGGTGGTGGAGGAGCGGTCGTTGCTGCAGCGCATTCCCAATGGCCAGCAGGTCACTGTGCGGCGCACCGAGCGGCGCAGTCTGGACGCGCAAACCGTGGCCGGTGGTCGCTGAAATCGGCGCGGTGGCAGCGGACGCTGTCGTGCGTCACGCACAACGGCGCAACTGCCGATTGCTGGACACCGTCTGCCCACGGTGCAAGGCCACAATACGGTTTAAGCCTGCGAAAACCCGGTGAGACCGGGAAACCGGGAAGCTGGCCCCGGCACCCGCTGCCACCCCCTTTGCTTGTCCGCCCCGTGATCTTGTCTCGATGACTGTTCTTGCGATCCAGCTTCCGCCGCGCGAGCGCCTGGCCGCCCGTGCTGCCGGGTACGAAAGCGCCGCCGGGCTGCGCATTCCCTCCGAATGGCCCTTCGTCACCAGCGACGACGGCCGCAGCGTGGCGCAAAGCGGCGCCGTCGCTGCGTCGTTGTTGCCGCGCGCCGACCGTGTGGTGCTGCTGCTGGCCGATGCCGATGTCAGCTGGCACCGTGTTGCGATCCCGAAAGCACAGCCGGCCCGCATGCGCGCCGCCTTGCTGGGTTCGATGGAAGAAACCCTGCTGGACGACGACGAGGCGCTGCACTTTGCGCTGGCACCGGGTGCTGTCGCTGGCCAGGTCGGCTGGGTCGCGGTGACCCAGCGCACCCGCCTGGTGGCGGCTCTGGCGGCGCTGGAAGCGTCCGGGGTCCGGATCGACGCGGTCGCGCCGCTGAGTCTGCCCTTGCCGGTGGACGGGTCGGCGTCGGCAGCCAAGGGCGCCGATGCCGCCGCCCCCGATGCGGCTGCGGGTCCGCTGCGCGGTCATTTCTACAGCAGCGATGGCGGTGCGCCGGCGCTGCCCTGGTTGGTGCTGGCTCGCCCCGAAGGCGTGGCCGTGCTGCGACTGAACGGTGCGTTGGCCCGCGCCCTGGTTTTCAACGCGGCGCCGACAGGCGGTGCAGCGCTGGCCGAATTGCCGGCCGGCCGCTGGACCGCCACGCCGGCGGCCGCAGCAGCAGCCGAGCAATGGCTGGGCGCTCCGGTCGAATTGCTGGGCGAGGCCGAACGCTGGCTCGAAGCCGCTGCCGGCCCGCTCGATCTGCGCCAGTTCGACCTGGCGCCTCACCACCGCGGCACCCGCGCCTTGCGAGAGGTCCTGCGCAACTTCAACACCGCAGCGTGGCGCCCGGTTCGCTTCGGCCTGGTGGCGCTGGCTGCGGTGATGGTGCTGGGCTTGAACCTGCAGGCATGGCAGATGGAACGCCAGATCACCGAACGCCGCAGCGCCATGACCACCTTGCTGCAAACCACCCACCCGAATGTGCGCGCCGTGCTGGATGCGCCGTTGCAGATGCAGCGCGAAACCGAACGCTTGCGCGCGTCAGCCGGCCGCCCCGGCGATGGCGATCTGGAAAGTCTGCTGGGTGCAGCAGCAGCAGCCTGGCCCGACGGCACCGGTCCGATCCAGACCCTGCGCTTCGAGTCCGGTTCCCTGATCCTGGCCGCGCAAGGCTTCGGCGAACCGCAGATCACCCAGTTCCGCGACCGTTTGCGCGGCAGCGGCTACGCGGCCGACTTCAGCGAAGGCCGGCTCACGGTCACGCGGGCGCCAGCGGCGTCTGCCGGGGCTCCGGGCACGGCCCGTGCGGCAGGCGTGAATGGCGCGACACCCCCCACGGCGGTGGCACCGGTTCCCCGGAGCGCAGCATGACCGGGTCTGACAGCTGATGGCCACCGCTGACTCCAACGCGCACCCAATGCGCCAGCGCCTGGCTCCGGCAAGCGCCTGGTGGCACGCGCTGCCAACCCGCGAGCGGCGCCTGGTGGTGGTGGCCGCCAGCGTGCTCGGCTTGTACCTGCTGTGGGTGCTGGCGCTGTCGCCAGCGCTGCAGACCGTTCGCACCGCGCCGCGCCAGCTGGACGCGCTCGATGCGCAGTTGCAGACCATGCAGGCAATGGCCGCCGAAGCTGCCGAGCTGCGCGCCGCTCCGCCGATCAACCGCCAGCAGGCCACGGCCGCGCTGCAAGCCGCCACCGGGCGCCTGGGCGAAGCCGGCAAGCTGACGCTGCAAGGCGACCGCGCGGTGCTCAACTTGACCAATGCCAGCACCGGCGCACTGCGCGACTGGCTGGCCGAAGCCCGCTCGGGCGCTCGCGCGCGGCCGCTGGAAGCCACCTTCAGCCGCAGCACCGAAGGCACCAGCGGCACCCTGGTGGTGGCGATCGGCGGGGCGTCGTGAGCGCCAACGCGACCGGCGGATCACATGCGAGGGTGTCGCGATGAGACGCTGGGGCTGGGTCGGTGCCGCCTTCGGGCTGCTGGTGGCGGTGGTGGTGTTCGCACCCGCGCGCTGGCTGGCCGCAGCGGTCAACAGTGCCACTGAGCAACGCTTGCTGCTGGCCGATGCCCGCGGCACGGTCTGGCGCGGCAGCGCGCAGCTGGTGCTGACCGCAGGGCCGGAAAGCCGCAGTGCCAGTGCCTTGCCGGGCCGGCTGGATTGGCATCTCGGTGTCGGGCTCGGGGGCTTCTCGTTGCGCGCGCGCCAGGACTGCTGCATCAATGGCGAGCTGCTGCTGCGCGTGGTGCCCGGCTTCGGCCGCATGCGCTTCGAGTTGCCGGCCGCTGCCGGTGACGTCGTGGGGCACTGGCCGGCTTCGTGGCTGGTGGGGCTCGGCACCCCGTGGAACACCCTGCAACCTTCGGGCACCCTGAAGCTCAGCACCCCGGGTTTGTCGCTGGAACAGGTGCAGGGCCGCTGGCGTTTCGACGGTCTGGCAGCGCTGGACTTGCAGCAGATGGCGTCGCGCGTGTCGACGCTGCCGGTGCTGGGCAGCTATCGCATGGTGGTCAGCGGCGACGCCAATTCCGCCGAAGCGGCGACCCTGCAGCTGACCACCGACAACGGCCCGCTGCTGTTGTCGGGCGAAGGCCAATGGGCGGGTTCCAAGCTGCGCTTCAACGGCCAGGCCAGCGCGGCGCCCGGCTCCGAAGCGGTGCTGTCGAACCTGCTGAACATCATCGGCCGGCGCCAGGGCGCTGTGTCTGTCATTTCGATCGGATGAGCATGAGACTTTCATTGACCGACTGGATGCGCGGCCTGCGCGGTCCGCAGGCGCTGGTGGCACTGACCGCCTTCACACTGTCCGCCTTGCTTCCGGCGCTGCCCGTTGCGGCACAGAGCACGCAGGGCCGGCGCTCGACCGCGCCGGTCACGGTGAACTTCATCAACGCCGACATCGAAGCCGTCTCGCGCGCCTTTGCGGCCATGATCAACCGCGCCATCGTGGTCGACCCGCGGGTGCGCGGCACCATCACCGTCTACAGCGAGCAGCCGCAAAGCGTGCGCGCCGCGTTCCAGAGTTTCCAGTCGGCCTTGCGCGGACTGGGCTTCGCAGTGGTGGAAAGCGGCGGCTTGCTGAAGGTGGTGCCCGAAGCCGATGCCAAGCTGCAAACCGGCACGGTCTCGGTCGGCGAGGTGGGAGTTCGGGGCGACCAGGTCATCACCCAGATCTTCACACTGCGATACGAGAACCCGAACAACCTGGTGGCGGTGCTGCGTCCTTTGATCAGCGCCAACAACACCATCAATGCCAACCCCGGCAGCAATTCGCTGATCATCACCGACTACGCCGACAACCTGCGACGCATCGAACAGATCATTGCCGCACTCGACATTCCTTCCGGCACCGACATCGAGATCGTGCCGCTGACCCATGCGGTGGCTGCCGACCTGGCGCCGCTGGTGCAACGCCTGACCGATGGCGGCAGCGCGATCGCCGTGCCAGGTGCGCCGGCCGGACTGGGCGGCGGCGGTGTGACGGTGGTGCCCGACTCGCGCAGCAATTCGCTGATCATCCGAGCGCCGAACCCGGCCAAGTTGTCGGCCGTGCGCGCGGCCATCGCGCGGCTCGACCGGCCCACCAACCTGATCGGCCCCGGCGGCTCGCTGTGGGTGGTGCACCTGAAGCATGCCGACGCCAACCGGCTTGCCACCGTGGTGCGTGCGGCCTTCGGTGCGATCGCCGGCAATTCCGGTGGCAGCCCGGGTGGCGGCGGGTCGCCGCTGGGCAATCCTTCACTGCCCACCGCCACCTCGTCGGGCACACCGAACAGCGGCATCGGCGGCGGCTTGTCCAGCAGCAGCGGTGGTTCGGTGAGCGCGGTGGCGCAACCTTCCACTGGCGGTTTCATCCAGGCCGACCCGGCCACCAACTCGCTGATCGTCACCGCACCCGAGCCCTTGTACAGACAAGTTCGTGCATTGATCGACCAACTGGATTCGCGCCGCGCGCAGGTCTACATCGAAAGCATGATCGTCGAGGTCTCGGGCAGCGACGCGGCCGACTTCGGATTTCAGTGGCAGGGTCTGCTGGGCAAGCAGGGAGACAACTACGGGCTGGTGGGTGGCACCAACTTCACGCCGCCCGGTGGCAGCGGCAACATCATCAGCCTGAGCACCGCCGCCGCCGCCGGGGGTGCCGCTGGCATCGCCCTCGGCGAAGGTCTAAACGTGGGTTTGCTGAAGGCCTATGGGGGCACCATCACCCTGGCGGCCATCGCCCGCGCGCTGCAGTCCCGGGCCGACACCAACATCGTCAGCACTCCGAATCTGATCACGCTCGACAACGAGGAAGCGAAGATCGTGGTCGGCCAGAACGTGCCCTTCATCACCGGCCAGTTCACGAGCGGTGTTTCCAGCGGCGCCGGGGTCACCAACCCGTTCCAGACCATCGAGCGCAAGGACGTGGGCATCACCTTGCGCATCCGCCCGCAGATCGGTGAAAACGGCGCCATCCGCATGACCATCTTCCAGGAACAAAGTTCGGTGCTGGCCACCACCGCAGCCGGCACCAGCAATGCCGGGCCATCGACCACCAAGCGCTCGATCGAAGGCACGGTGATGGTCGACGACGGCCAGATCCTGGTGTTGGGCGGCTTGATCGAGGACACCTACATCAACAACAAGAGCAAGGTGCCGCTCTTGGGCGACATCCCGTACCTCGGCGCGCTGTTTCGCAGCGAGAGCCGAGAGCGGCGCCGCACCAACCTGATGGTGTTCCTGCGGCCGATCGTGATGCGCGACGGTGACGCTTCCAACCGGCTGTCGGTGGACCGCTACGACGCGCTTCGCACTCAGCAGATCACCGCCCAGCCGGCGCAGAGTCTGATCCTGCCGATCAACGAATCTCCGTTGCTGCCACCGCGTCCTGCATTGCCGCCCGAGGCAGCGTCGCTGCCCATCGAGCCGCCTGCGCTGAGCCCCGAGCCGCCGCTGCCGAAGGTGCAGACCTCGCCGGTGCCGCAACCCGAGCGGCAGAGCGCGCCGCAGCCGTTGCCGCGCTGAACGGCGCGCGCCGTTCCGCATCCCAGCACCCCACCGGCATCGTCTCTTCATGCAACTGCGCCACCCGCTGCCCTACGCCTACGCCAAGGCCCACACCCTGCTGCTGGAAGACGATGGCGAACAACTGCTGCTGTGGGCCGGTGAAACCACCTCGCCGGCCGCGTTGGCCGAGGTGACCCGGCTGTTCGAGGTCAGCGCCTTCGAGCGCGAGGCCACCGCCACACTCGGCCAGCGCATCGCCAGCGCCTATGCCGGCGGCGAGAGCAGCGCGGCGGCGGTGATCGGCGAAGTCGAAAGTGGGGTCGACCTGAGCCGCATGATGCAGGAGCTGCCGGCAGTGGAAGACCTGCTGGAAGCGGCGGACGATGCGCCGATCATCCGGATGCTGAACGCGCTCCTGACGCAAGCCGCCAAAGACGGCGCATCGGACATCCACATCGAGCCTTACGAGCGCAGCAGCAGCGTGCGCTTTCGGGTCGATGGCACGCTGCGCGAGGTGGTGCAGCCCAACAAGGCGCTGCATGCGGCACTGATCAGCCGGCTGAAGATCATGGCCGAGCTGGACATCGCTGAAAAGCGGCTGCCCCAGGACGGACGCATCAGCTTGCGGATCGGCGGCCGGGCCATCGATGTGCGGGTGTCGACCCTGCCTTCGTCGCATGGCGAGCGTGCGGTGCTGCGCCTTTTGGACAAGACCGAGTCGCGTTTCACGCTCGAAGGTCTGGGCATGGCCGGCGAGGTGCTCCATGCCTTCGAGAAGCTCATCAAGCAACCGCACGGCATCCTGCTCGTGACGGGTCCCACCGGTTCGGGCAAGACCACCACGCTGTATGCATCGCTGGGCCGGGTCGACACCGCCACCACCAATGTGCTGACCGTGGAAGACCCGGTGGAATACGAGCTGTCCGGAATCGGTCAAACCCAGGTGAATCCGAAGATCGACCTGACGTTTGCGAAGGCGCTGCGGGCGATCCTGCGGCAGGACCCGGATGTGATCATGATCGGCGAGATCCGCGACTACGAAACCGCGCAGATCGCCATCCAGGCCTCGTTGACCGGTCACTTGGTGCTGGCCACGGTGCACACCAACGACGCGCCCAGCAGCGTCACCCGGCTCATCGACATGGGCGTCGAACCGTTTTTGCTGTCGAGCACTTTGCTCGGGGTGCTGGCGCAACGGCTGGTGCGCAAGCTGTGCCCGGTGTGCAAGCGCGAAGGCACCGAAGAAGAGCCCGGCGGCAGCGGCCACTGGCATCCGGTGGGCTGTCCGGCCTGCGCCAACACCGGCTACAAGGGGCGCACCGGTGTGTATGAACTGATGACCGTGGACCCGGCGGTGCAAACCCTGGTGCACAACCGCGCAGCCGAGCAGGACCTGAGCGCCGCGGCGCGCGCAGCGGGTTTGAGATCCATGCGCGAAGACGGCGAGCGGCTGGTGAAGAACGGCATCACTTCGCTCGAAGAAGTGATCCGCGTGACGAGAGACTAGACCCCAGATGCCGGCCTATCGATTCGAGGCGCTCGACGCCGCCGGCAAGTCCCAAACCGGCCTGCTGGAAGCCGACAACGCCAAGGCGGCGCGCGCGATGCTGCGCGGCCGGGCGCTGGTGCCGTTGGCGGTGGCCACGGTGGGTGCGGCCACGCCGTCCACCGGCGGCAGCGGCAAGCGCTTTACCCGGCGCGTGTTTTCGGCCACGGGGCTGACCGTGTGGACCCGACAGTTGGCCGGTCTGGTCGGTTCCGGTCTGCCGCTGGAACGGGCCCTGACCGCGCTGGCCGAGGAGTCGGAAAACGACCGCCAGCGCGAGCTGTTGGCGCATCTGAAAAGCGAGGTCAACGCCGGCAGCCCGTTTGCCCGCGCTTTGGGCACCGCGCCCCGCGAGTTCGACGATGTCTACCGCGCGGTGGTCGCTGCCGGCGAGCAAAGCGGCGCGCTCGGCCCGGTGCTGGAACGGCTGGCGGATGATCTGGAGCAGCGGCAGGCGCTGCGCAGCCGCGTGGTCGGCGCGATGCTGTACCCGGCCATCGTCTCGGTGGTGGCGATGGTGATCGTGATCATCCTGGTGACCTATGTGGTGCCGCAGATTGCCGGGGTGTTCACCAGTTCGAAGCGCGCGCTGCCGGTGCTGACGGTGGCGATGCTGGCCATCAGCGCCTTTGTGCGGCAATGGAGCTGGGCGGTGTTGCTGGTGGCGGTGGTGGGCATCGGTGCGTTGGTGCTGGGCCGACGCGGCGAAGCCTTTCGCGCCCGCACCGATGCGATGGTGTTGCAGCTTCCGTTGGTGGGCCGGCTGGCGCGCGGCTACAACGCAGCGCGCTTCGGCGGCACGCTGGCGATGCTGGCCAGTGCCGGTGTGCCGATCCTGAAATCGCTGCAGGCGGCAGCCGAGACGCTGGGCAACCGCGCAATGCGCAACGACGCGCTCGAAGCCTTGGTGCAGGTGCGCGAAGGCGCACCACTGGCGAGCGCGCTGGCGGCCAAGAAGCGCTTCCCGGGGTTGTTGTCGATGTTCGCGCGGCTCGGTGAGCAAACCGGTCAGCTGCCGCAGATGCTGCTGCGTGCGTCAGCGCAGATGTCCGCCGAGGTGCAGCGCCGGGCCCTGGCCATCGCGACGATCCTGGAGCCGCTGTTGATCGTGGTGATGGGCATCGTGGTGGTGCTGATCATGCTGGCAGTGCTGATGCCGATCATTCAGCTGAACACCTGGGTGAAGTAGAGCCCCCACGCTCGCTTTCGCGCGCTGCCCCCCGAGTGGGCGCGCGCCTGCGGCCTGGCAAAGCCGGTTCCACGGCTCTTCTTGGTCTTCAAACCGGGAGTGACGGTGCGCCGGCTCCGGCCAGCGCAGGTTCTTGCTTCGCTCAGTGACGGTGATCCTCGTTCGCGCCGCGCTCCTGGTAGGGAATGCGGTCGGTGATCAGTGTGTCTGCGACAGCCGGATCGGCCTTGAACAACGATTGGTCGGCGGTTCGCAGCAGCACATTGCGCATCATGTCCGCAGCGTAGCGAATCAGATAGCCGGGCTCCGTGATGTATCCGCTGCTGCCCTTGATCTCGATCAGCACGCTGCCGATGCCGTAGATGCCGTAGGCGTTGCGGGCGATGCCTTCTTCGGTGCCGCCGGGGTACTTTGTCAACACCGCCAGCGGGTAGGTGTCGGAGTACTGCTTGGTCACTGCAACGATCTTCTTGGACAGCTCCACGGCCGCAGGTGACGCTGCAGCAGCCGTGGGCCACAGGATCGACGCCTTGATGTCACGGCCATCGTTGGTCCGGTACTGCCCCTGCCCGTGGAAGTCGATGGTCCAGATCGGGTTGAAGCGCTTCGCAACGTTGCCCACCGCAACCGCCTCAGGTACCGGGTTCACCGGATACAGCACCGGGAAGTTTTGATACAGCAGGCTGTTTTCCCAGATGACATCGTGATAGCGATTGATGTCCCACCCACGGCCACCGGGTATCGACCCGCTGAAAATACCCAACGCGTTGTTGCTCTGCGGCGCGCTCGGATCGAAATTGAACCGAACGAAGCCTTCGGTGCCGTCGGGATTGACGCGTGGCATCAGCAGCACATAGAGATTGTCTCGAATCGATTGGGCGGCAGGGCTGCTGTAGAGCCACTGGATCAGTTGCAACGTGGATTCTGTGTTGATGGCCTCGTTGCCGTGCTGCTGCGAAATGATCATCACCGGTGTGTTGCCGGGGTTTCCGATCTTCGTCAAGTAGACATTCCGTCCCTGGTTCGACTGGCCGACAACCTCCAATTGCATCAAACCGCGCGACCGCGCTTCGTGGTACTGCAAGGCACCGGTCAACTCCTGATAGCTGGAAACCCAATACGGGCGGTTGTTGACTTGCGAATGGGCAGCCGTGGGCGTAGCAAAAGCCAGCACTGCAAGCGATGTACCAGCAAGGATCGATGTGATTTTCAGCATGTCAGGTCACTCCGTCGATGGAAAGGTAGGGGCCCATGCTCAGGCAGCAATGGATTGCTGCTGCGCCCTGCGGCGCCACGCCAGCATGCCGGCCAGACCTGCGCCGAACAGCACCGCGTGGGCAGGCTCTGGCACCACGCTGATCGTGACCCGATAGGCGCCGAAGGCGGCGACGGTGTCGCCGGGGCCAATGGGGCCGAGGCTGAACGGGTTGATGCCGGCGATTGCCTGTTCCAGCGAGAGGTCGTCGCTGCCGATCGCGATCAGGTAATTGCCCGCCGTGAGTACGCCCGATGCCAGACGCAGGTAGGGGTCGAGAAAGCTGATGCTGCCGTCGCCGAAGGTGTCGAACGAGAACTCGTTGGACTGCCCGGTAAAGTCCTCGATGCCAAGCGTTCCGTCGGCGCGAAACAGATAGATGGTCGGGTCGAAGTAGGCGATCAGCCCATCGCCATTGATGTCGATCTCTGCAAAGGGCGCGGTGCTGCTGCGCTCGTAGGACCGGACATCGATCTCGACCGACATCATGCTGCCCACGGAGAACGGGATGTAGTTGACGTTGGTGCTGGTGAAGCCGTCGAAGATGCTGTTGCCCACCGCATTGCCACCCAGCCGCTGGATGCTGCCGTCGACGACCGTGGTGACAGCGCTGGCGCTGCAGGCCCAGCTCAGACTCGCGATCGCGAGTGCCGCTTTCAGGTGTTTCATCGATGCTCCTCAAATGGGGGATGGCCGGAGTCATGGACCCGGAAAGTGCAGCATATTTCTCGAATGAGGATCGGCTGTCAGGGTATGACCCGGTGGTCTGCCCGAAACATTTGACTTAGCTGAAAGATGTGAAGTGCCCCGGATACCGTGGTCACTGGCCACAGCGCCGCCGATGCTATCGTTCGTCGAATGCGCGTGCTGTATGTGGAAGACCATGACGATCTGAGGGCACTCACAGTCGAAATCTTGATCGAATGGTCGATCGATTTCGAGGCTGTCGCCAGTGCCGAAGCCGCGTTCGAAGCGTTTCAGCGCCAACCCTTCGACCTGCTGCTGACCGATGTCAGCCTGCCGCGCATGCTTGGCACCGAGCTGGCCCGGCAATTGATGAAGCAGCACCCCGCACTGCAGGTGGTGTTCATGTCGGGCTACGACCTGGGTCCGCTGGCCGACTGGGGGCCGCAGGTTCGGGCGATGCTCAAGCCTGTCGACGACGACGCTTTGAAGGCGATGCTGGACGGGGTGCAGAGCGGGCTTCGGCTTGCCGGTGCCGCATCGAGGGCCTGATTCGGCTCAACGCCCCTCGGCTTTGGCACCTTCGGCGCGTTCCTCCGGCACCTTCGCCTGCTTGATGAAGGCCTTGGCAGCGATCAGCCCGATCTCATAGAGCACGATCATCGGGATCGCCAGGGCCAGTTGCGAGATCACATCCGGCGGCGTGACCACTGCCGACACCACGAATGCGCCGACGATGAAGTAGCCACGCCACTTCTTCAACTGCTCGATCGTCACCACCCCCACGCGCACCAGCACGATCACCGCGATCGGCACCTCGAAAGCGATGCCGAACACCAGGAACAGCGTCAGCACAAAGCCGAAGTACTGCTCGATGTCAGGCGCCGCGGTGATGCTGGTGGGGGCGAAAGCCTGAATGAACTTGCTCATCCCCGGAATGACGATGAAATAGCAAAAGGCAACCCCGGCCACGAACAGCAAGGTGCTGGAGATGACCAGCGGCAGCACCAGTTTCTTCTCGTGAGAGTAGAGCCCCGGTGCGACGAACGCCCACAACTGGTACAGCACCACCGGCAGCGCGGTCATGAACGCCGCCATCAAGGTGATCTTCAACGGCACCAGGATTGGAGAGATCACATTGGTGGCGATCAGCTTGGCGCCCAGCGGCAGATGCGCCACCAACGGGGCTGCCAGCAGGTCGTAAAGACCAGACGGGCCGGGCCAGAACGCCAGCGCGGCGAAGCAGATGCCGATCGCAATCACGGCGCGGATCAGCCGATCGCGCAGCTCGATCAGGTGCGAAACGAATGGGGCTTCGCTGCCTTCGAGCTCGTCGGGCTTGCTGCCTGGTTTTTCAGGCTCGCTCATCGCGGCGGTGGCCTGAAACGGGCCACCCGCGCCGCACCCGATTGCGCCCGGCTCTTCACCCCGGCGCGGTGCTTGTACCACTGCGGGGTGGTGCCGCGCTTCAGGCGCCAGTTCTTTTTCGGGTGACGGTAACTGGGCAGGGCTTGCATCGCATGCGACTCGTCCAACCCGCTCATGTCACCCACCGCCGAACGACCTGACAGCCCATCGGTGACACCACTCCATTCGGACTCGAAGGCACGGCCGGCATCGTCGACTTCGTTGCGCACGCTCTGCTGGACATCGCGGGCCGCGTCCTCGAAGTCGGTTTTCATCTTCTTGAGCTCTTCGAGCTCGATCGTGCGGTTGACTTCGGCCTTGACATCGGCCACGTAGCGCTGCGCCTTGCCGAACAAGGCGCCGACGGTGCGTGCCACGCGCGGCAGCTTTTCGGGTCCGATGACGATCAGCGCCACAGCGCCGATCAAGGCGATCTTGTCGAAACCGAAGTCGATCATGGCTCAGGCTGCCGTGGGGCGGCGGCTGCCACCGCTGGGCGAATCGCTGAGTTCACCGCTGTGTCTTGGCCTCGACATCGACGGTGTGCGCGTCGGCGCGGCGGGCCGATGCCACCTGCGGCGGCGGGCCGGGGGGTGCATCTTCTTCGGGGTTTTCGCCCGCGCCTTTGACACCATCCTTGAAGCCGCGCACCGCGCCGCCCAGATCACTGCCGATGTTGCGAAGTTTCTTGGTGCCGAAGATGACGACGACTACCAGCAAGACGATCAGCCAATGCCAGATGCTGAACGAACCCATGGTGTTGCTCCTAAGTGGGCAGAGCCCGTGATTCTAGGTGACCGGCTGCCGCTCAGCCCTTGATCCAGGGTCGCGGGCCGCCGAAGACATGCATGTGCAAATGGTAGACCTCTTGCCCGCCATCGGGCCCGGTGTTGATGGAGGTCCGGAATCCGCCCGTAACGCCCAGCTGATCCATCAGTCTGGGTGCCAGTGAGAGCATCTTGCCGAGCAGGGGCTGGTGTTCGGCACCGGTTTCCGACAGGGTGGCCAGATGCACTTTCGGGATCACCAGCACATGCACCGGCGCCCAGGGATGGATGTCGTGAAACGCCAGGAGTTCCTCGTCTTCATGAACCTTTTTGGACGGGATGGCGCCGGCGACGATCTTGCAGAAGAGGCAGTCGGGGTCGTGTGACATCGGTGGACTTGGAGTTTGGATGGGAGCGACTTCAGCGGTCCGCCGACGGCATCGGGCGGAACTCGGCGAAGGCCCACCAGCCGCGGATGAAGCGGTACAGGTACCAAAGCCCGATCACGGTCCACGCCACCCAGCCGGGAAACACGAACAACAGCCACAGCGGCAAGGTCAGCAGCAGCCACAACAGGGTGTAGAAAAAGCTGCGGGTTTGCCAGCGAAAGTGGCCGCGGTAGAAATCGTTCGGCAGGTCGTCGCGGCGCGCCCAGTTGATCAGCACCGCCACCACCGAAAACAAGCCGGCGGAGAAGAACGACAGCATATGCAGCCCGTACAGCACGTGGGTCAGGGTGCGCAGACCTTCATGGGCGGGGTCGCCGATTCGGTCGGGATTGCCGGGGATGATCAGGTCGTTCATCAGCGTTCTCCTGCGTGTTCCTGGTCGCGTTTCACTGCCTTGCGCAGCGCAAATTCTTCCAGTCCCGACTGGCCTTCGCGGCGTGCCAGCTCTGCCAGCACATCGGCCGGTTTGAGACCATGCGACTCCAGTGCCAGCAGGCAATGGAACCACAGGTCGGCGACCTCGGCAACGATGCGGTTGCGGTCGCCGTCCTTGGCGGCCATCACCACCTCGGTGGCTTCTTCGCCGATCTTTTTCAGGATCGCGTCCGGACCCTTGCTGAACAAGCGCGCGACATAGCTCTTGTCGGGGTCACCGGCGCGGCGCTCGGCCACCACCTGCGCCAAGCGGGCCAGCGTGTCGTCGCCCGACGTTTCGATCGGGGCCACCGATAGCGATGAAGGGTCGCTCACTTGTAGATCGCCTGCGGGTCTTTCAACACCGGCTCGACCGTGAGCCACTGGCCGTTTTCGTAGTGTTGGAAGAAGCAACTGTGGCGCCCGGTGTGGCAAGCAATCGACGGGTCGTGGCCCAGTTGCGTTACGCGCAGCAGCACCACATCGTGGTCACAGTCGAGCCGGATGTCGTGCACCTGCTGCACATGACCCGACTGTTCGCCCTTGTGCCAGAGCCGGCCGCGTGATCGGCTGTAGTACACCGCCTCTCCGGTGTCCGCGGTTTCAGCCAGGGCTTCGCGGTTCATCCACGCGAGCATCAGCACATCGCCGCTCGCGGCTTCCTGCGTGATCACCGGCACCAAACCGTCGCGGTCCCACTTCACTTGATCGAGCCAAGGTTGCATGAGCGGCAGTCTAGTCAATGCGCTGCGCGCGTTCTTCATGCCCGTCGACGGCGCCATGGGTCGCACCCGAGTAACCGCGCTCGGCCGCGAACCACCGCAGCACCGGCACTGTGCCTGGCAGCACCGGTGCCACCCGCACCGGCAGGGTCTGCCACGCCATGTCTTGCCCTTCTCGCATCTCGAAGCTGCCGCTCCATTCGCGCAGCTTGCAAAAGTGCAAGCGCACGCGGGCATGCGGATAGTCCATCAGCTCGGTTTTCCATGCCTCGACAGGTCCGATCGCGATCCCGAGTTCTTCGTGCAACTCACGCCGCAGGGCTTCGGCCACGGATTCCCCGGCTTCGAGCTTGCCACCCGGGAATTCCCAGTAGCCCGCATAGACCTTGCCAACGGGTCTGGAGGTCAGCAAAAAGCGCCCGTCGGCATCGATCAGCACGCCCACCGCCACATCGACGGGCACCCGGTCAGTTGCAGCCGTCATCCGGTGTGGCCCATCGCGTCGCTGCGCCCGGCGAAGTCGCGAGCGAACTGCTGCGCCACGCGTCCCGATCGCGAGCCGCGTTCCAGCGCCCACACCAGCGCTTCGGGTCGGGCGCCTGCGACCACGGCCTCGCCGGCACCGAAGGCCCGCAGCCACTGCGCGACGATCGCCAGATACTCGGCTTGTGTGAACGGGTAGAAGCTGATCCACAAGCCGAAGCGCTCCGACAGCGAAATCTTCTCTTCGACCACCTCGCCCGGGTGGACTTCGCCGTCCTCGGTGTGCTGGTAGCTCAGGTTCTCTTTCATGTATTCGGGCAGCAGGTGGCGGCGGTTGCTGGTGGCATAGATCAAGAGGTTGTCGCTGGCCTCTGAAACCGAGCCGTCCAGCACGCTCTTGAGCGCCTTGTAGCCGGGCTCGCCTTCGTCGAAGCTCAGGTCGTCGCAGAACACGATGAAGCGCTCGGGGCGGTCGGCCACCAGGTCCACCAGATCTGCCAGGTCCACGAGGTCGGCCTTGTCGACCTCGATCAGCCGCAAGCCTCGGCTCGCATATTCGTTCAGGCAGGCCTTGATCAACGAGCTCTTGCCCGTGCCGCGGGCACCGGTCAACAGCACGTTGTTGGCGCCGCGGCCGCTGACGAACTGCTCGGTGTTTCGCTGCAGGCGTTCTTTCTGCGCGTCGATCTCCTGCAGGTCCGACAAGCGGATCGTGGCCACATGGCGCACCGGCTCCAGCACGCCCGCATGGCCGATGCCGCCGCGGCGGCGGTAACGCCATGCCACGGCAGCGCTCCAGTCGGGGGCGCTGGCGGCATGCGGCAAAAACGCTTCCAGGCGTGACAGCACCGATTCGGCGCGCGCCAGCAGGTGTTCAAAAGCGGCATTCATGGGGGGCAGTCTACCGACGGCAAGGCCCGCACCAGATCGCCTGCCACCACCCAGATGCGGTCGCCGGGCGCCTGCGGCATCACATGCATGCCGGTGAAGGCGCCGAAGGCCGGCAGCACGCCGAACCGGGGTCCGAAGTGAAAGCAGGGCAGGCGAAGGCGGTCTGCGCTTTTGGGTCCATAGCGCCTGCGGGAGCCTGCGCGCCCGCCGACGATCGCAGCCGGGTGCAGGTGGCCGGCCAGCACATAGGTGTCGGGGTCCGGGTCGGCTTCGGGATGGTGGTCCAGCGCGAGCCGGCCAACCCGCAGTGGTCCGCCGATGCAGCTGATGCGCCAGTCGGTCGGCGGGTCGCCGGCATGGCGGTCGTGGTTGCCGCGCACCAAGGTCAGCTTCAGCGCCGGATGTCGATCGCGCCAGCGCTGCACCGCCTCTGCGGTCGCGGGTGCGCTCCAGCGCGACGAATGCAACAAGTCGCCGAGAAACACCAGATGCTGTGCGCCACTGGCTTGCAGCGCCGAGTCCAGCCGCGCCAGGGTCTCGTCGGTGGTGGCTTCAGGCACCGGTACGCCCAGCCGGCGAAACGAGCTGGCCTTGCCGATGTGGGCATCGGCCACCAGCAGCATGCCCTCGTCGGGAAGAAAGACAGCGCGCTGCGGCATCAGCCGCAGCCGGGCACCACCGGCCATCAACTCCACCGACTACGCGCAGAGCCGCTGCAAGGCGGGTTCGAGTTGTTCGGTGGGCGGGCGCTTGAAGCCCGAACGCACATGGCGTTGCAGGCGGCCGACCACCAGCGCGGTCAGCGCAGAAGCCAGGGCTTGTGCATCGGCACTCGGGGTGGACGACCCGGCCGACTCGGCCACGGCGCGCAGCGGCTGGCGCAACTGCGATTCGACGCGATCGAAAAACTGGGTCATGCGCGCCGACAGCCGCTCGTGCTCGAACACCAACGCATCGCCCACCATCACGCGCGCCATGCCGGGGTTCTTCTCGCCGAATTGCAGCAACACCCGAACGATGCGCTGGGCTTGCAGCACCGGTGGCGCATCGTGCGCGGCGATCTGATTGACGAGGGTGAAGACACTGCTCTCGATGAACTCGATCAGGCCCTCGAACATCTGCGCCTTGCTGGCGAAGTGCCGGTACAGCGCGGCTTCGCTGACTTCAAGCCGCTTGGCAAGCGCCGCGGTGGTGATGCGGTCGGCGCCGGGCTCTTCCAGCATCTGCGCCAGCGTCTGCAGGATCTGTACGCGCCGTTCGCCGGGCCGGGGGCGCTTCTTGGGGGCGGGGGGCGCAGCGGTGGTCTGCGGAAGCAGCATCGCGACCGATGCCAGCGGGGCTGGCGAACGGGGAGATGGAAGTGCTGGCGACGGTGCAGGCAGAAGAGACACGGGATCACCGATCGCCGCTTTGTCGGTGGTGCTGCGCTGCTCGACCGGCGGAAGGGCTTCAGGCGGGGCGGGCATTGCGGCTGGAGGTCGGCGGGTGGCGCAACCGCAGGCGTGCAGTCAGCGACGAAGACAGGGAGTCGGGGCATTCTTGCACAGCGATCCCGCGCTCCGATGCGCTGGAAAACACCGACCACCCGCCCCGATTCAGGGGGGCTTGGACAGGGGTGGTCGGGTGAGGAGAACAGCCAGAAGCGGCCCGACGGAGCCGCTGCCCCGTCGGTTCAGGCTTTGCGGCACGATCAGCTGGCGGCGGTTGCGGACTTGCCGCCGGTCTTGCGCGCACGCCGGGTCGCCGCCTTCGCGCTGGTCTT
>JBBSPW010000015.1:0-31125 GCA_038258365.1 Burkholderiales bacterium | reverse complement strand
TCGTTGATGGTGTAGTTCCGCACATGTCCCATGTGCAATTTGCCACTCGGATAGGGCAGCATCGAGCAGGCAAAGAACTTGGGCTTGGTCGGGTTCTCTGTGACGGTGTAGGCGTCCAGCCGGGCCCAGTCGGCCTGGGCAGCGGCTTCGATCTCGGCGGGCTTGAATTCGGGGTTCATGGGGTTGGCGGCTGGTGCTGGGCAGGTGCTGCCGGTGGCGGGCGCAATTATAGGAAGCGACTCTTCCTCCGAACGGTTGGTAACTGCTGCCGCGGTTGGCGCGCGCAAGGCGCTCGCAGACTTGGTCGAATTCGTGAATCTTCCCTGGCCGAACGACCCCCCCGACCTGGATACTTCCGCTGGAACTGCTTTGTCGCAACAATACCGAAGACCGTGGGTGCTGCTTGATTCCCTGAGAGTCATTAGCTTGCCGTCGTTGCCCATCTTCGGCAGCCTGCGTCCGCAGGGTGGTTTCACGACTTGATCCACGCATGCGGCGGGCTCGTTTCGGCAAAGCTACGGTTAAATGGTCAGCAAAGCCGGTCGGCGGCGCTGACCCCTGAATTCCTGGAGATGACGATGGACAACGGTACGCAAGACCCACACCAGCCAGCCCCGGCAACCGAGGTCGTTGGTCCCGGACTCAGCCTGAGTGCCTTGCAGCGGCGGCGGATGCTGTTGCGCGGGGTCGGCAAAGGCGCGGCCGTGGTCGGCGCAGCGGTGCCCATGCAGACCTTTGCCGCCAATATTCTCAGAACTCCAGGTGGGGATGGAAAACCATCCCACGTCTGCTCCATGTCCGGCGGCACTTTCCCGTCGAACAGAGCACCTGACGTCAATACGTGCTCTGGAAAGTCCGCTGCGTATTGGGCCGACACCAACACCCCTTGGCCTCAAGCGCGTGTGACCATCAGACAGAACCCGATGGTCAAGCAGGCAATGTCCGCCAGCGCCTGGAGCCGTGAAACCCGGTTCAGCGACGTGTTCGGTGGCACTTCGCAGGAGACGCTCGGCCGCGTGCTGTCAGGGAGCCAGGGTGAGCACCAGACCTGGGTGCGCGCCTTGCTGAACGCCCATGACGGGTACCCTGCCTCGTTTCCCTACTCGCCGACCGAGGTCGTGCAGCTGTACCAGGATCCAGGAAAGCGGACGGCTGCCACGACGTTCTTTCGCGACTGGGTTTGATCCTGGTTCGCCGCCCGCCGCTGCCTTAGACCCACTTCAGGGTCACCGTCAAGATGACGAGGTGTGGGGCGCTGCTCGTAGACACTGCCCAAATGGCCTGGCGCCTCAATTCCCTGTCTGTGCTGCACTGGCGTCGCTGGGGTGAGGACTGGGTGGTTTTCGACGCCGCCTCCGGCATGACCCACCGCTTGGATACATTGGGCGCCACGACACTCTTGATGCTCCAAGAATTCGATGCCGACATCGCCCAGCTGGAGAACCAGTTGGCGGAGGAGCTGCAGATTGACAACCGCGCAGCATTGCGGCCCATGCTGGAGACAGTGCTGCGGCGGCTCCAGGGCGCCGACCTGATCCAACCCGACATCGGATGAAGCTGGCCGATCTGCCCGCAGCCGAGATCGAGCAGCGGTTGCGAGACCCGTCGCGCGGCTTGTGCCTGCGCACCGGCCCCTATCTGTGCCGCATCGTCGCCGACTCGCCTCGGGTGCTTCAGGGGCTGCAGCTGCTCTACAGCGCCCACAGTGTTGCTGGGGCAGATGAGTTCATCGACTTCAACGTGCGGATCGAAAACGTCGGCGGATGGCGCCGATGGTGGCGCAAGCAGGTGCTCTTCAGCTGCGATGGGTTGCGACCTTTCGAGCCGATGTCGGCTGCGCATGCCTTCCCGCTTTTAGAGTGGGCATTGAATTGGTGCCTTTCCTCGTCTGCCCACGACCACTTGAACCTGCATTCGGCGGCACTCGAGCGGGGCGGCCGCGTGTTGATCCTTCCGGCGCCGCCCGGCTCAGGCAAGAGCACGTTGTGCGCAGGTCTGACGCTGCGCGGCTGGCGGCTGTTATCGGACGAATTGGCCATGGTGTCGCCATCCGATGGCTTCGTCACACCGCTGGCGCGGCCCATCAGCCTGAAGAACGCGTCGATCGACGTGATCCGCGCCTTTGCCCCCGAGGCGGTACTGAACGAGCCCACGCACGACACCTTCAAGGGCACGGTCAGCCACATGCAACCGCCCGCAGCGCATGTGGCTCGTTCTGGCGAGCGGGCGAAGCCGCGCTGGGTCGTGTTCCCGAAGTACGTCGCGGGCGCTGCACCGCAGCTGACTCCACGCGGCAAGGCAGACAGTCTGCTGGAGCTCGGCCGCAACAGCTTCAACTACAGCGTGCTGGGCCTGGCTGGCTTCGAAACCTTGGCCAGGCTGGTCGATACCTGCGACTGCTTCGATTTCAGGTACAGCCGACTCGACGATGCCGCACGGGTCTTCGATGAGTTGGCCCGGACATCACCAGCGCCTTCACATGCGCAAGAGGCCGTGGCCGCGTGAGTGCCGGGCATGACTCGACCGATGCGGGTCGCGCGCCGACTCGGCCGCTGACCTGCGTCGACAGCGAACTGTTGACCCACCTGTTGGCGCAAGCCGGTCGGCAGCCGGAACTGACACCTCGGCAGTGGGAAACCGCGATCGGCCAGGCGAACAGCGCGCGATTGCTGGGTCGCCTGGCGCACCACAACCTGAGCAGCGGCGGGCTCGCTGCGGTGCCGAAAGGCCCCCGGATGCACCTGCGGTCGGGTTTGAAACTGGTCGACCGCCTGCAGACCGAGCTGCGTTGGGAACTCGACTGCATCCGGCGGGCGCTGGCTGGCATCCCGACCCCTGTGGTACTGCTCAAAGGCGCGGCCTACTTCGAAGCGCAGCTGCCACCACGGCTGGGCCGATTGTTCGGCGACATAGACATCCTGGTCGAGCGTGGGCAGGTGGCGGCGGTCGAGCAGGCGCTGTTCGCCGCCGGGTGGATCAGTGCCGAACGCGACCCGTACAACCAGCGCTACTACCGCCAGTGGATGCACGAGATTCCGCCGCTGACGCATGTGTTGCGGGGTACCAGCATCGATGTGCACCACTCCATCACGCCCCCGACCTCGGCGATGGCGGTGGACAGCACGAAGCTGCTGCCTCACATCCGGTTGGCAGCTGCCGGCAGTGCCTTCCATGTGCTGGCGCCGGTGGACATGGTGTTGCACAGCGCCGTGCACCTGTTCCAGGAAGGCGAGTTCGACCACGGTCTGCGCGACTTGCTGGACCTGCAGGACCTGCTGCTGCACTTCGGCAGCGGCGACCATGCCGAGGCAGAGTTCTGGCCAAGGCTGTTCGACCGGTCGCAGGAACTGGGCCTGACGGTCGCCTTGCACCATGCGCTGTTCCACATCGGCCGACTGTTCGGCCCCCCGGCGCCTCCGGACCAAGCCGAGACCTTGGCAAAACTGCGTCCGGCTTGGCCGGCTCGCACGGTCATGGCCGCCTTGCTGGGCCAGGTGCTGCGCCCTTGGCACCCGACCTGCGTCAGCCGCGCCTCACAAGTCGCTCGCGGGCTTTTGTACCTGCGAGGGCACGCCTTGCGGATGCCGCTGCGCCTGGCGGTGCCGCACTTGGTGCGCAAAGCATGGATGCGGAAATTCCCCGATGCGACCGCTGCAGTGGTTCAGCAGTGAACTTTTAGCCCCCACGCTCCCTGACGGTCGCTGCCCCCTGCGGGAGGGGCTCGCCTGCGGCCCGGCAAGGCCGGTTCCGCGGCTCTTCTTGGTTGCAGCGCAGCGCTTCGCTCGCGCACAGTCGGGTCCGCGGCTATGGTCTGGTTTCGACGATGAAGCCGATGCGTGACAGGCCCGCGGATTGCACATCGCCGATCAGCTCGGCCACCCGGCCGTACGGCACTCGGCTGTCGGCGCGCAGCTGCACTTCGGTGGCCGGGTCGCGGCGCGCGGCGTCGCGCACGGCCTGGATGACCTGCTCTCGCCCTGCCGGCTCGTCGCCGATGTAGAGCTTGCCTGCGGCGTCGATCGCCAGCGCCACGAAGGCCGGTGCGTCGCTGGCCGCGGCGCCGTCGGCGGCGGGCAGGTCCAGCTTCAAGCTCGTCGCCAACAACGGGGCGGTGATGATGAAGATCACCAGCAGCACCAGCATCACGTCGATCAACGGGGTCATGTTGATCTCGCTCATCGGCCGGTTGCCGGGGCTGCGCTCCAGGCGGCCGAAACTCATGGCGACAGCGGTGGCGCTTCGGGGTCGGCCGGGCGCGGCACCACGCGGCTCCTGGCAGCGGAGCCGGCCGCAGTCGGCAGCATGATCTGCAGCAGGTCGTGAGCAAAGCCTTCCAGCTCGGCCTCGCACGCCGCCGCCCGCTTGCCGTGGATGTTGTAGGCCAGCACCGCAGGCACGGCGACCGCAATGCCGGCTGCGGTCATGATCAGTGCCTCACCGATCGGCCCGGCGACCCGGTCGATGCTGATGGTGCCGGCTGCCGCCATGGCGGCCAGCGCGTGGTAGACCCCCCAGACGGTGCCGAACAAGCCGACGAAGGGCGCGGTGCTGCCCACCGATGCCAGCAACACCTGGCCGAACTGCAGCTGCGCCAGGCCCCGGTGCAGCGCATCGCGCAAGCGGCGCGTCAGCTGCGACTGCAGCTGACCGGCGCTTTCCAGCGTGCCGGCGGGTGGCATGGCCACCGCAGCGGCCACCAGTGGCAACAACACCCGCTCGCGGTCCATTGCCAACAACCGGTCTCGGCCCTGCTGCAGCGAGGTTGCGTCCCAGAAAGCCGGCACCGCCCTCGCGATGTCCACCGCCACACGGCGCAGCACCCAGGCCTTCCACAGGATCAACACCCAGGCCGACACCGACATCAACAACAGCAGCAGCACCACGGCGCGGCCGACTCCGTCACTTGCCGCCCAGAACTGCGCCAGCCCGTTCATTGCGCGGCCCGCTCGCCGCTTCGGCGCAGCCCCAGCACATCGCTCATGCCGTAAAGCCCTGGTGCGCGGCCGGCCAGAAAACGCGCGGCGCGGAGACTGCCTTCGGCGTAGTTGGCGCGGCTGCTGCTCTTGTGGGCGATCTCGATGCGTTCGCCGGCACCGACGAACCACACGCTGTGCTCACCCACGATGTCGCCACCACGCAAACTGCTGAAGCCGATCGAGCCGGAGCGGCGCGCGCCGGCGTGGCCGTGGCGCGTCCAGACCGCTTCGGTGTCCAGATCGACGCCCCGCGCTGCCGCCAGGGCTTCGCCGATTGCCACCGCGGTGCCGCTGGGCGCGTCGACCTTGTCACGGTGGTGGGCCTCGAAGACCTCGATGTCGTAGCCGTCGCCGAGCGCGGTGGCGGCCTGCGCGAGCAACCCGAGCATCACATGGACACCCACGCTCATGTTCGGCGCCAGCACGGTGGCCAGGTTCGCGGCGTGGGCCGCGATGGCGGCTTTTTGCGTGGTGTCGAACCCCGTGGTGCCGATCACCGCGCGCACCCCCAAGCTGCGACACACCGCCAGATGCGCCAGCGTGCCTTCGGGCCGCGTGAAATCGATCAGCACATCGGCGCCCTCGAGCCCGGTGCGCAAGTCGTCGGTGACGCTCACGCCGGCAGCCAGTCCGAGCGCAGCGCCGGCATCTTCACCGAGTGCGCGGCTGCCCGGGGCGTCCAGCGCGCCGCTCAAGCAGCAATCCGGACTGGTCAGCACGGCCTGAATCAGCATCCGCCCCATCCGCCCCGAGGCACCTGCGATGGCGATGTTCAACATGCGGGGGAGGGCAGGAAGGGCCGGAATGGGAGCAGCGCGCGGCCGCATGGCCGCGGTGCCACCCGACGCTCAGCTGGCATCCAGCGGCGGGTAGTCGCGCACGGCGCCCACCGGCTCTGTCACGGGGGCTGCACGCTTGGCCGGGGGCGGCAGCGCGGCGCGTTCGTCTTCGGTCAACTCCAGTTTCGGCGCCCGAACATCCTTGAAGCGACTGATGGAGGCGACAAACTCGCGTTCAGATGGCAGATCGGGTGCGTCGACCGACGCCACCACGTCGTTCTCGAACCGCACCACCACGCTGCGCCGCTGCAAGGGGGCGCCCGGGCGGCGCAACGTGAAGATGTAGTCCCAGCGGTCGGCGTGGAACGGATCGGTGAGCAGGGGGGTGCCCAGCACATCGCGCACCTGGATCCGGGTCAGCCCCGGCTTCAGCAAGGCGGCCTGTTCCTGCGTGACCGCGTTGCCCTGGACGATGTCGATGCGATAGGGGGTGATCACGCCCATGAAGCTGTCGGTGCGCTGCAGCGCACCGCATCCGGCAACAGGGATGGTGAGCGCAAGGGTCAGCAGGGCGACAGGGCGAAACGGCATGGAGGAGGGTCGTGACAGTGGCGTGGGACAAACGGGGTGGCTTGCAGCACCGCAGGCCGCAGGTGGCGCTGGCTATGATCGAAACGATTCTAGCGACGGGCTACACCGGCTGATTGGGGCACGTGCATGACACAGATGGACGAACTGAAAAGCAGCGGCCTGAAAGCCACGCTGCCGCGCATCAAGATCCTGGAGGTCTTTCAGCGCACCGCGCAGCGGCACATGACCGCCGAAGATGTCTTCAAGGCGCTGCTGGCCGAACATGCCGAGATCGGCTTGGCCACGGTCTACCGGGTGCTGATGCAATTCGAGCAGGCCGGGCTGCTTTCGCGCAGCAACTTCGAGTCGGGCAAGGCGGTGTTCGAGTTGAACGAAGGCCAGCACCACGATCATCTGGTGTGCCTGGATTGCGGCCGGGTCGAGGAATTCTTCGACAGCCAGATCGAGCAGCGCCAGCGCGCCGTGACCGCCGAGCGCGGTTTCGAGTTGCAGGAGCATTCGTTGTCGCTGTATGCCAAGTGCGTCAAAACCGACTGCGAGCACCGGCACAAGCAAGCGTAGTCGCCGCGCTGCTCTGTTTGTCGCCCAACCCCGCTCCTGCGCGGCTCAGTCGATGTCGGGCTGCTCCATCGCAGTCTGGTGGCGGCGGATGAATTCCTGATAGGTGTCGATGCCTCGCAGTTGCAGCACCGTGTTGCGCACCGCGGCTTCGACCAGCACCGCCAGGTTGCGCCCGGCATCGACCGCGATCACCACCTTGCGCACCGGCAGCTCCAGAATGTCTTCGTACAGCGGCTCATACGGCAGGCGTTCGAAGTCGCGTTCCAGCGTTTCCTTGCGCACCAAGTGCACGATCAGCTTCAAACGCATCTTGCGGCGCACCGCGGTTTCGCCAAAGATCGCCTTGATGTCCAGGAGCCCGATGCCGCGCACTTCCAGCAGGTTCTGCAGCAGCGCCGGGCAGCGACCCTCCAGCGCGGTTTGCGAGGTGCGGTAGATGTCCACCGCATCGTCGGCCACCAAGCCGTGCCCGCGCGAGATCAATTCCAGGCCCAGCTCGCTCTTGCCCAGCCCCGACTCGCCAGTCAGCAGCACACCAAGCCCCAGGATGTCCATGAACACCCCGTGGCGCGTGGTGCGGTCGGCGAAATGCTGCCCCAGATAGCCGCGCACCAAGTCGATCACATGACCGGCGGATTCGACGGTGGTGAAGAGCGGGATCTCGGCGCGGTCACACATCGCCACCAGCCGCTCCGGGGGCATCTGCCCGTCGGCCACGATCAGCACCGGTGGCTCGAGCGTGACGATGCGCGAGATGCGGCGCTCCTGCTCCTCGGGTGACGCGCTCAGGTAGGCGACCTCGCGCCGGCCGACGATTTGCACCCGGTACGGATGGATGTAATTCAGATAACCGACCAGGTCGGCCGCCGAGCGCGCGTCGCGCACCGCATCGTCGTCGAAGCGGCGCTCGGGGTGGGCGTGGCCGGCGATCCACTCCCAGTGCAGCGCCTGGCGGTGCGCTTCGAACAGGGCCTCGGCGCTGATGGAGGTGGGCTTCAAATGCCGACGGTCTCCGTTGGAGGTGCGACCGCGGCGATGCCGACCAGCCCCCGGGCTAGGCGACCGACTTCAGCGGTTCCCAGTCGGCAATCAGTTTGTGCACCCCAACCGCATCGGGTGCTGCCTTGAGCCGGTCGCGCAAGTCGCGGTCGGACAGCATCTCTGCGATCTCGGACAGGATTTCCAGATGCCGCTGGGTCGCGGCTTCGGGTACCAACAAAAAGATCAGCAGCGACACGGCTTCGTCGTCGGGCGCGTCGAAGGGGATGGGTTGCTGCACGCGCAGCACCGCAGCCAGCGGGTTCTTCAAACCCTTGATGCGACCGTGGGGAATCGCCACCGAATGACCCAGACCGGTGGACCCCAGGCGTTCACGAGCGAACAGGTTGTCGGTGACGATGCCTCGGGCGATCGCATGCTGGTTCTCGAACAGCAGCCCGGCATGTTCGAAAACCCTTTTCTTGCTGGAAGCATCAACGTCCACAAGCACGTTGGCTGGCGGCAGGATCGCAGCGAGACGGTTCATCAGGGCGGGGTTCCTGTCACGTCGGCCTGGCGGCAGTCGTGATCGCAGAAATAGACAGGGCCGGCGATGATAGCAACCGGGTTGGTTTCGGCGGGTTTGCCGACGCGGAACAACGCGAGCCTCGGTCGGCCTTTGTGCACTGCAGCGGCGATTCGCGAGCCCGGGCGGGTCGGATGAGTCGGGTGGCCTTGTCCAGCGGGCGCACCCGGACCCAGGACGGCGCGCTCAGCTCACGTTGGCATCGAGGCGTTTGATGGCCGTGTGGTTGTGATTTTGCAGCCGGTCCTTGTGGCGCACCACCTGGCGGTCGAGCTTGTCCATCAACTGGTCGATCGACGCATACATGTCCTCGGCGGACTGCTCGACAAAGATGTCCTTGCCCTTGACATGCACCGTCACCTCCGCCTTGTGTCGCTTCTCTTTCTCTTTCAACTTCTC
Source organism: Burkholderiales bacterium (assembly GCA_038258365.1). GTDB lineage: Bacteria > Pseudomonadota > Gammaproteobacteria > Burkholderiales > Burkholderiaceae_C > Rubrivivax. The sequence continues at coordinate 22,255 of JBBSPW010000015.1, read as the reverse complement.
GACCGTCATCAGCACGTTCACATCGACCACCTGGTCGAAGTGGCGGGTGACCCGCTCCAGCTTAGACACCACGTAGTCCTTGAGCGCGGGAGTGACATCCAGGTGATGTCCGCTGATCGTCAAGTTCATCGAGAACCTCCTTTACAGGGGTGGGAACGACAGCCGAGCCGGGTGGCCTCGACCAGGGGGAAATGCCAAGCGAAAAGGTGACGGTCTCGAATTGAGTGTGCATGCGATACGCGGCGCTGACAAGCAGCGGTCGGCGCCACCCGTGAAGCCCGCACGGTGCGGTGCTTCTGGTGCCGACAGACCTGAACCTGGCGTGGATTCCGCACGACACCCGATGGCCGAAGGGCCAGGGGGGCGTGGCTAGAATGAAATCACAACACGACGAGGCGAGGCGCGGGGCACTATGAAACTGATCGGGTCACTGACCAGCCCCTACGTTCGCAAGGTGCGCGTCGTGATGGCCGAAAAGAAACTGGACTTCCAGTTTGTGCTGGAAGACGTCTGGGCCAGCGATGCGCTGCTGAAGAGCAATCCGCTCGGCAAAGTGCCTTGTCTGGTGATGGAAGGCGGCGAAGCGGTCTTCGATTCACGAGTGATCGTCGAGTACCTCGACACCCTCTCGCCGGTGGGCAAGTTGATTCCGCCACCCGGCCGCGAGCGCACCGAGATCCGCACCTGGGAAGCACTGGCCGACGGCGTGCTGGACGCCAGCATCCTGGCCCGCCTCGAAGCCACCTGGAGCGGTCGCAGCGACGAGCAACGCTCACAAGTCTGGATCGACCGCCAGATGAGCCGTGTCGCAGCGGCTTTGCGCGCCATGAGCCAGGGGCTGGCCGACAAGCCGTTCTGCGCCGGCCACCAGTTCACGTTGGCCGATGTGGCGATGGGTTGTGCGCTCGGCTATCTCGATTTCCGCTTTCCGGATCTCGACTGGCGCGGCAACCATGCCAATTTGCAGCGGCTTTCGGAAAAGCTGATGTCGCGCCAAAGTTTCGTGGACACCGCGCCGCCGGCCGCCTGATCGGATCAGAGGCTAATCGGACGTTGCGCCGCAAAACCGCCGCAGGTGTGCGGCAGTCGATATCGGCAGCTCTTCGGGTATGAAGTGCCCGGCGTCCATGCGCTGCCCCTCGACCCGACCGGCGCACTGGGCGCGCCACAACGCCAACGGGTCGAAAAGCTTCTCGATCACACCTCGTTCGCCCCACAACACCAACAGGTCGCAAGTGATGCGCTGACCGGCTTCGCGTGAGTTGCGGTCGTGTTGCAGATCGATCCCGGCCGACGCGCGGTAGTCCTCGCACGCAGCATGAATGGTTAGCGGGTCGCAGAAGCAGCGCTCGTACTCGGCCAACGCTTGCCCTTCGATCTTGGACAGCCCCGCAGCGCCCCAGCCGCCCAGCTTGGCATGCAGGTAGTCCATGGCGCAGCCGCCGATCATCTTTTCCGGCAGCGGGTGCGGCTGGATCAGGTGGAACCAGTGGTAGTAGGCGCTCGCGAATCGTTGGTCGGTGGCTGCGTACATGTCCAGCGTCGGCGCTATGTCGATCAGGCACAGCCGCGTCACCGAGTCGGCATGGTCCAGCGCCAGGCGGTGCGCCACGCGCGCGCCCCGATCGTGTCCGCAAACAGCATAGTGCTGGTGACCCAGCTGGCGCATCAACTCAGCCATGTCGGCGGCCATCGCACGCTTGCTGTAGTTGGCATGGTCGGCGGCGCCGGGCGGCTTGTCGCTGTCGCCATAGCCCCGCAGGTCGGGCAGCACCAGCTCGAAGTCGGTGGCCAGCTGTTGCGCCACGCGGTGCCACATCGCATGGGTTTGCGGGAATCCGTGCAGCAGCAGCAGGGGTGGCGCGCCGCGGCGGCCGCCGGTGCGCGCGTGGATGCCGATGCCAGCCACTTCATGGCGCTGCGATTCGAAGCCGGTGAACCAGTCGTCGGTCATTCGCCGATAGTAGGGACGCGCCAACCGGCTGGCTACACTGCCGCGCCATGAACCGCCGCCCCGGTGTTGCCGTCTGAACCCGATGCCATGACATCGGTCGGCCTGGTCACACCGCAGAGCCTGCGCTTCGACGAACCGCTGCCGCTGCGCAGCGGCGCGGTGCTCGGCAGCTACGAGCTCCACTTCGAGACCTACGGCAGCCTCAATGCCGATGCCAGCAACGCGGTGCTGGTGTGCCATGCACTGAACGCCAGCCACCATGTGGCCGGCACCCATGCCGATGGCAGCATCGGCTGGTGGGACAACCTGGTCGGACCGGGCAAGCCACTGGACACCGAGCGTTTCTTTGTCATCGGCGTCAACAACCCCGGCTCGTGCTTCGGCTCCACCGGTCCCACCCACACCGACCCCGCCAGCGGTCGCATCTGGGGAGCGGACTTTCCGGTGCTGACGGTCGAGGACTGGGTCGACGCGCAAGCCCGGCTCCTGACCCGGCTCGGCATCGAGCGGCTGGCGGCGGTGCTGGGCGGCAGCCTCGGCGGCATGCAGGCGCTGGCCTGGACGATGCGACATCCGACCCGCGTGGCGCATTGCATCGCGGTGGCCACCGCGCCCACCCTGTCGGCGCAGAACAGCGCCTTAAACGAGGTGGCGCGGCGCGCAATCGTCACCGACCCCGATTTCCACGGCGGTCACTACCTGGCAAACGGCACGGTGCCGCGGCGCGGCTTGCGCGTGGCTCGCATGATCGGCCACATCACCTACCTGTCGGACGATGCGATGGACCGGCGCTTCGGCCGCCAGCTGAAAGCCGCCGAGTTGGGGTACGACACGCAAGCGATCGAATTCCAGATCGAAAGCTACCTGCGCCACCAGGCCGACAAGTTCAGCGACTACTTCGACGCCAACACCTACCTGCTGATCACGCGCGCGCTGGACTACTTCGACCCGGCGCTGGCCCATGGCGGCAGCCTGGCGCGGGCCTTCGAAGCCGCGCGGGGGGTGCGCTTTCTGGTGGTGAGCTTCGCCACCGACTGGCGCTTCTCGCCCGCCCGTTCACGCGAGATCGTCAAGGCGCTGGTCGACAACCGGGTGGATGTCAGCTACGCGGAGATCGACGCACCGCATGGTCACGATGCCTTTCTGTTCGACGACCCGCGCTACCACGGCGTGCTGCGGGCGACCTTCGAGCGCATCGCGACTTGATGCGACATGACCACCGGGGGCGAGTGAATTGACTGAACGCAGCGATCTCGACACGATCGCGAACCTGGTGCCCGAGGGCAGCCGCGTGCTGGACCTGGGCTGTGGCGACGGCCGGCTGCTGGCGCACCTGCAGCAGCACAAACGCTGCAGCGGCTACGGCATCGAGATCGCCGACACCAACGTGCAGGCCTGCGTGCAACGCGGCGTCAACGCGATCCAGCTCAACCTGGACGACGGCCTGGCGCTGTTCGACGACCGCAGTTTCGATGTGGTGCTGCAGCTGGACACCTTGCAGCACCTGCGCAACACCGAACGCATGCTGCGCGAGACCGCTCGCGTGGGCCGCATCGGCATCGTCAGCTTTCCGAACTTTGCGCACTGGCCCAATCGGCTGCATGTCTTGACCGGTCGCATGCCGGTGACGCGAACACTGCCGTACCAGTGGTACGACACCCCGAACATCCGGGTCACCACACTGGCCGATTTCGAGGTGCTGGCGCGCCGCTGCGGGTTGGCCGTGACCGACCGCTTCGGCCTGCAGGGCGGGCAGGTGGTCAGGCGCTGGCCGAACCTGATGGCCAGTGTCGCGGTCTTCCGCTTCGAGCAGGCTTGATCAGCCGGCGGGCAACCGCACGGTGAACACCGATCCCACACCCGTCTCGCTGCTGGCGGTGACGCTGCCCTGCATCGCCTCGGTCAATTGCCTTGTGAGCGCCAATCCGAGCCCGGTGCCGGCGATCGGCCCTTGCTGGGCACCGACGCGCTCGAACGGGGTGAACAAGCGCGCCAGCTGAGCCGCGTCCAGTCCGAGCCCGCTGTCCTGCACGCGGATCACCACTTGCGTGCCTTGGGTCTCGGCCTCGATGCGCACCCAGCCGCCGCGGCGGTTGAATTTGATGGCATTCGACAGCAGGTTGCTCAGCAGCTGGGCCAACCGCGTGCGGTCGGCCATCAGCACCATGTCTTGGGCGGGCTCGATCGCGATCGCGATTGAAACCCCCGCCTCGTGCGATGTGCCGGACAGCATCGCCACCACTTGCTCGACAACCGGGCGCAACGGCAGCCGCTGGATCGACAGCTGCAGCTGGCCGGTCTGCAGGCTCGACAAGTCCAGCACATCGTCCATCAATGCCAGCAGATGGCGCCCGCTGGCCAGCACCTGGCCGATCCACGACCGGTGCCGCTCGTTGCTCAGCGACTCCATCTCCAGCAGCTGCGCGAAGCCGAGGATCGCGTTCAACGGGGTTCGCAGTTCATGGCTCACACGCGACAGGAATTGCGACTTGGCACGGTCGGCGGCCGCCGCGCTGTCGCGCTCGGCGCGCAAGGCTTCGGCTGCGCGCAGGTCGGTCACATCGGTGTGGGTGCCGAGCATGCGCAGCGGCCGTCCGCCGCCATCCCGGGCGATCACCACACCACGCGACAGGATCCGCTTGTAGCCACCGTTGCGGCAGCGGATGCGGTGCTCGTTGAGGTACACCGGGGTGTCGCCTGCCAAGTGCGAATCGCGGGCCGACCACATGGCGGCGATGTCGTCGGGGTGCGTCAGCGCATCCAGGGTGTCGGGCCGGTCGGTCAGCTCGCCTGGCAGATAGCCATAGAGCAACCGACAGGTGTCTGAAAAAACCGCCACATTCGCTTCGATGTGCCAGTCCCAAACCCCGTCACCAGCGCCCTCCAGCGCCCGCTTCCAGATGTCGGCGCTTTCCTGCAAGGCTGCCTCGGCCTGCTTGCGCGCGGTGATGTCGACGATCAACCCGACCCGCACCGGCAGGCCGATCTCGGCCGGCGCCGGTGCGCTGATCAGCTGCACCCATTTCTGCTCGCCGCTGTCCAGCACCACCCGGTGTTCGATCTGCAATGGTTCTCGCTCGTGGATGCTGGCGGTGATCTCGGCGTCGACCCGCAAGCGGTCATCGGGATGGCGCAAGCGCTGCAAAGCGTTGCCATCGGCCATCAGCACCTGGGGCTCGATGCCGAACAGCTTGCGCACACCCGGGCTCACAAAACTCATGCGACGCTGACCGGCGCCGTCGATCACGGTGCGGTAGATCACCCCCGGCACCAAGTCCAGGATCTCCTGCAGCTGCTGTTCGCTGCGGCGCAGCCGCTCGCGTTCACGCACCCGTTCGCTGATGTCTTCAACCGTGCCTTCGATGTAGAGCATGCTGCCATCGGCATCGCGCACGGCATGGGCGTTCTCGCTGACCCAGACGGGATCGCGGCTGTGATAAGCGCGGATCTCAGACTCGAAGGCAGTCACGTGGCCGTCGCGCTCGATCAATCGCAAAAACTCGTCGCGACGCAGGGGGTCGACATACCAGTGGTTGGCAATGTCGCTGACGCTGGCCAGTTGCTCGGCCTCACTGCCGAAGCCGTTCAGCCGCACCAGAGCCGGGTTGGCACGCAACTGCTGCCCTTGCGGCGACACCCGGTAGGCGCCGATGGGCAAGAACTCGAACAGGGTGGTGAAGTCGTCGGACGGCATGGCAGCCCTGGAGTCCGCGCGGCTGTTCACTGCGCTGTTAAGGGGCCGACACTGCCGAAAGGGCCACCTGCCGCCTCAGTCGAGCGTGATTTGGGTGCGCACCGTTCCCGCCCGATCGGCAGTGGCCGTCAACGCCACGGCTGCACCGCGCGGACCACTGAGCACCCATTCGACGACCGCGCGGTCGGCGGTGATCTCGCGGTTGGGCAGAAAAGCCTGCAGCGACGCCTTGGGCGCATGCCCTTCCAGGTGCGACCCGATCACGCGTTCATGGCCGCCGATCAGCGCCACCCCGTCGGGCAGGTGGATCTGGAACACGGTGCCCCTGGCGGTTTTTCTCTCGATCGCACGCTTGGTCACATAAGCCGGCAGGTAGCCGCTGTTGGCGACCGCGAAGCGCACGCGCCAGGTGTCGTTACCCAGCGCCCGCACCTCGGCGCGCAGCAATTCCAGTCGCGGCAATGACAGGCCGATCGTCATCAACCAGGCCGGGAAGCGTGCGGCTTCGCGCTCACGCAACTCGGGCGGCGGGTTGCGCCAGTAGTTCATCTTGTCCCACCCACCCAGCTCGACCATGCCGAGCTGCGGGTGGCGAAACGGGTACCAGTCCACATGGGCCTTGCCACCGCAGTGCTCGTCGCTCCACTTCAAGAGCTTCAGATCGTCTTCGGCCGGGTGGTCGCGGTACCACTCGATCCACTTGTAGTCGGTGATGCCGGCTTCCTTGTTGGGCGACCAGATCTCGACCACCCAGAACAAGGCGCCCATGTGCTCGTAGACCCAATCCTGGGTGCCGGTGATGACTTCCTTCGGGTGGTACTTGAAGTCGTGCCAGATGCTGACAGCCGGGTAACCCGTGAGCTTGGCGCCGATGTCCGACAGGCGCTTGATCATCCACAGGTCTTCGGGCGTCATGTCGTCGTCGCTCTGCGACCCCATCGGCCGCAGGATCACGCCGCTGTGGGTGTGGAAGCTGACCGCGGCGCCGATGTTCGGATGCTGGACGATGAAGTCCACCATCGCCCGCACCTCGGGCTCGCTGGCCGGGTACGGGCCGGCGCCGACCTGCTGGTGCTCCTGGCGCCAGCCGGTGGGGAAGTTGCGGTTCAGGTCCAGACCTTCACGGTCGGGGTTGGCGCTGATGCGGATGCCGTCGAAGTTCTTCAGCGTGCCTTCGGGAATCAGCCGGTAGTAGTCGCCGCCGAATTCTCCCGGCGCGCGCGGCACCATCAGCCGTGCATCGTCGGGATGGGTCTTGTACGGGCCATGCGGATCCTTCAGACGCATCTGCAGCATGCGGCCGTCGCCATCCACGTCCTCGACCGTCAGACCTTCGACCGTTTCCTCGTCATAGGGATAAGGCCGTGTCGACGAACGGATGTGGCGGGGCTTGTCGGCCAATGCGAGCTCGGCACCGTCGGGGTTCAGGCGCGGCACCATGTAGACCACGCGCGTGTCCAACAGCTCGCGCACCGCGGGGTCGCTGCCCTCGGCTGCCGCGCCGGCTTCGCCATAGCCGGTGACGAGCGCGTGCAACCAGTAGAGGCAGGCGGTAGACGCAGTCAACTCGGCCGCATGAATGTTGCCGTCGACCCAGAAGGCCGGCTTGTCGGTGTCGTCGCCGGTGGCGCTGTTGCCGATCGTCAACAGCCAGATGTCTCGGCCTTCATGGCTCTTGCCGATCGAGCGCAGCGCGACGATGTGCGGTGCCGCTGCCGCGTAGTCCTGCAACAGGCGCGTCAGCTCGGCATGGCGGTAGAACTGGTCGAAGCGGGGAACGGGGATGGCAGCCATGACAAATGGGAGCCATGAGCCCCGCTACATCGAAGCGCCCAATGCTATAGGCGAGCAACGGGTCTCAGATGCTCACCGGGTCTGCGTGGCGCCGGTGACGGTGATGTTCGGAGTCGGCAGGCAATCGCCAGCAGGCAACAACGCGGGCCAGGCCACGCAGGCCGTGCTGTCGGCCAGCGCTGCGATCTGGTCCGACCCCGTGGTGATGCTACCGAACACCGCATAGCCGCCGCCTGAGGTGTCCAGGAACACGTTGTCGGTCAGGTTGATGAAGAACTGCGAGGTGGCCGAATCGAGCGCATTGGTGCGTGCCATGGCCACCGTGTAGCGCAGGTTGGACAAGCCGCGCCCGGCTTCCAGCGCGATCGGCGCACGGGTGGTCTTCAGCGTAGGCAATGGGCCGGTGACCGACAGCGGGCCGGCATAGCCACCGCCCTGCAGAACGAAACCGGGTGAGTTCCGGTGGAACACGGTGCCGACATAGAAGCCGCTGTTGACATAGTCGAGGAAGTTGGTGACGGTGACGGGTGCCTGCACCGGCGACAGCGTCAGCACGAGGGTCGACGGCGTGGTCCCGGCGCCGCGGTCCATCACCAGCGTGACCTGGGGCACCTCGACCGTGAAGGCCTGTGTGCCCAACACAGCCCCGTCGCTGCTGCGCACGATGCTGAATTGCTGCGCACCCACCGCTGCCACGGTGCAGCTGTAGTAGGCCGTGGTGGCCGTGCTGACGTTGGGCGCTGCGGTGCTGCGCTGGATGCTGCCGGCGCGACACGCCGGCGAAGTGACCGCCAGACCCAGATCGAGGTTGCTCCCGTTGACGGTCAACAGTGCCTGCTGGCTGTAACGCGCGGTGCCCACACTGCTGCTGCTGACCGAGGCGGCTGCCGGTGGCGGTGGCGGGGGCGCAGGCACGGGCGCGGGTGGTGGCGGGGGCGGTGGAAATGGCCCCGGTACGGGAGCCGGTGTCGGCGCGGGGCTGATCGGGTCGGGCGTGCTGCCGCCACCACCGCAGGCCGACAGCGCCGCAACGAAAGCGGCGACAGCCAGGGTCGAGGTGCGCCGACCCAGCGGCGTGAGCATCCAGTTCAAACCATCGGCTGCGGGGCTTGGGGTGTGCATGCGTCGAATCTCCGGGGTTGAGGCAAGGCGGGGCAAGGGGTTGGAGCGGTCAAGCTGCGGGGGGTGGCAGGCGGGCGGGCAAAGCGCGCTTCACTCCGTCAACAGCTTGACGGCACCGCGCCAACTGAACAGTCGGCCCGGCGCCTGGGTTTCTTCGAGCACACCCGACAAACGCCGCAAGATGCGGGGGCTGCGCCGCGCCCGCCAGACCACCACGTCGGCGATCCAGGGATGGAAATTGACTCGGCTGGCGGTTTCATAGAGGTTGAACATCGGCCGCAGCGCTGCCAGGCCGGCATCGTAATGGCTGCGCACCGCGGCCTCTTCGGCATGCGGCTCCTGCAAAAGGGCATGCGCCGCCAACAAGCCGGTTTCCAGCGCCTTGCCGATGCCTTCGCCACTGAAGGCATAGGTGCTGCCGATGGCCTCGCCGGTGGCCAGCATGCCCGGTCTGGCCGTGCGTGCGCCCTGCAAGGTGCAGCGCAGCGGAGCGCCCTTGATCTCGCCCTGCATCTGCCCGTTCTGCATCAGTTCGCGGGCCACCGGGTCGACGGCGGCGAAGTCGCGGAACATCTGCTTCAGGTTCGGCGCCGCCATGTGCCCGCGCCCGTCGGCCTGCTGCAGATGGCTGCCGGTGAGCCCGGCGCCGATGTTGAAAAGCCCGCCGGGCACCGGAAAGATCCAGCCGTAGCCGCCGCGCAGGCGCGGATGCCAGACCATCCTCAAATGCTTGACCTGAGCCGCCAGCGCGTCGTGCCGCACATAGGCGCGCAACGCCACCCCGCTCGGGGTGTGGCGGTCGCACAAGCCCGCAGCCAGCATGGCCTGCGGCACTGCACCCGTGGCCATCACCACCCAGTGCGCCCGCACGGTGCGGGTCTGCTCTGTGTGGCCGCCCTGCAGCGTCGCGCCGACCACGCGCTCGCCATCCAGCAGCGGCGCGATGAACCGCAGTGGCGCAACGAACCGCGCACCGGCCCGCTGCGCAGCCTGCACCAGCAGATGGTCCAGCAGCTTGCGCGGCAGCACCGATACCGTGCCCGGTACATCGACGAAGCCCGCGCGCGGCGCCACGCAGCGAATGCCTTCGACGCCGGTGGCCAGCGCGGCCACCGCATCGGCAAGCCCGAGCTTGGCCAGGGCCGCATGGGCGTCGGGAATCAACGCGTCGCCGCACACTTTGTCGCGCGGGAACGAATGCTGGTCGACCAGCATCACATCGCGCCCGGCCCGCGCCAGTTGCAACGCGCAAGCGCTGCCCGCAGGGCCGGCACCCACTACCAGCACATCGCAGTGGCTTGGCAAGGTCAGCGTCTGGGGGTCGATTGCGTCTGCATCGTCTTCGGTCATGGCGCGCGGATTCTAGGCAGCCCACAGCCCCGCGCAGGCGGCTCGCGGCAGGCGCAGCTTGCCGCGGGTCTACCCGGATCGATGGGGCTTTGTGTTAGCTTCAGTGCGCATCGGCAGCAGGGTGCGGCACCCCTTGCACGCCAGCGACCACACACAAGAAACGAGGAGGCAACATGCTGATCGGCGTTCCGCTCGAGACCGCTGCGGGTGAAACCCGCGTGGCCGTGACCCCCGAGACGGCCAAGAAACTGAAGGCCCAGGGCCACACGGTTCGGGTGCAAGCCGGCGCTGGTGTGGCTGCCAGCGCCACCGACGACGCGTACACCTCGGCCGGCGCCGAGATCACCGATCGCAATGGCGCTTTCGGCTGTGAGCTGGTGTTGAAGGTTCGCCCGCCTGCCGAAGATGAACTGGCGCTGATGAAGCCCGACACGGCGTTGGTGGGCTTGTTGAACCCCTTTGATGCCGAGGGCCTGCAGCGCCTGGCATCGGCCGGGCTCACCAGCTTCGCCCTCGAAGCCGCGCCCCGCACCACCCGCGCCCAGAGCATGGACGTGCTGTCGAGCCAGGCCAACATCGCCGGCTACAAGGCCGTCATGATGGGCGCCGACAAGTACCAGCGCTTGTTCCCGATGCTGATGACGGCGGCCGGCACCATCAAAGCGGCGCGCGTGGTGATCCTGGGCGTGGGCGTGGCCGGCTTGCAGGCCATCGCCACCGCCAAGCGGCTGGGTGCGGTGATCGAAGCGTCCGACGTGCGGCCATCGGTGAAGGAGCAGGTCGAAAGCCTGGGTGCCAAGTTCATCGATGTGCCTTACGAAACCGCCGAAGAGAAGGAAGCCGCCGTGGGTGTGGGCGGCTATGCCAAACCCATGCCGCAGAGCTGGCTCGACCGCCAGAAGGTCGAGGTGGCCAAGCGCGTGGCCAATGCCGACCTCGTCATCAGCACCGCATTGATCCCGGGCCGCAAGGCGCCGGTGCTGATCACCGAAGAAATGGTGAAAGCCATGAAGCCCGGATCGGTGATCGTCGACATGGCGGCACCGGCGGGTGGCAACTGCCCGCTGACCGAGCCGGGCCAGACCGTTGTCAAGCACGGCGTGACGATCATCGGCGAAACCAACATCCCGGCCCTGGTGGCCGCCGATGCCTCATCGCTGTATGCACGCAACGTGCTCGACTTCCTGAAGCTGATTTTGCCGAAGGACATGCCCAAGGACAGCGCCATCACCGTGCCGATGGACGACGACATCGTGGTGGCCTGCTTGATGACCCGCGCTGGCGAAGTCCTGCGCGACAAGAAAAACTGACTCCGGCGAAGCGAGAACACCCCATGGAAATCGTCAACCCCACCGTCACCAACCTGATCATCTTCGTGCTGGCGATCTATGTCGGCTACCACGTGGTCTGGACCGTCACCCCGGCCTTGCACACACCGTTGATGGCGGTCACCAACGCCATCAGCGCGATCGTGATCGTCGGCGCCATGCTGGCCGCTGCGCTGACCGAAACCGGGCTCGGCAAGACCATGGGCGTGCTGGCCGTGGCGCTGTGCGCGGTCAATGTCTTCGGTGGCTTTCTGGTCACGCGGCGGATGCTGGAGATGTTCAGGAAGAAAGAGAAGAAGCTTCCTGCCGTGGTGCCCGCCGCGTCGGAGGGCGAAGCCAAATGAACATGAGCCTTGTCACGCTCTTGTACTTGGTGGCCAGCGTTTGCTTCATCCAGGCGCTGAAGGGTTTGAGCCACCCCACCACTTCGATCCGCGGCAACCTGTTCGGCATGATCGGCATGGCCATCGCCGTGCTGACCACCGCCGCGCTGATCGTGCGCCTGGCGTCGACGATGGGCCAGACCGGCGCGCAGGGCATGGTCTGGGTGCTGGGTGCGCTGGTGGTGGGCGGTGCGGCCGGCACGGTGATGGCCCAGCGCGTCGAGATGACGAAGATGCCCGAGCTGGTGGCCTTCATGCACAGCATGATCGGTCTGGCGGCGGTGTTCATCGCCGTGGCGGTGGTGGCCGAGCCCTGGGCCTTCGGCCTGGCGGTGCGCGGCCTGCCTATTCCCACCGGCAACCGCTTCGAGTTGTTTCTGGGGGCGGCCATCGGCGCCATCACCTTCAGCGGCAGCGTCATCGCTTTCGGCAAGCTGTCGGGCAAGTACAAGTTCCGCCTGTTTCAGGGCGCGCCGGTGCAGTTCACGGGCCAGCACAAGCTGAATCTGGGGCTGGGTTTGCTGATGATCGGGCTCGGCCTGCTGTTCGCCTTCACCGAAAGCTGGACCGCGTTCTTCGCGATGCTGGCGTTGGCTTTCGTGATGGGCGTGCTGATCATCGTTCCGATCGGCGGCGCCGCCATGCCGGTGGTGGTGAGCATGGTCAACAGCTACAGCGGCTGGGCCGCAGCGGGCATCGGCTTCAGTTTGAACAACAGCATGTTGATCATCGCCGGCAGCCTGGTGGGCAGCTCCGGTGCGATCCTGAGCTACATCATGTGCAAGGCGATGAACCGATCGTTCTTCAATGTGATCCTGGGCGGCTTCGGCGGTGAAGCCGTCACAGCGGCCACCGGCGGCAAGGAGCAGCGGCCGGTCAAGACCGGCAGCGCCGACGATGCCGCCTTCGTGCTCGGCAATGCAGAAACGGTGGTGATCGTGCCGGGGTATGGGCTTGCTGTCGCCAGAGCCCAGCATGCGGTCAAGGAGCTGGCTTCCAAGCTGACCGAAAAGGGCATCTCGGTGAAGTACGCGATTCATCCGGTGGCCGGACGCATGCCGGGTCACATGAACGTGTTGCTGGCCGAAGCCGAAGTTCCATACGACCAAGTGTTCGAGATGGAAGACATCAACGGCGAATTCGGCCAGGTCGATGTGGCCATCATCCTGGGCGCCAACGATGTGGTGAACCCGGCTGCGCATGTCAAAGGCAGCGCCATCTACGGCATGCCGATCCTGGAGGCCTACAAGGCCAAGACCGTGATCGTCAACAAGCGCAGCATGGCCAGCGGCTATGCCGGGCTCGACAACGAACTCTTCTACATGGACAAGACCATGATGGTGTTCGGTGACGCGAAGAAGGTGGTCGAGGAGATGGTGCGGGCGGTGGAGTGAGCGCCGGGCGGGCACGCCCCGAACCACGCAATGTTCCACAGCTTCGAAAAGGCACTGTCATGCTTGCATCCATCGCCACGCTGCAAGCCTCGCTGACCGGTTCCTCGGCACACGCCGGCAGCCACGAAGCACTGATCACGCAACTGCTGGAATCGGCCGCCGGCCCGGCCGCAGAAGCCGTCTTCACCACCCTGCTGCCCGAGCTCGCCCTGGCCGCCGCGCGCGATGCCGACGCCCGACAGGCGCGTGGCGAGCCGCTCCCGCTGCTGGCGGGCTTGCCGGTCACGGTCAAGGACCTCTACGACATCGACGGCCGCACCACGATGGCCGGCTCGACCTTGCGTGCCGGCGCACCGCCCGCCGACGCTGACGCCCTCGCTGTGACGCGGCTGCGCGCAGCCGGCGCCGCCATCCTCGGCCTCACGACCATGAGCGAGTTCGCGTTCTCGGGTGTCGGCATCAACCCCCACCACGGCACACCGCGCAACCCGGCCGATGTGGCGGTGGCACGCATTCCCGGGGGCTCGACCTCGGGCGGTGCGGTGTCGGTGGCGCTCGGGCTGGCGGTGGCTGCGCTGGGTTCCGACACGGGGGGGTCGATCCGCATCCCGGCGGCGTTGTGCGGGCTGGTCGGCTTCAAGAACACGCAGGCCCGCACCCCCCTGCAAGGCGCCTTTCCGCTGTCGCACACGCTCGATACGGTGTCTGCTATGACCCGTTGCGTGGCCGATGCGCTGACGGTCGACGGCGTGTTGTCGGGCGCGCCGTTGACGGTCGCCGAGCGCCCGCTGGCAGGGCTGCGGCTGGCGCTGCCGGCCACGCTGATGTTCGATGCGATTGAGCCCGCAGTCTCCAGCGCATTCGAGCAGGCGCTGCAGCGTTTGTCTGCCGCGGGTGCAGTGATGGTGCCAATGGCGCTCACCGAACTGGCCGAGGTGGCGCAGATCAACACGCCGGTCGGGCTGGTTCCGATCGAGGCCTGGGCCACCCATGCCGACGCGATGCGTACCCGCCGGGGCGAGTTCGATCCCCGGGTGGCAGCCCGCATCGCGGCCGGTGAAGGCATCAGCGCGGCCCACTACATCAGCCTGCTGCAGCGCCGCCGCAACTGGATCGAGCGGGTCGGCCAGCGCCTGCAAGGCATCGACGCACTGATCTGCCCCACGGTGCCGATCACCGCGCCGCCGATCGAAGCGCTGCAGGCCAGCGACGACGCGTTCTTCAAGGTCAACGGCCTGCTGCTGCGCAACACCTATGCCATCAACTTTCTGGACGGCTGCGCCTTCTCGCTGCCCTGTCACGGCCCCGGCAGCCTGCCGGTGGGCTTGATGCTGGCGGCTGCACACGGCCGGGATGCCGAGCTGGCCGCAGTGGCGCTGGCGGTAGAGGCCGCGCTGCGGCCCGGCTGATCCACAAACGCCTCACCCACCCGGCTCCAGACGATGCGCCTCTTCGTTCCCGGCCCACTGCAAGCGCAGAGCGAGATCACGCTGCCGTCTGGCGCTGCCCGCCATGCCCAGGTGCGGCGTGTGCAACCCGGCGACACCGTGTTGCTGTTCGACGGCAGTGGCAGCGACTGGCCGGCTGCGGTGTTGCAGGTCACGCGCAGCGCGGTCACGGTGCGCATCGGCGAGCCCCTCGTGGTTCAGCGCGAATTGCAGCTTCGGGTCACGCTGGCGCTCGGCATGCCAGCCAACGAACGCATGGACGCGCTGGTGGAAAAGGCAACCGAGCTGGGGGTGGCGTGCATCCAGCCACTGATGACCGAACGGTCGGTGCTGCGTCTTTCGGGCGAACGTGCCGACCGCAAACGCGAACACTGGCAGGCGGTGGCCGAAGCAGCCTGCGAACAGTGCGGCCGCGCGGTGGTCCCCGCGGTCGCGTCGGTGCGCACGTTGGCCGACTGGCTGCAGAACAGCGCGATGGCAGCAACCGCCGATGAACGGCGCCTGTTGTTGAATCCGGCTGCCGATGCACAGCCACTGGCGGCCGTGCTCGCCGGCGCCGACAGCGGCTTGCCCTCTGGGTCGGGTGCCGCTCCCTTCCTCAACGTCACCACCCTCAGCGGCCCCGAAGGCGGCCTGAGCGCTGACGAGTGCCACGCTGCACGCGCGCGCAGCTTCATCGACACCGGTCTCGGCCCGCGCGTGCTGCGCGCCGACACCGCACCGTTGGCGGTGCTGGCCTGGCTGGCCTTGCAACTCCCTGTGCCGATGGCCGGTTGACAGGCCCGGATCGTCGGCTACCGTCGGCCGTCGTTCATGCCATCGCCAGCCAACCCGGCGGGTGGTGCGCACACCAGGAGCAACAGATGGGACTACTCGATTCCGTGATCGGCGCCATTGGGCAGTCCAAGCCCGGCAGCGGCGGCCAGACCGACCTGATGACGACCGTGGTGGCCTTGCTGGGTGCGATGGGCGGGCTGTCCGGCCTGATGCAAAAGTTCCAGGCCAACGGCTTGGGCGACATCGTGCAGTCGTGGATCTCGCAGGGCGAGAACAAGCCCATATCGCCCGAGCAACTGCGCGATGTGCTGGGCCATGAAACCGTGGCCGGGGTGTCGCAACAAACCGGCCTGGAGGCAAACGACGCCCTGGCGCAGTTGTCGCGCATGCTGCCGATGGTGGTCGACAAGCTGTCGCCCAAGGGTCAGGTGCCCGAAGACGGTCAGGGCGGGCTGTCGGACCTTTCGGGTCTGGCCGGCATGCTGGGCGGGCTCTTCAAGCCGTAGCCTGCTCGGCGACCTTCCTGCCGAACGCCGGGTCGATGCGCAGCCACGCCGCCGCCGCGAACGAGGGCAGCGTGGCCACGCAACACCAGACGAAGAAGCCGCTGTAGCCCAGCTGCGCCTGCAGCCAGCCGGCCACCATGCCGGGCAGCATCATGCCGAGCGCCATGAAGCCGGTGCCGATGGCGTAGTGCGCGGTTTGGTGGGGGTTCTTGCCGCTGCCCGAATCGCTGGCCACCATGAGCAAGAACACCATGAATGCGGTGAAGCCGAGCCCGTAGCCGAACTGCTCCACGGCAATGGCGGCGCTGACCACGCCCAGGCTTTGCGGCTGCCACAGCGCCAGCAGCACGAACACCGTGTTGGGCAGGTGCATGCACAGCACCAGCGGCCACAAAAGCCGCTTGAGTCCGCCGCGCGAGATCAGCCAGCCGCCCAGCAGGCCGCCGCAGGTGAGTGCCACGACACCCACGGTGCCGTAAGCGACGCCCACATCCTGCGTGCGCAACCCGAGCCCGCCGACATCCCTCGGGTCCAGCATGAACGGTGTCACCAGCTTCAGCAGTTGCGCCTCGGCGAACCGGTAGAGCAACAAGAAGGCCAGCACGCGCACGATGTCGCGCTGGCGAAAGAACGATGCGAACACGGCGCCGAAGTCGCGCCAAAAGGTGCCGCTGCCTGCGACGGATCGCGGCGCCGCACGATCCGAATCGGGCCTTGGCAGAGCCCAGGCATGCCAGGCCGCGAAGGCTACGAAACCGATCCCCATGACCCAGAACACCTGGCTCCAGGCCATCACCACCGCGTCGGCCACCGCAGCGCCGCCATGGCGGTCGGTGAGCCAACCTGCCAGCACCACCAAGCCGCCCTGCCCGCTGATCATCGCCACCCGGTAGAAGGTGCTGCGCACGCCGACGAAAGCCGCTTGCGACGATGGCTTCAGCGCCAGCATGTAGAAGCCGTCGGCCGCGATGTCGTGGGTGGCCGATGCGAAGGCCATCAACCAGAAGACCGCCAGGCTCAGTTGCAGATACCGATCGGCCGGCAGCGTCAGGGCCACCATCGCCAGCGCCGCGCCGATCGCGAACTGCATCGCCACCACCCAACCGCGCTTGGCACCCACCAGGTCCACCAGCGGCCCCCACAGCGGCTTGATCACCCACGGCAGGTAGAGCCAGCTGGTGTAGAGCGCGATCTCGGTGTTGGAGACGCCCAGATTCTTGTACATCACCACCGCCAGGGTCATCACCGTGACATAGGGCAGGCCCTGCGCGAAGTACAGCGTGGGGATCCAGCGCCAGGGGCTGACGGGGTTCACGGGTGCGGCGGCAGGGAATAGGTTCGACACGTCGCGGATGGCGGCAGCATGGGGGCGCCGATGTTCACATGTCTCATCAACCGCCTCATTCGGGCGCCGAAGCAGCGGCTTCAGGGTCTGGCGGGGCCGGCCTGTCGAATGCCACGCGAAAGCCGATGGTGTCATCGCGCAACCCGCGGTCGACGCAGCTGCGCTCGTCGGGTGCGATGAAGCGCGGCGGGTCGGCCCACGACGCCCCGCCGATGGCGGCCGTGTGCGGCTGCGCGGCACAACGCGGTGGCACGGTCGAGCCCGCGCCAGGCGCCGCCAACCAGTGCGCCACGTTGCCCGCCATGTCCAGAAGCCCCAGCGCATTGGGTGCGAAGCTGCCGACCGGGCTGGTGCCGATGCCGTCCCACACGCTGCCGCAGCCCAGGCAGTTGGCGCGGCCCGGCTCCAGCATCGCGCCCCAGGGGTAAGGGCCGGGCGCACCGGCCAGCACCAGCTGCGCCCACTCGTCTTCACGCACCAGCCGCACCGGCAGGCCACTGGTGCCGCGCAGCCAGTCCGCATACGCCTGTGCATCGTCGACGCTGACATTGACCACCGGATGGTCTGCGCTGCGACCCTGCCGGTGGGGGCCATAGCCGCCGCAGCCGCCGTCCGCGATGCAGCGCTGCCATTGGCACACCGTCACTGGCGTGCGCGACACGGCGATGTGCCCACCGGCCACCGTCAACCACTCCGGGCGATCCGGCACACACGCATCGCGCCGCACGCCGAAGGCCACGGGCGTCTGCTTGTCTGGCTGGTAGTTCGACGCAGGCTGATCGGCCAGCGCCCAGGCGGTCGAAAAGCCGCCGTCGAGGTTGACGAGGGTCAGCCCGCGATGTGCCAGGTCGCCCGCGGCCAGCACATCGGCCGCAAACGCCGCCAGGGTGCGGGGCCGCCGCGCGATGGCCACCACCGTGGTGCCATCGGCGGTGCGGCCGAGCGCCGTGCGCTTGTAGGCGTCGCTGCCATTGAGCGAAGCGGCAATCGACGCCTGCGCCACGCGGCCTGCGTCCAGGATCAACGGGCCGGTCTGGAACGCGGTGCCGTTCGCCGCCGGCTGGTCGCCCGCATCGGCCAGGTCGGTGATCGACGCGATGCGGCCCTGCCCGTCCAGCCGCACCACCTGGCTCAGCTGCGCATCGGCGGCATGCAACGGCGACAGCACCCGGCCTTGCACCACGAACCCGCCAACGAGACTGGCGCTGCCGTAGTGGCCATCGTGATAGCTGCCGTTGAAAACCAACGCCCAGCCGGGATCGGCCGCCAGCCGTGCCGCCAGGCCGGGAGCGCCCTGCAACTGCACGATCGGCTCGATGCCCGAATGCGTTTCGACCACCGACACGCCACTGCCGGGGCAGTCGTGCACGGTCAATGGGGGCAACTGCCGGGTGGTGCATGGCGGTGCTGATGGTGCGCCGCTGGCCGATGCCGATGCCGACAACAGCAAGAGCAACGCCAGCAGGCGCCCCGCCACCTCACCTACAGCGGCACTGCTCAGAACGAATACGACACGTTCAACCCCACGGTGCGCGGCTGGCTGAAGATCAGCCGGTCGCCCATCAAGCCAGCTGCCTGGTTCGACACCAGCGCTCGCTTGTCGGCCAGGTTCTGCACCCACACCTGCGCTTCCCAGGGACCCTGGCCGAAGCCCACCGCCGCGTTCAGCACCGTGTACGACGGATAGATGAACACGCTGTCGTTGTCGGCGCTGCTGTCGGACCGGTCCGAACGCACACCGCCGGTGTAGCGCGCATCGAAGGTGGCCCAGCCATACAGCGATGCAGTCAGGTCGCCCTGCCAGCGCACCCCGGCCTTGTGCTTCCATTTGGGCGAGCCGCCCAGCTTGCCGCCGGCTTCCCAGGTGCGGCAGCCGGTGCCGTCTTCGTAGATGCACTGCGTCTTGGTGGTGACCCATTTGGCATCGGTGGTGGCGCCTTCGTAGGTCAGCTGCCATTGCGGAGTGACCCGCAGCCGCAGGCTCACTTCCAGACCCGTGGTGCGCGCGTTCGGGCCGTTGGCCGTGCCGTTGACCGGAAAGCCGTCGACGGTTTGCTCGCGGTAGGTCTGCGCGTCTTTCCAGTCGATGCGGTAGATGTCGGCCGCCACATACAAGCGCCGGTCGAGTGCATAGCCTTTGACGCCGAGCTCGTAGTTGGTGGTGGAGTCGGGCTCGTACGAACGGGCGGCGGCCGCAACGATCTGGCTGCCCTGGTCCTTGAACGGGTTGGTTCCACCGCGCCTGAAGCCCTGCGACACCGTGCCGTACACCAGCATGTTGTCGCTCAGCTGGTAGGCGGTGTTGAACTTGTAGAACGACTTGCCGTTCTCGCCGCCACCGGCGGTGTACTGGTTGTCGACGAAGCCACCGGCGTAATCGATGATCGACACATTGGCGGTGTCGTCGTAGTTGAAGACACGTGCACCCACCGTCACGGTCCAGGGTGCCATCACGCGCCAGGTGGCTTCGCCGAACAGCGCGGTTTCCTTGTAGCGGCTGCTCAGGTCCTCGCCATAGCCGACATCGGGCTTCGGGCTCGGACGGGCCTTGTCGCTGCCCAGAAACGCATCCATGCCGGGCAGCACTTCGTCGAACTTCAGGCTCTTGGTCTGGCGCGTGACATACAGCCCACCGACCCAGGTGAGGGCTCCGCCCGGCTTCGATGTCAGCCGAGTTTCGTTGCTCGTGCCCTTGTAGCGGTTGTCGAAGCCGACATAGGCCGAGCGTCCACTGTCGATCGCACCGCCCAGGTCGCCGAGCGAGTAGTAGTACGCCCAGCCCTGATTGGCATAGTCGCCCTGGCCAGTGCGGTTGTCGCTGAAGTGCGAGGTGCTGCTGTGCAAGTCGGCGAAGCCCAGGTCGATGTCGACATCGATCGAGTCGAGCTTGAACCGCCGGTCGGCGAACTCGGGGTAGCGCGACAGCACGGTGTGGTCGTTGACCGCGACCGGCGTGCGCAGCCGGCTCGTGTAGGCGCAATTCGGAAAGCACGGAAAGTCTGCCAGCTCGCGGCCCGGGTTGCGCCAGGCGTCTTCGACCTCGGCCGGGTTGCGCGCATTGGCCACCCCCAGCGGCAGCAGGTTGACACCGGTGGTGCCATGGGCCAATTGGTTCTGCTGCGCATGGGCCAGCAACACCTGCACCCCGCGCAGCGGCTGCCACAAGAGCGAGACGCGGCCCCCGTTGACGCGCTGGTAATCGTCGTCTTCATAGACATTGCGGTCCGGGTCGGGCTGGGTCACCCAGGCATCGGCACCGGTGCGCCACGGCGGGTTCGAGATCCGGTCGGTGTAGCCCTTTTCGTCCAGCCGCGACAGCACCGCGCGCAATGCGAAGGTGTCGCCCAACGGCAGGTTGACCACCGCGTCGGTGTCATTGGAAAGCCCGCCGTTGCGGGTTTGGTAGAAGCTGGTGTTGAGCCGCCCCTCGACCTTGCCGAGCACCGGCCGGTTGGTGATGAACCGCACCGTGCCGCCGAGCGCGCCGGCGCCGTACAGCGTGCCCTGCGGACCCAGCAGGGTTTCGACCCGTGCCACGTCCTTGATGCGGTAGCCGATATTGGGCAGCGGCGTGTCGTCCAGGTAGTACGACAGGGTCGAGCGCGCGAACTGCTCGATGTTGTTGGCATTGACCGGCGCGATCGACAAGCCGCGCACCGTCACCGAATCGGCGAAGCGGGCGCTGTTGCCCGGTGCGTTCAAGCCGATGCTCTGGGTGATGAGCTGCTTGACATCGGTGATGTTTTGTTCGCGCAGCGCCTGCTCGGGGATCGCCGTGATGTTGTAGGGCGCCGAAGCTGCGGTTTGCGGGCGCCGCGAACCGGTGATGATGATGGTCTCGGGTGCCGCGGTTTGTTCGCGGGTCGCCGTGCGTTCGCCGGAAGGCGTCGGCTCGGCTGCTGGCGAAGCTGTCGCAGGTGGCGCGGGCGGCACCGCCACTTGCGAGATCGCCGGCAAGCACAGCGCAGACAGCATCAGCGCCACGGCCAATGGGACAGGCCGGGGTGTTGCGTCACGGGCGGCAGAGGCGGGCCGGGCGATGCGCCCGGGACGACGAGGCGAAGAATGCGGGTGACGCGAAGAACGGTGGGGCATGGCGCAGGCTCCTTGGTTGGCGAAAACCGCGGGCATGGACTGTGTAAGTCCAAGTCGCGCCAGAGTCTCGTGCCCCGCCCGTTGCGGCCTGCGCTTCACGATCCCACGCTCTGTTCCAAGGTCCTGGAGGTCCATGCCTCGAGGTGCGCAGAGTATCCGCATCAATGGCCGCTGAACGCAACCCCGCCGATGCAGGCTGCTTCGCTACTGACGCACCCGGCCCTCCTGAAGGCTCGACTTTGATGTTGTCATGCAACACCGCACGGCTTGCGCCCGTTAGGGAGTGTTGGTTCTGCGGTGGGCCAGTGGAGAATTCGCAGCTTCGTTCTGGAGGACTCCCCGATGAAGTTGAAGACCCTGGTCGGCAGCCTGGCGCTGCTGGGCATTGCATCCCACGCCACGCTTAGCTTTGCACAGACATCGACGACTCCGCAACGCATCGAAATTACCGGCTCAAGCATTAAGCGCATTCAGAGCGAAGGCGCGCTGCCGCTCCAAATCATCACGCGCGCCGAGCTGGACCGCGAAGGCATCACCAGCGCCGAACAACTGATCCTGCAGTTGTCCACCAACGGTAGCGGCCTGGACAACCTGGCCAGCAACTCAGACGTGGTGGGTGGCGCCCAAAGGGGCAACAACGGCGCCAGCAGCGCCAATCTGCGCGGGCAGGGCAGCAATGCCACCTTAATCCTGTTGAATGGCCGCCGAGTGGCCGCGCACGGCCTGAACGGCGGCACGGTGGACCTGAACCAGATTCCGATGTCGGCTGTGCAGCGAATTGAGATCCTGAAAGACGGCGCCAGCGCCATTTACGGCACCGATGCCATCGGCGGCGTCATCAACTTCATTCTGCGCACCGACTACCCCGGCCTGCAGATGCAGGCCGTGGTCGATGTGCCGCAGAAGAGCGGCGGCGAGATCTACCGCGCCAGCGTGCTGGGTGGCCTCGGAAACCTAGATACCGACGGGTTCAATGTGATGGCGTCGCTCTCCTACAGCGACAACAAGGCGCTGCGCGGCGACCAGCGAAATTTCGTCAACACCTTCCAGCCCAACCGCGGGCTC
>JBBSPW010000014.1:0-32228 GCA_038258365.1 Burkholderiales bacterium | reverse complement strand
GACCTGGCGGGCCAGGAGAATGTGCTCCCGGGTCTGCGGCATCGGACCGTCGGCGGCTGAGACGACCAAAATGGCGCCGTCCATTTGAGCTGCCCCCGTGATCATGTTCTTCACGAAATCGGCATGCCCGGGGCAGTCCACGTGAGCGTAGTGGCGCTTGTCCGACTCGTATTCCACGTGGGCCACGGAAATCGTCACAATTTTCGACGCATCGCGAACCGTGCCGCCCTTTGCAATGTCCGCATAGGACTTCGCTTCCGCGAGACCCTTGCGTGACTGGACCGCGAGGATGGAGGTCGTCAGCGTCGTTTTGCCGTGATCGACGTGGCCAATCGTGCCGACGTTCACATGCGGTTTCTTGCGTTCAAATGAGGCTTTAGCCATGGGAGACGAATGTTTGGGTGATGATGAAAATTGACCTCTGGGTTAACGTCGCAGAAGCCTGAGCCGACGTAAGTTGTGCCCCTGGAGCCCAGAAACGGATTTGAACCGTCGACCTCCCCCTTACCAAGGGGGTGCTCTACCACTGAGCCACATGGGCATCGGTACGGGTCTGGCGGCTGCTGGCTCAACCGGCAGACCCGTAACGACGGCACTGCTGAACAACGAAAATGCCGAATCGAGAAAAGTGAAGCTGACGAGAACGACCGGAGCAGACAAGGCGATATTGCTGGAGCGGGAGACGGGAATCGAACCCGCGTCATTAGCTTGGAAGGCTAGGGTTCTGCCATTGAACTACTCCCGCCTCGACGACTCCGCTGGTGCGCCCGACCCCGCCCTGCCTTCAACGCAGAAATGCCAAATCGGGGCTGCTGCTGACACGTCTGGTGGAGGAGGGTGGATTCGAACCACCGTAGGCGTAAGCCAACAGATTTACAGTCTGCCCCCTTTAGCCACTCGGGCACCCCTCCGACGCAGCCCGCGATCATAGCATGCTGCCGTCAGGGCAAACGCCAGTCGACCGGCGCCGCGCCCGCAGCCCGCAGGAAGCGGTTGGCTGCGCCGAAATGGCCGCAGTCAATGAAGGGCGCCGGCGGGCGCATCGCCGACAGCGGCGAGGGGTGGTTGCATTGCAGCATCAGGTGGCATTCGACCCCGCTGACTTCCTGCCTACGAAGCAGCGTGCGCCTTTGCTGTGCGTGAGCGCCCCACAGCATGAAGACCTTGGGCTTCGGGTCCTGCGCCAAGGCGGCGCAGATCGAATCGGTCAGTGCCGACCAGCCCAACCGTGCATGCGACGCCGGCGATCCGGCCTCGACCGTCAACGCGGTGTTCAGCAACAACACCCCTTGACGCGCCCAAGGAATCAGTGAGCCGCTGGTCGGGGGCGGCAGGCCCAGGTCGCGCAGCAGTTCGCGCTGAATGTTGCGCAGACTCGGCGGAATTTTCTGTCCAGGCGCCACCGAGAAGGCGAGCCCCTCGGCTTGATCGAGACCGTGGTAAGGGTCCTGACCCAAGATCAAAACCCGCGTTTTCGCGAGTGGTGTCAGCGTCAGCGCACGAAACACCTCGGCCGGGTGCACCACCGCGCCACTCGCCACCCGCGCGTCGACCGCATCGATCAGCAACCGTCCGGCCACGCTGTGCCGCCAGGCATCGATCAGCGGCCGCCAGTCGCCCAGCGCATGAAGGCCATCGCCATCGTCATCCAGCAACCGCGCCAGCGGCTGCGCAAGTTGGCTCAAGCGAACAGGGTGGCCAGCGCCACGCCCGGCTCGGGCGCCCGCATGAAGGCCTCGCCGACCAGGAAGGCATGCACCCCGGACTGCCGCATGCGCTGCACGTCGGCGGCGCTGTGAATGCCCGACTCGGTGATCGGCAGCCGGTCGGCCGGCATTCGCGGCAGCAGCTCGAGTGTGGTGGCGAGCGAGACCTCGAAGTTGCGCAGGTCGCGGTTGTTGATGCCCACCAGCGGGGTTTTCAGCAGCAACGCACGGTCGAGTTCGGCGCCATCGTGCACCTCCACCAGCACGGCCATGCCGAGCGCCATGGCGCAGGCTTCCAGATCGGCCATCTGCGCATCGTCGAGGCAGGCCGCGATCAGCAGGATGCAGTCGGCGCCCAGGGCCCGCGCTTCGACCACCTGGTACTCGTCGACCATGAAGTCCTTGCGCAGCACCGGCAGTCGGCAAGCAGCCCGCGCTTGCTGCAGCGCCTGCGCCGATCCCTGGAAGAAGCGTTCGTCGGTCAGCACGCTGAGGCAGGCAGCGCCGTGTTCGGCATAGCTGGCGGCGATGGCTGCGGGGTCGAAGTCGGCCCGGATCACGCCTTTGCTGGGGCTGGCTTTCTTGACCTCGGCGATCACCGCCGCATGGCCGGCGGCAATGCGTGCTCGCAAGGCCGCCTCGAACCCACGGCCGTCGTGTCGCGCTTCGGCTTCGGCGCGCCAGCTGTGAAGGCTGCGCGCCGTTCTGGCGGCGACCAGTTCTTCATGTTTGACCGCGACGATGCGTTGCAGGATGTCGGACATCGGCTCATTCACTCTTGTTGAGTTCTGCATTCCTTCAGCCATCGGTTCGCATCTTCTGGGTCAGCGACACGAATTGCGCCAGCTTCGCTTCGGCACGACCGGATGCCACGGCTTCACGCGCCTGAGCCACGCCTTCGATGACGGATGCCGCCCTGCCGGCGCACACCAGCGCCGCCCCGGCGTTGAGCAGCACCACATCGCGCACCGGGCCGTCTTCATTGGCCAGTGCCCGCCGAACGCAAGCCACCGACTCCTGCGCATTCGAGACCTTCAGCGACTGCGAGTCATACACCGGCAGGCCGAAGTCGCTCGGGTGAATCCGGTATTCGCGCACCTGGCCATCCTTCAATTCGCCCACCGCCGTTTCACCCGACAGCGAGATCTCGTCCATGCCATTGACGCCATGCACCACCATCACATGCTCGCTACCCAGCCGCTGTAGCACCCGCACAAGGATGCCCACCAGATCGGGGTGGAACACGCCCAGCAACTGGTTCGGCGCACCGGCCGGGTTGGTCAGCGGACCGAGGATGTTGAAGAGCGTGCGCACCCCCAGCTCTTTGCGCACCGGCGCCGCATGCTTCATCGCCGCATGGTGGTTGGGCGCGTACATGTAGGCGATGCCGGTTTCCTGAAGACACATCGCCACTTGCTCGGGCTTGAGCATGATGTTGGCGCCGAGCGCTTCCATCACATCGGCCGAGCCCGAAGTGGACGACACGCTGCGCCCGGCATGCTTGGCCACCCGCGCCCCGGCTGCCGCTGCGACAAACACCGCCGCCGTGCTGATGTTGAAGGTGTGCGACTGGTCGCCCCCGGTGCCGACGATGTCGACGAGGCCCGAGCGGTCGGCCACCGGCACCGGGGTCGCGAACTCGCGCATCACCTGGGCAGCGGCGGCGATCTCGCCCACGGTTTCTTTCTTGACCCGCAGCGCCACCGTCAGCGCCGCGATCATCAGAGGCGTCATCTCGCCACCCATGATGCGACGCATCAGCGCCAGCATCTCGTCGTGGAACAACTCGCGGTGTTCGATCAGGCGGGTCAGGGCTTCGGAGTCGGTGATCGGCATCGTGCGGTCTTCCAATGGAATCAGAGGGTGCGGCGCAGCACCGCCACAGCGCGTTCGATGTCACCGGTAGAAACATCGAGATGCGTCACGAAGCGCAGCTTGTACAGGCCCGTGCAGAGCACACCGGCTTCGCGCAGGCGGTCCACAACACCAGGCGCTTTCTCCGGCGCCAGGTCGACGAAGACGATGTTGCTTTGCGGTGGCGCCGGCGTCACGCCGGGAAGGCCGCTGAGACCTTCGGCCAGCATGCGCGCATGGGCATGGTCGTCGGCCAACCGGTCGATGTGGTGCTGCAGCGCATGCGAAGCCGCAGCAGCCAGCACTCCCGACTGGCGCATGCCGCCGCCGAGCATCTTGCGAAGGCGGTGTGCCCTGGCGATGAAGGGCTTGGAGCCCAGCAGGGCCGAGCCCACCGGGGCACCCAGGCCCTTGCTGAAACACACCGAGACGCTGTCGAAATGGCTCGCGATTCGGCGTGCGTGGTGGCAGGGATCGGCCCGTGCACCATCGCCGCCTTCGATTGAAGCCACCGCGGCATTGAAGAGTCGCGCGCCGTCGAGGTGGGTCGCAAGGCCGCGCCGCTTCGCCAGCGCCGTGGCTGCTTCGATGTACGGCAATGGCAGCACCTGGCCGCCCCAGGTGTTCTCCAGGGTCAGCAGCCGGGTCTTCGCGAAGTGCGCGTCGTCGGGCTTGATCGCCGCTTCGATATCCTCCAGCTCGATCGACCCGTCGGGCTGATTCGGCAGCGGCTGCGGCTGGATGCTGCCCAGCACCGCCGCGCCGCCGCCTTCCCAGCGGTAGGTGTGGGCCATCTGGCCGACGAGGTATTCGTCGCCGCGCTGGCAATGCGCCATCAGCGCACACAGGTTGCTTTGGGTGCCGGTGGGCACGAACAAAGCGGCCTCGAAGCCGAGCATCGCCGCAATGCGCTCCTGCAGCGCGTTGACTGCGGGATCGTCGCCGAAGACATCGTCGCCGACCTCGGCAGCGGACATCGCCGCGCGCATCTCGGCTGTCGGACGCGTGACCGTGTCGCTTCGCAGATCGATCACGCCCGATGCTCCAGGAAATTTTTCAGCATCGCGTGCCCATGTTCGCTGAGGATCGATTCGGGGTGGAACTGCACACCCTCCAGCGGCGTGGCGGTACCGGCCAACTCGCGGTGGCGCAAGCCCATGATCTCGCCGTCATCGGTCGTGGCGCTGATTTCCAGTGCCGCCGGCAACGATTCGCGATCGACCGCCAGCGAGTGGTAGCGGATCACGCTGAAGCGCTCTGGCAGGTCGGCGAACACCCCGCGTCGGTCGGTGGCGATGGTGCTGGCCTTGCCATGCATTTGAACTTGGGCACGCACCACCTTCCCGCCCAATGCCGCCCCGATCGCCTGGTGTCCCAGGCACACGCCCAGAAGCGGCAGCTTGCCCATGAAGTGCTTGATCGATTCGACGCAGACCCCAGCTTCGGCGGGCGAACACGGACCCGGCGACAGCACGATGCGGTCCGGCCGCAGGTCGGCCATGCCGCCGACCGTGATCTGGTCGTTGCGGTGCACCCGCACGTCTTCACCCAGCTCGGCGAAGTACTGCACCAGGTTGTAGGTGAAGCTGTCGTAGTTGTCGATGACCAGCAGCATGGTCTAGAAGCCTTCTTCGACCAGTTCGGCCGCGCGGATCAGCGCCCGCGCCTTGGCTTCGGTTTCCTGCCACTCCAGCTCGGCCACCGAATCCGCCACGATGCCGGCTGCGGCTTGCACATACAAGGTGCTGTCCTTGACGATGCCCGTGCGGATGGCGATCGCCACGTCCATGTCGCCGGCAAAACTCAGGTAGCCGCAAGCGCCGCCGTAGATGCCGCGCTTGACGGGTTCCAGCTCGTCGATGATTTCCATCGCCCGCACCTTGGGTGCGCCGGTCAGCGTGCCGGCCGGAAAGGTGGCGCGCAGCACATCCAGACCCGTCATGCCGTCCTGCAGCAGGCCTTCGACATTGCTGACGATGTGCATCACATGCGAGTAGCGCTCGACCGCAAAGGCTTCCGTCACCTTGACGCTGCCGGTTTTGGCGATGCGGCCGATGTCGTTGCGCGCCAGGTCGATCAGCATCAGGTGCTCGGCGCGTTCTTTCGGGTCGCTGGCCAACTCGGCTTCAAGCGCTTGGTCGGCAGCCGACGTGGCGCCGCGCTTGCGGGTGCCCGCCAGCGGCCGGATCGTGACCTTGTCGCCTTCGGGCGTGGCTTCCTTGCGCACCAGGATCTCGGGGCTGGCGCCGACGATCTGGAAATCGTCCAGATCGTAGAAGTACATGTAGGGCGACGGGTTCAGGGACCGCAGCGCGCGGTACAGCGACAAGGGACTCGCGTCGTAGCGCTTGTGCAGCCGCTGGCCGATCTGCACCTGCATCATGTCACCGGCAGCGATGTACTCCTTGGCCACGGCCACCGCAGCCAGGTAGTCGGGCTTGTCGAAACTCCGTTGCACCGGCTCTGCCTTGCTGCGCTCGACCGCTGGCGCTTTGACGCTCTCTCGCAACCGATCCCCTAGAGCGGCCAGCCGGCGCTTGGCGTTGAAGTAGGCATCGGGCCGAGACGGGTCGGCATAGACGATCAGGTACAGCCGGCTCGACAGGTTGTCGATCACCGCCAGCTCTTCGGTTTGCAGCAGCAGGATGTCCGGCGTGTCGATGCCCCCACTCTTCCAGGTGTCGGCCAGGCGCGGTTCGATGTAGCGCACCGCGTCGTAGCCGAAATAGCCCGCCAAGCCGCCGCAAAAGCGCGGCATGCCCGGGCGCAACGCGACCTTGAAGCGTTGCTGGTAAGCCGCGATGAAGTCGAGCGGGTTGCCGGCAGCGCTCTCGACCACCGCTCCATCGGTCACGACCTCGGTATGAAAGCCGCGCGCCCTCAGCAGGGTTTGGGCAGGCAAACCGATGAACGAATAGCGACCGAAGCGTTCACCCCCGACCACCGACTCCAGCAAGAAGCTCAAGGGCTGGCTGCCGGCCAGCTTCAAATACAGCGACAGTGGCGTTTCCAGATCGGCAAAGGCCTCGGCGATCAACGGGATGCGGTTGTAGCCCTGCTCGGCAAGGCTCTTGAATTCGAGTTCAGTGGTCACGTCCTGCACCTGAAGGTGGGTTCTGGCGCGCCCGGGGCATCGCTGAAGCAGTCTATCAGTGGGTATCCGATGGGACTGACCCCAGCAGGCCCGGCAGCGAGTCGATGCGGTCGATGACCGCGTCGGGGCTGGCGGCAGACGCCGGCTCACCGTGGTTGTAACCATAGGACACCAGCACCACCGGGCAGCCGGCAGCACGCGCGGCCTTGGCGTCGTTGCTGGAGTCGCCCAACATCAAGGTTTGCGCCGCGGGCAGGCCGAGCGCCTCGCAGGTTCTCAAAAGCGGCAGTGGGTCGGGCTTCTTGCGCTCGAAAGCGTCGCCGCCGAAGACGCAGTCGAAGAACCCGGCCAGCGCCTTCGATGCCAGCAGCGGCTGCGCAAATGCAGTGGGTTTGTTGGTCAGGCAGGCCAGCCGCAGACCCCGGTGCCGCAGCAGGGTGAGCCCTTCCACCACACCGGGGTAGACCTGCGAATGCTGGCCGTTGACGGCCAGATAGTGATGCTGGTAGCGCGTCCACAGGTCGTCGAACGCATCCGCCGGCGCACCGGCTTCGGCCAGCGTTCGCTGCACCAAGTGCTCGGAGCCCTTGCCGACGGTGCGCACGATGAAGTCGCGGCTGACGGGCGGCTTGCCGATGTCGGCCAATGCGAGCCCGAGCGCGACCTCGAAGTCGCCCACGGTGTCGATCATCGTGCCGTCCAGATCGACGATCACCGCGCGAAGGTCGGCGGGCAACGTGTGGCGGGGCAGGTCGGCAGGCATGGGGTGATCCGGTTTCGCGTAGCCCAGGATTCTGCCGGTGCCGGGTTGCATCGCAGATGCGCCTGACGGTGGGTGCGGTGCATGTCACCAGCGGCACGATGTGCTACTTCGACCGCCACCACGCGCCGGGCGGCCGATTTTGCCGATGCCACGCGCATGCTGGAATTCGCGCCATGGCCCGCTCAGCCCGACGATCCGTCAGCCGGGGTGATCGAGCACTTCCGATCCAGCCAGTCCAGAAACTCACCCGTCCATTGCTTCGAGTTGCGTGGTTTCAGCACCCAGTGGTTCTCGTCGGCAAACCAAAGGAGCCTGGCATCGACCCCGCGCGCTTTCAGCGTGTTGTAGTAGGCCAGGCCATTGCAGTCGGGCACGCGGTAATCCTTCGCTCCGTGGATCACGAGCGTCGGCGTCTGCATGCGCCCTGCGAAGGTGGCCGGGCTCTGCGCCAGCACCCGCGGCAGGTCGTCCCAATAGGTGGCCGACAGGTCCTTGGGCCGCACCGGATAGGAGTCGGCGCTGAAGGTGGCCACGCGGTCGAACACCCCCGCATGGCAGACATAGGCGCGGTAGCGGCCGGCGGGCCAGGCAGGCACATGGCCGTTCATCCATGCGACCAGAAAGCCGCCGTAGCTGCCGCCGGTGGCGCAAACCCGTTGCGGATCGGCCCAGCTCTGAGCCAGCAACCAGTCGGTGCCGGCTTCGATGTCCTGCAACTCCAGTTCGCCCTGGCGGCCGATCAAACTGTGCCGAAACGCCCAGCCGAATCCGCTGGAGCCGTGGTAGTTGAGCTGCGCCACCACCGCGCCGCGCGCAGCCAGCACATGCGCGTTCCAGCGCCAGCTGAAGGTGTCGCCCGCGGCTGCGAACGGCCCGCCGTGGATCACCTGGTTGATCGGATGCTTGCGCTTCGCTTTGAAGTGCGGCGGAAAGGTCAGCCACATCTGCACCGGCTCGCCCAGGGCACCGGCGAGCTCCACTTCACGCACCTCGCCGAGTGCCACATCGGCCAGTAACTCGTCGTTGAAAGATTCGAGCCGCCGCGGCTTCGACGGGCCGCGGCGTGCCCACAAGCGGGTCGGGTGCTGCGCGCTGTCGGCACCCCACACGGTGGTATCGCCCACCTGGTCGAATCCGTGAACCCAGCCCCCCGCGTGCTCGACGACGGGTTCGCCGTCGGCCGCCGCACAACGCCACAAATGGCAGCGCCCGCGCTGCTGCGCGGTAAAGAGAAGCGACAGGCCATCGGCGGACCATCGCAGGGGTGCGTCGATCGACAGGTCCATGCCGTTGCCCAACGGGCGCCAAGATGCGAGACGCTTGGCGCGACCAACGCCGCCCCGCCTGGATGCGCTTGCCCGGCGATCGACGATCGCCAATTGCGCCAATGCGGTGTGCGCACGGCCGGTGTGGCTGGCGGTGCAGGCCAGCTGTTGCCCGTCCGGGCTGTAACGCGGGTCGGCGAGCTCCCAGTCGGGGTCGTCCACGAGCGCGGCCACGGTCGATTTCGCACTCGTTTTTTCACCCACAGCCAGTTCCGACAGCACCAGCCGATTTCCGAGCATCGGCTCGGGCGCCGGATCGTGTACGAAAGCAATGTGGCGGCCGGCCGGATGCACGTCGTAGACGGTGTTGCCGCCGGCATCCCGAGGCAGCTCCAACGCCGTGCCTTCGAACAAATCACTGACCTTCCCATTGCGCAGGTCCAGCATCAGCAGGTGCAGCACCCGCCCCATCGGCATCGAATGGTCGAAGTAACGGTGAAAGCCCTCGGAAGTGGCGTAGCCGCTTTCCTTTCGCGAATCGAATTCACGCCATTGCTTCTGTTGCGCCGCCGCGCCTTTCAGCCTGGGCCAGACCCAAGCCGCGAACACGATGCCTTGCCCGTCCGGCATCCACTTGAAAGACTCGACGCCTGGCGCGAAGTCACTGACGCGCTCGGCTTCGCCGCCATCGGCAGCGATCAGATACAACTGCGGTGTCGCGTCCTTGATCCCTCGCCATTCCCGCTTGGCAACGAAGGCGATGCGGTCCCCGGCGGGTGACCAGGCCGGCTGACCGTCTTTGTCACCGCAGCGCGTCAGCAACCGCGGCGCAGCCCGCTCTGTTGGCAGCAGCCACAAGCTGCTGCGCGACACGTTGTCGGTCATCGACGGCGCCGTCACCGTCACCACCGCGAATCGCCCATCGGGTGACAGCGCCGGCGACCCGATGCGCTGCAACTTCCACAGCGTGTCGATGTCCAGCGGCGGCAACTTGGACTTTGACTTCTTGCTCATTCAGCAAGTGTCACCGCAGACGGCGCAAGCGATCGAGCCTGGCGACTCAGCAAGACGCGCCAGAAATCGCGGTCGCTGGTCGTCGCGATCCAGCCGCAGTCGGCGCGGGAGATTGGCGTCGCGAGCGCGTCGAACGTGGGCCGAGCAGTGCAGTCGCACTCCCGTACGGCGAGCAGCACAGGCCCTCGATCGGCGGGCGCAGCAGCCAAGCGCCCGTGCCGTCAGCCGATGGACTCGACTTGGCGCGACTGCTGGTAGGCACTCCCGAACCGGTTCGCCAGGAACAGCGGCAACTGCACCTCTTCCTGCCGGATGAAGCCACGTTGCGGCAGCTTGCCCTCGCGAAACAGATCCACCGCCGCACACACGCCGGCCGCCGTCGTGATCTGGATCGCCGACAGCGGCGCGCCTTCGGTGCGGTCAGCAAAGATTTTGCGCGCGAACACTTCCTGCACCAGGCTGCCGTCCTTCATGCCGCTGACGGTGACAAACACCAGCACCACATCCTGCATCGTGCTCGGGATCGAGCGCCGCATGATGTGCTTCAGCGTTTCGGTGTCCTTGTTCAGCTGCAGGTCCTCCAAAAGCATCTTCATCAAGCCGCGGTGGCCGGGATAGCGAACGCTTTTGTAGTCCAGCGTATGGACCTTGCCGGCCCAGGTTTCGCACAAGGTGCCGAGGCCGCCGCTGGTGTTGAAGGCTTCGTACTCGGTACCGTCCAGGCTGAAATGCTCCAGCCCTTCCAGCGCCAGCACTTCGGTGTTGCGACCGTCGCGGATCGCTTCACACGGGTGGCAATACTCGTTGATGAGCCCGTCGACGCTCCAGGTCAGGTTGTATTTCAGCGCGTTGGTCGGGAATGCTGGCAGCGCGCCCACCCGCATCTTGACCTCGTGCAGGCTGTCGAAGCTCTGCGCCAGATGGTGGGCGACGATGCCGATGAAGCCCGGCGCCAAGCCGCATTGCGGCATGAAGGCGGTGCTCGCCCCTTCCGCCAGTTGCTGGATCGCGCGCGTTGCGGCCACATCTTCCGTCAAGTCGAAGTAGTGGCAGCCGGCCTCGCGGGCGCTGGTCGCAGCCAAGGTGGCCAGGTGGTACGGCAAGGCGTTGATCACGGCCTGCTGGCCACGCAACACCGTCAGCAAGGCCTGCGGATCCTCGGTTTCGACGCGCTCGGTCTTGACCGGCTCGCCTTTCAGTTTCGCCAGGGCGGCGTCGCTGCGGTCGACCACGGTGACCTCGTAGTCCCCGCTGCGGGACAGCAAACGGGCGATGGTCTGGCCGATGTGGCCGGCTCCGAGCAGGGTGATGCGCATGGCGGTGGCTTCCGTGAGTGGGTGGCCGCGGACATCGCGGCATCGACCCTGGACTCTAGGGTGGCGCACACACGAAAGAAACCATCAAATCGTCAAAACAAAGGCTTGTCTGGTCGTTGTGACGAAGTCAAAGGTCAATGTGTCGGTTCAAGCCTCAGCGACGCTGAAATGGCGGCCGGCCGACGACGACGCCGCCGCCGCCGAGCGGCATCAAGCCGCCTTCAACTCCTGCAGCGACCGCTTGTGCACCCGCGCTTCGGCTCGCTTGGTGCGCGTCGCCGCATCGGCATAGATCTGCTCGGCGACTTCCCGCATCTCGATGGCGCGCTTCAACGCCGCTTCGTAGCGCTCTTGTGTGTAGGTGTTCTCGGTGCCGATGTAGACCGTGCGGCGCAGGGGCTTGTCGCCGAACCTCGGGATCAGCACCGTCAGGCTGCAATCGCGCACCCGCCCGCCGCTGCGCAACCGCACCACGGGGCCCGAGATGCCGGGCGGCAGCTGACTCGACTTGTTCTGGCTGGGTGCCTGCTGCAGCCTGGAAGGCGCCGGCAGCGTGGCAATGCGCCGCATCAACTCGGCCGTCGCCTTGGCCAGTGCAACCGCAGCGCCGCTGCCGTCTGTGGTGTGGTCGGAGTACAGCCGCGTGCCGGCGTAGCGCAATTGCCAGCCGTGTGTGGAGCGATGATCGATGCGTTGGATGCCTTGGGGAACGCGGAAGCTTTCTCCGCTGAAGATCACGACTTCACGAACTTTCATGCATGGGGCCTCAACCAATTGAGCCTGACGTCTCTCTCCCTGACAGTGGACGTTCTTCTGTGCAGCAGTCGCTGCATGGCAAAACAAGACTTTAGTCTGTATCGAACCCCGGACTGGGCAAAGGGATGCGCCGTATGCCCCGTTTGCACAGCGTTTGATCGTTGTTGCTGAAAGGATCCCGGATATGGCGACCGACGCCCTGGACCCGCTGGACCGCCGCCTGCTGGCGCGGCTGCAAGCCAACGCGCGCAGCAGCACAGCCGAGCTGGCTCGCCAGTTGGGGGTCGCGCGCACCACGGTGCTTGCGCGTCTGGCGCGGCTGGAACGCAACGGCGTGGTGGTCGGCTA
This sequence comes from Burkholderiales bacterium, assembly GCA_038258365.1. GTDB lineage: Bacteria > Pseudomonadota > Gammaproteobacteria > Burkholderiales > Burkholderiaceae_C > Rubrivivax. Next base: position 20,112 of record JBBSPW010000014.1, on the reverse strand, counting down.
CACGGTGCGGCTGGGGCGGGCCGAAGCCGGGAGGGGGGTCGAAGCCTATGTGGGCATCACCACCGAGCCGAAGTCCGGGCGCGATGTGAGCCTGCGCTTGTCGGCCTTGCCCGAGCTGCGCCAGCTGTGCTCGGTCAGCGGCGAATTCGACTATCTGGCGCTGCTGCATGCCGAAACCCCCGCCCGTCTGGATGCGCTGTTGGACGAGATCGGCGCCATCGATGGGGTGCAGCGGACCACGACATCGATCGTGCTGGCGCGCAGGATTGACCGCAGCTAACGCAAACCCGCTCGATCTGGGGCGGCAGGTACCCCGGAATCTCCCGGATGCTGCTTTGCAAGCACCGCCCTTAGGCTTCGCAACCATTTCGACCCGGAAGACCCTGAATGAGTGCCTGCACAAACTTCTCCGTTCGCTGCCTGACCCGGCTGCTCTTGACACTCGCCATAGGTCTGTGCACCGCCCTCGGCGTCCAGGCGCAGCAGGTGCTGCTGGCGGTGGACACCGGTGCCAACCGGGTGCTGACGCTGGACCCGTTCTCGGGCGCGGTGCTGAACGCGGCTTTCATCACCGATGCCAACAGCGCGCTGACCTGGGACTTCCAGACCCCGCGCGCGGCGATCCAGGTCGACAACCAGATCTGGGTTTCCGACCAGAGCCCCAATGTCAACGCCATCTTCCGCTTCGACCTGGGTGGCAACTACCTCGGGCGCATCGGCGGCAACGTGGCGGGCGGCGGCTTGAGCAACGTGCGCGGGCTGCGTTACATCGACGGCACCGTGTATGCCGTCAACGCCGGCACTGCCAATGGCGCGCCAGGCGCGGCCATCGTCAGGATCGCGCCCGATGGCACGATCCTGTCGTCGTTTTCCACCGTGGCGGCCGGCGGTGCGGTCGGCAACTCGCCCTGGGATGTGGCGGCCTACGGCGGGCAACTGCTGGTGTCCGACGGCACGTCGCGCGGGTTGCAGCTGTACGGCACCGACGGCAGCTATGCGGGCGCCTTCACCAGTGCACCCATCAACAACATCCCGCAGCAAATCGTCGTGCGCGCCAACGGCAACGTGCTGCTGGCTGCGAACGGCTCGCAACCGTCGGCCAGCTTCGGACTGTACGAACTGGGCAGCAACGGTGCCGTGCTGAAAAGCTGGACCGGCTTGCCGGGGCTCGGCGTGCGCGGGGTGGCCGAGTTGGGCAATGGCAGCTACCTGATCAACGAGGCAGGCGGCGCCAGCGCCACCCGCGGTCTCGGAACCATCGACCCGAATGGCATCCAGACCCCCGACAACTTCGGCCTGATCGCGCCATTCATCAACGGCGGCTGGATCAGCGCTGCGGTGGTGCCGGAGCCGGCCACCCTGCTGCTGCTGGCGGGCGGGTTGCTGGTCGTGGTTGCCGCGGCGCGGCGCCGCGCTCGTTGACGCGCTGTCAGGCAGTCAGGCGCTCAGCGCGACACAGCCAACTCGGCGCGCATCGCGTCGATCACGGTTTTGTAATCCGGCTGGCCGAAGATTGCGCTGCCGGCCACGAAGGTATCGGCACCCGCATCGGCCGCTCGGCGGATGTTGTCGACCTTGATGCCGCCATCGACCTCCAGCCGGATGTCGCGCCCGCTGGCGTCGATGCGCTTGCGCGCCTGCTCCAGCTTGCGCAGCGCCGAATCGATGAAGCTCTGGCCGCCGAAGCCGGGATTGACGCTCATGATCAGGATCAAGTCGATCTTCTCGATGGTCCAGTCCAGCACATCGAGTGAAGCCGCCGGGTTGAACACCAGCCCGACCTTGCAACCGGCGTCGGTGATGCGCTGGATGCTGCGGTCCACATGAACCCCGGCGTCGGGGTGAAAGCTGATGCGGTCGGCGCCGGCTTCGGCAAACGCGGTTGCCAGTTCGTCCACCGGGCTCACCATCAGGTGCACATCGATTGGCACATTGGCATGGGGCCGAAGGGCCTTGCACACCATCGGTCCGAAGCTCAGGTTCGGCACATAGTGGTTGTCCATCACATCGAAGTGGATCCAGTCGGCGCCGGCTGCGATCACGGTGCGGACCTCGTCGCCCAGCCGTGCGAAGTCGGCCGACAGGATGCTTGGGGCGATGCGATGTGTTGCGTCGCTCGGGAGGCTCGGAGACGTCAGGGCCATCGGATGGACTTCATTGAGTAGTTGGGGTTGCCGAACGCGGCCGAGTCTAGAGCCGAGTCGAGAACGCTGGGCTCCCTAGAATCACCCGATGTCGAAGCCGGAATTCACATGCACGGTGCAGGTCCAGTACCTGCCGGAGCAGTCACAGCCGCCGGACGGTCCCTTTGCCTTTGCGTACACCGTCTCGGTGCGCAACAGCGGCGACATCACCGCGCAACTGGTGGCGCGGCACTGGACGGTCACCGCTGCCGACGGCCAGCGTGAAGAGGTGCGCGGCCTCGCGGTGGTGGGCCACCAGCCGCTGCTCAAACCCGGCGAGGCCTTCGAGTACACGAGCTGGACCCGCATCGCCACGCCCAGCGGGCAGATGCAGGGCATCTTCCATTGCATGACCGAGGATGCACAAGCGTTCCAGGCGCCGGTGCCGCTGTTCGATCTGGTCTACCCCGGCATGCTGCACTGATCCGCCGAAGCCCCGCCGAGGGTTCAGGGAGGGTCTTTCGGTGGCTCGTCCTTGCGGCTGCCGCGGCTCGGGAATGCGACCCACCAGACGATGAACCCCAGCAGCGCCAGCGCGATCAGCATCTCGACGACCAGCAACCACATGGCAGCTCGCTAACCCGCGCCGCAGACAGCCGGGCCGTCAGGCCGCTGCCGCCACACGCCCGCCGCCCTGGGCCTTGGCGTCGTCCAGCGCTTGTTCGGCCCGCTGCAGGGTCTGCTGCACGGTTTCGCCGGCATGGTGTTCGGCCAGGCCCGCCGACAAGCTGATGCCGACCGCTGCCGAGCCATGCACGATGCGCAGCGCACTGACTTTTTGATGCAACCGTTCGAGCCCGCCGCGGGCCAGCGGCGCGCGCACATCGGACATCATCAGCACGAAACGGGTACCGGCCCAGCGGCCGAGCGTGTCGGAGACCCGCACATGGCGCAGGGCTTCCTGCGTCACGGTGCGCAGCACCACATCGCCGACCGCATAGCCATGCAACTCGTTGACCGGCTTGAAGCGGTCCAGATCGAGCAGTGCCAGGCAGAAGGTTTGGCCCGAACGGATGCAGCGCTGGTGTTCCTGCTCGATCAGGTTGCCCATGTGGCGCCGGTTCGCCAGGCCGGTGAGTTCGTCGCGGGTGGTATCTTCGCGCAAGCGCGCCAGAGCGCGCGCCAACTCGCCGCGCTGGCGGCGGGAATGCTGGCGCATCTGCGAAAGGCGTGACGCCAGGATCGATGCCGCCGGCAGCATCGTGGCCACCAACAGGAAGTGACCGATCTCGATCGTGGGTGGATAGAGCACCGGACGCATCAGCGCCGACCCCGCCATTACCGCGCCGAACAACACCACCGCGAAGATGCTGACCCCGCGCATCTGCGCCGGCGTGGCCACGAACATGCCGAACATCAGGATCACCATCAACACCGGAAACACCGCGCCGCGGCCTGCGCCCAGCAAGCCATATGCGATGGCGGCACTGCTGATCGCGAACACCATCTGCGCCACCGTCACCGATGGGTCTGAAAGGCGCGCCGACAAACCGCTCCTGATCAACACATAGAACACCGTCATGCCGGCCAGCGTGCCCGCCGACCAAGCCACCACCGGTGCCACCGGGGCACTGCCGACCCAGGCGAAGTAGCTCATGCCGGCCACGCCCGCTGCCAGCAAAGCCATCGCGAGCCCGGCTTGCGCCAGGCGGCGCTGCTGGATCGGATCGGCAACCGGCGCGCGGCGGCTGATGGCGGTGGCAGCAGAGGCGGAACGCTTTTCTACGACCGCTTCGAGAGAAACCTCGATCGGGCTGGATGCGCTGTTGGCGGTCTGTGCTTTCACTTTGTTGCAGGTTAGCACTGCCTGCGCGATCTGCTCGGCGTTGCCATCAGCGTCCGAGGTGGCTCAACGGCAACGCGGCAGTCGCCTTGACCTCGCCGAGCGAGAAGCGGGTGTGCAGGTCCTTCACATTCGGCAGCTTGAACAGCGTTTCCATCGACCAGCGCGAATACGCATCGAGGTCGGTGCACACCACCTGCAACTCGAAGGTGCCGGCGCCGCTGATGTAGTGGCAGGCGACGACCTCGGGCAACGCGCGGATCGCGGCTTCGAGTGCGTGCGTGGCTTCGGCGTTGTTGCGCTCGGCGTCGACCCGCACGAAGGCCAGCACCCCCAGGCCGACGCGGCGGCGGTCGATCTCGGCGCGGTAGCCGGTGATGAAGCCCTGCGCTTCCAGACTCCGCACGCGGCGCCAGGTGGGGGCCGCCGACAAACCGATTCGCGATGCCAGTTCGGTGTTGGACAAGCGCGCATCGGCTTGCAGCTCATGCAGGATGGCGATGTCATAACGGTCGAGCACGGCCGCGGTGGGATCGTCGGCGACAGCCGACTGCGCGGTCGGCGACGCCGGGGCCATCATGCCAGCTTTGTGCGCTGCAGCATTGCGCTTTGGCACCATTTGATTATTCAAGCCAGTTCCCGCGCAAGATCGTTGCGCAGAGCATGCCCTAACGGGCATCAAAAGAAAAGACATCGGTGAGGCGATTGCCTAAACTGATTGGCTTGAAAGCCGCATTGACTGCCAAGCCTGAATGACACCCACCGCGGCGCCACCGCGCCAGGAGATGGCAGGATGAACGCGCCGCTACCCGAATCGGTCCGCACGGCCCTGGAAACCGTCACCCTCGACGACAAGTACCGGCTGGCACAAGGCCGTGCCTTCATGAGCGGGGTCCAGGCACTCGTGCGTTTGCCGATGCTGCAGCGCCAGCGCGATGCTGCAGCCGGGCTGAATACGGCCGGCTTCATCAGCGGTTATCGAGGCAGCCCGCTGGGCGGCTACGACCAGGCGCTGTGGGCAGCAAAGGAACACCTGGCCAAGGAGCACATCGTGTTCCAGCCCGGGGTCAACGAAGAACTCGGCGCCACCGCCGTCTGGGGCACCCAGCAGCTCGATCTGTTTCCGAAAGACGCCAAGTACGACGGCGTATTCGGCATCTGGTACGGCAAGGGTCCGGGCGTGGACCGCTGCAGCGATGTGTTCAAGCACGCCAACATGGCGGGCACCAGCAAGCACGGCGGCGTGATCGCGATCGCGGGCGACGACCACATCAGCAAGAGCAGCACCGCGCCGCACCAGAGCGACCACATCTTCAAGGCCTGCGGACTGCCGGTGTTCTTCCCGAGCAATGTGCAGGACATCCTGGACATGGGGCTGCATGCGATCGCCATGAGCCGTTTCAGCGGCTTGTGGAGCGGCATGAAGACCATTCAAGAGGTCGTCGAATCGTCGGCCTCGGTGTTGGTGGATCCGGGCCGCATGCAGATCGTGATGCCGGAAGACTTCCAGATGCCCGAAGGCGGCCTGCACATCCGCTGGCCCGATCAGCCGCTGGAGCAGGAAGCGCGTTTGATGGACTACAAGTGGTACGCGGCGCTGGCCTATGTGCGCGCCAACAAGCTCAACCACAACGTCATCAGCGGCCCCAACGACCGCTTCGGCATCATCGCCAGCGGCAAGGCCTACAACGACACACGCCAGGCACTCGCCGACCTGGGTCTGGACGACGACACCTGCCGCCGGGTCGGCATCCGGCTGCACAAGGTCAACGTGGTGTGGCCGCTGGAAGCCACCATCACGCGCGACTTCGCGCAAGGCTTGCAAGAGATTCTGGTGGTGGAAGAAAAGCGCCAGGTGATCGAATACCAGATCAAGGAAGAGCTCTACAACTGGCGATCGGATGTGCGGCCGACTGTGCTCGGCAAGTTCGACGAACCCGAAGGCCATTCGGAGGGTGGCGAATGGAGCCAGCCGAACCCGAGCCAGAACTGGCTGCTGCGCGCCAAGGCCGACCTGACCCCGGCGATCATCGGCAAGGCGATTGCCAAGCGGCTGAAGAAATTGGGCGTGGATGCAGACATCGCGGCCCGAATGGACGAACGGCTGTCGGTGCTGCAAAAGCGCGAAGCGCAACTGGCTGCGCTGACGGTGGACACCGGCGAACGCGCGCCCTGGTTCTGCAGCGGCTGCCCGCACAACACCAGCACCAAGGTGCCAGAAGGCAGCCGCGCGGTGGCCGGGATCGGCTGCCACTACATGGCGGTGTGGATGGACCGCGCGACCACCACCTTCACGCAGATGGGCGGCGAAGGCGTGCCTTGGGTGGGGCAGGCGCCATTCACGAACGAGCCGCACATCTTCGCCAACCTCGGCGACGGCACCTACTTTCACAGCGGTTTGCTGGCGATCCGCCAGAGCATCGCTGCCGGGGTCAACATCACCTACAAGATCCTCTACAACGACGCGGTGGCGATGACCGGCGGCCAGCCCGTGGGTGAGCGCCCCGAAGGCCACAGCGTGCTGCAGATCATGAAGAGCCTGACCAGTGAAGGCGTGGCCAAGCTGGTGATCGTCACCGACACCGTCGGCAAGTACGACGGGGCGGCGCTGGAACCGGGCGTGACCGTGCACGACCGGGCCGAACTCGACCGCATCCAGCGCGAGTTTCGCGAGCTGAAAGGCACGACGGTCATCGTCTACGACCAAACCTGCGCAACCGAAAAGCGCCGCCGCAGAAAGCGCGGCAAGCTGGTCGAAGCCGAAAAGCGCGTGGTCATCAACGAACTGGTTTGCGAAGGCTGCGGCGACTGCAGCGTGCAGAGCAACTGCCTGAGCGTCGAGCCGGTCGAAACCGAATTCGGCCGCAAGCGCCGCATCAACCAGAACACCTGCAACAAGGACTATTCCTGCGTCAACGGCTTCTGCCCCAGCTTCGTCACTGTCGAAGGCGGGCAGTTGAGAAAGCCGAAGAAGGAAGAACGCGCCGACATGGCTGCGTCTCTGGCCGGCCTGCCCGCACTGCCCGAACCCACGCTGCCGCTGGCCGAACGCGCCTGGGGCATGGTGGTGGGCGGGGTGGGTGGCACCGGGGTCATCACCATCGGCAGCTTGCTGGGCATGGCCGCGCATCTGGAAGGCAAGGGCGTGGTCACGCAAGACGCCGGCGGCCTGGCGCAGAAGGGGGGAGCAACCTGGAGCCACATTCAGATCGCCAACCGGCCCGAAGCGATCTACACCACCAAGGTCGACACCGCGCAGGCCGACTTGGTGATCGCTTGCGATGGCATCGTCGGGGCGAGCCTCTACACCCTGACCGTGATGCAGCAGGGCCGCACCTATGTGGCACTCAACACGCACGGCACGCCCACGGCAGCATTCGTGCGCAATGCCGACTGGCAGTCGCCATCGGCCAACTGCGAAGCCGCGATCCGTGCCAGCGTCGGTGACGACAACGTCGGTGCTTTCGATGCCGAACAGGTGGCGGTGCAGATGTTGGGCGACAGCATCTACACCAACCCGTTGATGCTCGGCTACGCATGGCAGAAGGGCCGCGTGCCACTCTCGCATGCGGCCTTGATGCGCGCCATCGAGTTGAACGCGGTGCAGATCGAGAACAACAAGGCCGCGTTTGCCTGGGGGCGCCAATGCGCCAACGACCTGGCTGCGGTGCAGAAGTTGTTCAAGCCCCGCGCTGGCAGTTCGGGTGCGACAGGCGCCCAAGTGATCCAGTTCGTCAAAAAGCCGGGGCTGGCACAGACCATCGCCACACGGGTCGAGTTTCTGACCGGGTACCAGGACGCGGACTACGCCCTTCGCTACAGCGAGTTTGTCGAGCGTGTGCGCGCGGCCGAATCGAAGGCCGTGGGCGACAGCGGCGGCACCGCACTGACCGAAGCGGTGGCGCGCTACCTCTTCAAGTTGATGGCCTACAAGGACGAATACGAGGTGGCGCGGCTGCACACCGACCCGGCCTTCGTGGCGAAGATCGAAGCGATGTTCGAGGGCGACTACAAAATCGTCCACCACCTGGCGCCCCCCGGCATCGCCAAGACCAACGCCAAGGGAGAGCTCGTCAAGCAACCGTTCGGGCCGTGGGTGCGAAGTGCGTTCAACCTGCTCGCGATGCTGAAGGGCTTGCGTGGCGGTGCGCTGGATGTTTTCGGCCGCGGCAAAGAGCGCCGCATCGAGCGCGCGTTGATCGACGAGTACCGCGCCTGCATCGACAGCCTGCTGCCGCAGCTGAACGCCGACAACCGCGCGCTGGCGGCCGAAATCGCCCGCATCCCCGAAGACATTCGCGGCTATGGGCATGTGAAGGCGCGGCATCTGAAGGCCGCGCGCAGCAAGTGGGACCTGCTGTTGCAGCGCTGGCGCCAAGGGCCGGTGCGCGCGGCGGCCTGAAACAAGCGCCTGCGTTGCACGCTGCGATCAAAGCAGCTGAACGCAAGGGACTTGGCGGCTGCCGATACTGCGGGGCATGCCGCGCACCGTCCTCGCTCAGCCCGACCGCTACTGCCGGCCCACTTGTGCCAGTTGTAGAGCTTCAGCCGGGTGGGCGAAAAGGGCAGGTCGGTCATGTACAAGCCGACGCCGAACGAGACCACGATCATCAACGCCAACAGCCAGTGCAAGCCCGGCGTGCCACAGTTCGACAAGCACCTGTCGAGCGCCGACCTCTTCGATGTCGAGAAGCACCCCAGCGCGCGCTTCTTCGGCGACCGCGTCGAATTCAGCGGCGACAAGCTGGCATCGGTTTCCGGCACGCTGACGATGATGGGCAAGACCCACCCAGTGACGTTGAAGACCACCAACTTCAACTGCTACATGAGCCCGATCCTGAAGCGCGAGGTCTGCGGCGGCGACTTTGAAGCCACCATCCAGCGCAGCCTCTGGGGCATCAGCTACGGTCTGCCGCAGGTTACGGGCGACAACGTGAAACTGCTGATTCAGGCCGAGGCCGTCAAGCAGTGATGCGTGGATCGCCGGCGCGTCGCCTCGGTCAGTAACGACAGAAGGCTCAAGCCAAAGCCAAGGGAAAAACCTGCTTGTGACAGCGGGATGCGACTCTCATAGTGAGCCGTGCATCGCCCGAACCTTGGCACCCGCGCTTGCGTCTGTGCCGCACAAGCAGGAGACATCCCATGACCCGCCACTCCGACGAGACGCAAACCTTGCCCCTGGCAACGCCCGCCACCCTCGCAACTCACGCAACCGCCCACGACACCACCGCGCCGCAAACCAAACCGCTGCGCCGCAGTTTCCTGGGAGCAGCCGCAGCCGGTGTAGGCGCAGTGGCTTTGGCCGCTTGTGGCAAGAAGGACACCCCGGCCGCCGCGCCGGCATCGACCCCGGCGCCTGCGGTGGCCGTGACACCGTCGACCGTGGTGATGAAGATGCAAGGCGCATGGGGCGCCAAGGACATCTTCAACGAGATGGCCGAGGAATATGTGAAGCGCGTCAACGAGATGTCGGGCGGCCGGTTGCGCATCGACTACCTGGTGGCCGGCGCGGTGGTCAAACCCTTCGAGGTCATGGACGCGGTCAACAAGGGTGTGCTCGACGCCGGCCACCACGTGCCGGTGTACTGGTATGGCAAGAGCAAGGTCGCGTCGCTGTTCGGCAGTGGCCCCATCAACGGCAGCGACGCACCGCAGACGCTGGCCTGGATCTACCGCGGCGGCGGGCTCGAGCTGTATCGCGAACTGCTGCAGAAACTGGACCTGAACGTGGTCGGCTACTTCGCGATGCCGATGCCCACGCAACCCCTCGGCTGGTTCAAGAAGCCGATCAAGACCGCCAACGACCTGAAGGGTTTGAAGTACCGCACGGTGGGCTTGGCAGCCGACTTGATGCAGGAGGTGGGCTGCAAGGTGACGCAGCTGCCGGGTGGTGAGATCGTGCCTGCGATGGACCGCGGCGTGATCGAGGCCTTCGAGTACAACAACCCCACATCCGACCGCCGCTTCGGCGCCCAGGACGTGGCCAAGTTCTACATGATGGGCAGCTTCCACCAGGCGATGGAGTTCTTCGAGATCATCTTCAACCGCCAGAAGCACGACGCCTTGCCGAAGGACCTGCAGGCGGTGCTGCAGTACGCAGCCGAAGCGGCGTCATCGTCGAACTGGTGGACCGCGATGGACAACTACTCGAAAGACCTGGACGGCTTGATCGAGCAAGACAAGATCACCGTCACCCGCACCCCGAAGGCGGTGTTCGAAGCCCAGATCAAGGCCTGGGACGTGGTCACCAAGCGGCTGTCGGACGAAGACCCGTTCTTCGCCAAGGTGGTGCAAAGCCAACGCGACTGGTCCAAGCGCGTGGCCAAGTACATGTTCCTGAACGAAGCCGACTACAAGCTCGGCTACGAGCACATCCACGGAAAAATTCCCGGCTTGGGCTGACCCGTTTGCTGGCTTGTTTCTTGCGCAGCGCCGAAGCTGCTGCGAGACCCGAAGGGAGGCACGCTGCCTCCCTTCATGCTGTAGACGGGAAGATCCCATGCTGACGAAGTTCATCCGCACCGTCGACCTGCTGAGCAAGTCGGTCGGACATGCCTTCGCCTGGTTGATCGTGATCCTGACGCTGGGCGTGTGCTACGAAGTCTTCGTGCGCTACGTGCTGCGCGACCCCACCAGCTGGGCCTACGACCTCAGCTACATCCTGTATGGCGCCCTGTTCCTGATGTGCGGGGCCTACACGCTCTCGCGCAACGGCCATGTGCGCGGCGACGTTCTCTTTCGGCTGTGGCCGCAACGGGTGCAGGGCGGGCTGGAGCTGGTGCTCTACATCTTGTTCTTCTTTCCGGGTGTGCTGGCGCTGGTGATCGCCGGCTGGGGTTATGGCCACGAGTCGTGGGCGATCCAGGAGGTCAGCGTCAACAGCCCTGTGGGCGTGCCGATCTGGCCGCTGAAGATGTTGATTCCGGTGGCCGGGGTGCTCTTGACCCTGCAAGGCCTGGCCGAAGTGGGCCGTTGCATCTTGTGCCTGCGCGACGGCGCCTGGCCGCCGCGCCTGCACGACATCGAGGAGCTGGAGACGCAGTTGCAGGCAAGGGCGCAGCTGCAGTCGCGCGACAGCCTGGCCGTGCCGGCAGGCATCACCGGAGTCTCGACCGCGCACGCCGGCGTGGCCACGAAAGGACTCCAGTGACCAACCCGGAAATCGCCCTGCTGATGCTGGGCAGCTTCGTCTTCATCATCCTGCTCGGCTTTCCGATCGCCTTCACCTTGATGGCGATGGGCATCTTCTTCGGCTTCTACGCCTACTTCCTGCCGGGCCAGGACTTCTTCGACAACCGCGTTTTCTACCTCTTCACGCAGAACACCTTCAGCGTGATGAACAGCGATGTGCTGGTGGCCATTCCGCTGTTCCTGTTCATGGGCTACATGATCGAGCGCAGCAACATCCTGGACCGGCTGTTTCTGAGCTTGCAAGTCGCCTTCCGCCGCGTGCCCGGTGCAATGGCGGTGGCCGCGCTGATCACCTGCGCCCTCTTCGCCACCGCCACCGGCATCGTCGGGGCGGTGGTCACATTGATGGGCCTGCTCGCCTTCCCGGCGATGCTGAAGGCCAACTACGACCAGAAGATCTCGGCCGGCGTGATCTGCGCCGGCGGCACGCTCGGCATCCTGATTCCGCCTTCGATCATGCTGATCGTCTACGGTGCCACCGCCGCGGTGTCGGTGGTCAAGCTCTATGCGGCCGCCCTGTTCCCGGGCTTTCTGCTGGCGGGTTTGTATATCGGCTATGTGATCGTGCGGGCCATCATCAACCCGAAGCTGATGCCCCCGCTGCCCAAGGACCAGGCGAAGATGCCGTTCTTCTCGGTGGTGTGGCTGCTGGTGACCGCGTTCTTTCCGCTGGCGATCCTGATCATGTCGGTGCTGGGCGCCATCCTCTTCGGCTTGGCCACCCCGAGCGAAGCCGCGGCCATGGGTGCGCTGGGCTCGGTGCTGCTGGCCGCAGGCTACCGCGCACTGAACTGGACCAAGATGCGAGAGGCGGTCTACCTGACAGCCCGCACCACTGCCATGGTCTGCTACCTCTTCGTCGGCAGCTGGACCTTCTCTTCGATCTTCAGCTACCTGGGCGGCGAAGGCCTGATCAAGGAATTCGTGCTGTCGATGGACCTGAACACGGTGACTTTCCTGTTGCTGTCGCAGGTGATCATCTTTCTATTGGGCTGGCCGCTGGAATGGTCCGAGATCATCATCATCTTCGTGCCGATCTTCCTGCCGCTGCTGCCGCACTTCAATGTCGACCCGATCTTTTTCGGCATCTTGATCGCACTGAACCTGCAGACCTCGTTCTTGACTCCACCGATGGCGATGTCGGCCTACTACCTCAAGGGAGTCGCACCCAAGCATGTGCAACTGATGACGATCTTCCGCGGCTGTTTGCCCTTTGTCTCGATGGTGTTCGTGGCGATGGCGGCGATGTATGTGTTTCCGGCCATCGTCACCTGGCTGCCCGACAAGCTGTACACCCGATGACACCCGAGTCCTTGTGCGCGCTCGGCGCCGTGCAGACGGTGCAGCAATTGCGCGGTGGCGTGTTCACTTCTCGTGACCATGCGCTGGCCCTGCTGGACCGCGTGCGCGAAGTCGAAGCCGATGTGGGCGCGTGGGTGCAACTGAAGCCCGACCACCTGCTGGCGCAAGCCGATGCGGCCGATGCCCGCCACCGCGCCGGCACCGACCACGGCGCTTTGCATGGCGTGGCGGTCGGCTTGAAAGACATCATCGACACCCGAGACCTGCCGACCGAGAACGGTACGGTGCTGCACGCCGGTCGCCGGCCACATGACGATGCGGAGCTGGTGCGCCGCTTGCGCATGGCGGGTGCCTTGGTGATGGGCAAGACCGTCACCACCGAGCTGGCGACCTACACGCCTGGCAAGACCCGCAACCCCCACAACCTCGAACACACACCCGGTGGTTCGTCCAGCGGGTCGGCCGCTGCGGTGGCGGCCGGCATGGTGCCGCTGGCGGTGGGCACGCAAACCGGTGGCTCGGTGATTCGTCCCGCGTCGTTTTGCGGCGTGGTCGGCTACAAGCCCAGTTTCGGCTGGATCCCGCGCAGCGGCGTGCTGCAGCAGTCGCACAGTTTCGACCAGGTCGGCATCTTCGGCCGCAATGTCGATGATGTCGCTTTGTTGGCGCAGTGCCTTGTGGGACAGCACCCAGACGATCCGGCTACGCAGTTGCAAGCGCAGCCTCCGTTGTTGGCGGTGGCGCAGCAGGAACCGCCGTTGCCGCCGACCCTGGCCTTCGTGCGCACCCCGCACTGGTCCCGCATGGACGCCGACGCCCAGGCGGCTTTCGAGGAATTGACCGCCCTGCTGGCAGGACGCATCGCCGAGTTCGAGCTGCCCGGCAGCGCCGCAGGCGTGGTCGACCTGCACCGCCTGGTGATGGAAGCCGAGATCGCCGCCTCGTTTGACGACGAGTACCAGCGCGGTGGCGCGCAGCTGTCCGCGTCGCTGCGCGGGCAGATCGAACGCGGTCGCGCCATGACCTACGGCGACCACCGCCGCGCGCTGGATCGGCTGGCGGTGATCGGGGCCGCGCTGGACACCGTCTTCGACCACTACGACGCGATCCTCACGCCTGCAGCGCTGGGCACAGCGCCGGTCGGCTTGACCAGCACCGGCGATTCGGTGATGTGCGTACTCTGGACCGCCACCGGGTTGCCCGCCGTGACCTTGCCCCTGCTCAAGGGCGCAAACGGATTGCCGATCGGCGTCCAGCTGGTCGGGCGCCGTGACGACGACGCCCGGCTGCTGCGCACCGCACGCTGGCTGGTGCGGCACATTCAGCAGCCGAACCCGACGGATCAGCGGAGTCCCGCAACATGAAACTGCTCTTTGGCCTGATCGGCGCCGCGCTGGTGCTGGCCTTCCTGGCCGGCATCGTACTCAAGGTGCAGGAAGTGGCCTTGATCGTGGTGGTGGCGGTCGGCCTGGTGCTGATGGCGGTCGATCTTTGGCAAGCGCGCAACGAAGCTGACAGCTGATCGTCTGGCGCTTGGTGCCTGGCGTCGGGTTTTGAGTGTCTAGCCCGAAAACGAGCGACCGAAGGCAAACACCGAATTCGGCGCACTGGTGTGAACCGGCTGGGTCACCGGCTGCGACGAAATGGCCTTGCGCGCCGGGCTCGGTTCGACGTTCACGCCGAGCGCGCGCTGCTCGTCGACCAGGCTCTTCAAGGTGATGGTTGCCATGTGCTTGGTCATCACGGCATTCAGCCGCATCCACAGGCCCTTCGACAAGCCATCGTCCGCGCCGTCGGCGCCTTCCAGCCCATCGTCCACAGCCAGCACGATGTCGGCCACCGTGATCTTCTCGGCACCCCGCCCGAGCATGTAACCGCCGCCCGGGCCGCGGGTGCTTTCCACGAGCCCCATGCGCCGCAGCTTGCTGAACAGTTGCTCCAGGTACGACAGCGAAACCTGTTGACGTGCACTGACGGAGGCCAGTGCAACGGGCCCCGCTGGATCCCGCAGGGCCAGATCGATCAGGGCATTGACGGCAAAACGACCTTTGGTGCTCATGCGCATGGCGCTTGTCTCCTCGGCGAAGGTACAGATGGGTTCGGGACAGATAAACAGATGGGCTGGTGGCCACGCGCGCCAGCCGGCTTGCCCCAGTTGGGCAAACGGGGTGCCCGCAGCTCGGCGAAAGGCGGCAGCCTGACTTTGCCAGCGTCCCCACGGTGCGGTCTACATGCAACCGCGTGCGCAGTTCTTACCGGTTGCCTCGACGCCCAACACGGTCAGTCGACAGCGGTTGCAGCCCATGACCCCAGACCCGCAGACGATCGCAAGGGGCAGGCCACCGAACCGCAGGCTGCTTACAGTGCGGCCATGCAGTCACCCTCGATCCATCCACAGCCACACCCAGGGGTCGTGTGAACGCCACCATCACTCCGTCCCGTTGGCAGCGCTTCGCAGCCTCGTTCGTGCGCCGCTTTCACGCCTATGCCAACTGGCTGGTCGGCATCACCTGGGGCCGCTACTTTCTGCTGTCGATCGCGCTGTTGGTGGTGGTGGGCATCGTGCACGACATGCCGCCCTTCACCTGGACCATCACCGAACGCATCGACCGGGTCGCGAGCCCTCGCGCGCCTCTGCCGCCTCGAGCACCCAGGGCTGCCACTGCACCGGTGCCCCCCGAGGCGGGTGCGGCGTCCACCGCGCCCAACACCCTGCACATCGAGATCGACGAGAGCGGCATCCGCATCGGCCCTGCGGCGCAAGCGGCGGCAGCGGCCGGATCGGCAGCGGACCGGGCCGCTCGCGCGGCCAGCGCTGCGGCATCGGCAGCCAAGAAGGGAATCACCATCAACGTGCCCCCGGGTGTAGCCGGCAAGGCGCTGAACGAATTGCTGGCCGATGTGAAGCGGGATGTCGAAGCCGCCGTCGAGGAAGCGAGGCAGGACGCCGACGAAGCCGCCCGTGACGCAGCCGAAGCCCGCCGTGACGCGCAAGAAGCCGTGGCCGATGCCGCCCGAGCCCTGGCCGGCGGCCGCGAAAGCCGCAGCGGCACCCGCATCACCCGCGTGGGCATCGGCGATGTGCTGATGCAGTTCACGGTGCTGTGGATCCTGGGCTCGGGCATCCTGAAGGCCACCTACAAGGGCCGCGTGCAAGCCGAGGTCAAAGCCGCGCAGGCCACCGAAACCGCCGAAGCCGAATCGCTCAAGCGTCAGGTGGTCGAAGCGCGGATGGCGGCGATGCAGGCGCAGGTGGAGCCGCACTTCTTGTTCAACACCCTCGCAAGCATCGACCACCTGATCGAAACCGACCCACCGCGCGCCAGCCAGATGCAAAAGAATCTGATCGCGCTGCTGCGCGCCAGCATGCCGACGATGCGCGAAGCCAACGACGGCAGCGCACGCGATCTGGGACGCGAATTGCAGGTGATCCGGCCGTACCTGGAGATCTTGAAAGTGCGCATGGAAGAGCGGCTGACCACCACCCTCAACGTGCCCGACGGGCTCTTGTCGGCGCAGTTTCCGAGCATGATGATTCAGACCCTGGTCGAGAACGCCATCAAGCACGGTCTGGAGCCGAAAGCCGAAGGCGGTCACTTGAGCGTGACAGCCGAGATCGTGCATGGCAAGCTGCAAGTGACGGTGGCCGACACCGGTCTCGGCTTCGGCAAGGCGGCCACCGCCGGCACCGGGGTGGGCTTGGCCAACATCCGCGAACGGCTGCAACTGCTCTATGGCCCGAAAGCAGCCGTGACCGTGACCGAGAACCGGCCCAGCGGCACGGTGGTGACGATCACAGTGCCGTACCGAACCCTGCACGGCGGCGACGCCTGACTTCCTTCAACCGCATCGGCCTTCTTCCATGACCCGAGACGCACCCCCTACCGAAGCTGCGCCAGCCCCGGACAGGCTCACCGGACCGACCGCCGTGTTGGCCGACGACGAGCGCCTGATGCGCGAACAACTGCGCGCCCGGCTGGCCGAGGTCTGGCCCGAACTGCAGGTGGTGGCCGAAGCGCGCAACGGCACCGAAGCGGTGGAGATGGTCGAGCAGCACCGGCCCGATGTGGTGTTTCTGGACATCCGCATGCCGGGTCTGACCGGGGTCGAGGCCGCCCGGCAGATCGCACAGATGGAGCCGCGCACGGCCACTGATCCGAACGGTGGCACCGATGACGACCTGCTGCCCGAGATCGTCTTCATCACCGCCTACGACCAATACGCGGTTGAAGCCTTCGAGCAAGGCGTGGCCGACTATGTCTTGAAGCCCGCGGAACGCGAGCGGTTGCAGCTGACCGTCACGCGCATCCAGCAACGCCTGGCTGCGCGGCGAGGGGCTGGCGATGCGACTGCGGATGGAGCGGGCGAAGCAGCGCCGCCTTCACCGAACCTGCAGCAGGTGCTGCACCAGCTCTCGGCGCGGCTGAGCCCCACCGGCGCGCCGCAGTATCTGCAATGGATTCAGGCCACGGTGGGCCCGTCGATCCAGATGGTGCCGGTGGAAGAAGTGCTGTTCTTCATCAGCGACGAGAAGTACACGCGGGTGCAAACCGCCCAGGTCGAAGCGCTGATCAGAAAGCCCATCAAGGAACTGGTGGATGAGGTCGACCCGCGGGTGTTCTGGCAGATCCACCGCAGCACACTGGTCAACGTCAAGGCGATCGCCGGCGTGGTGCGCGACTTTCGCGGCCGCCAGATCGTCAGCGTCAAGGGGCACAACCAGAAACTGGAGGTGAGCCGCAGCTACACCGGGTTGTTCAAGGGGATGTAGGCGGCTTCAGCATCGCTGCCATGTGCTGGTGGATGACCTGCATGCCTTTCAAAGGCCGCACCATCACCTTGAAGTCGACGATCTGACCGGCTGCATTCCAGCGAATCAGGTCGATGCCGTTGACCACGATGCCTTCGATCTCGGTTTCGAATTCGAGCATTGCATCGGCAACGCCCACGATCTCGCGCACGTAACGGAAGCTCGGGTTGCCGAACACCTGCAGCGCAGCCGACAGGTAGCCGATGCAGAGCGGTTTGCCGCGCTGCGGTGTGTGCACCACAGGTGAATGGAACACCGCGTCGTCTGCCAACAAGGTGTCGAGCCCCGTCGGGTCGCGAGCGCGCACCATGCGGTGCCAGATGGCGAGCGGGTGGGCAGGGTCGGCATGCGCTTGGGAGGTCATTGTCGGAGGCTCCTGAGAGAGTGTCGAGGTAAGGCCGCGCCGTGCGTCGCGCTGTTTGCCGCGCTGTTTGCCGCGCTGTATATCGCGCTGTATATCGCCTAGCGCCCGGAGTTGTCCCCGCCGCTGCCAACGGCGTGCGCGCGCGCCGCCACCTTGGCGGCCATCTGCTCGCGCAGCTTCTGCAGCCGCAGCCGCGGGTCTTCCTTCGGCCCGGTGTCGCCGGCCTTCATTTCGGCGATGAAACGGCTCGGGATGCCCGCGACCGTTTGACGGCCCTGCTTGCGGCGCTTCAAGGTGCTGACCACCAGCGACAGCCGCGCGCGGGTGATGCCCACATACATCAGCCGCCGTTCTTCTTCCAGCCGTTCCGATGTCATCGGCAGGTTCTTGTCTTCGCTGCCGCTGCGAAAGGGCAACAAGCCTTCGTTGATGCCGGCCAAAAACACATGCGGCCATTCCAGGCCCTTGGCGGCATGCAGGGTACTGAGCGTGACCACATCGGCATCGTCGCCACGGTCGGCCAGGCTGATGATGACGCTGATGGTTTGCGCCACCTGCAGCACGCTCTGACGCTCTCGCTCGACACTGCCGGAGCCATCGGGCGTGATCTCGCCCCCACAGCGCCTGGCGATCCAGTCGACGAAATCGAGCACGTTGCCATAGCGTGCGGCAGCGAGCTTCTCGCTGTCTTCACCGTCGTGCAGGTGCTGCTCGTACTGAATGTCTTGCAACCACCCGAGCAGCAGCGCCTTCGCATCTTCAGCGCCCTGCGTGTGGCGGGCGCGGTGCTCCAGATCATTGACGAACCGCCCGAACTCCTGCAGCGACTCGATCGCCTTGCCTTTCAACGCCGTGGCCAGGCTGGGCGAGAACAGGGCCTCGAACAAACTCACCTTCCACTTTGATGCGAACTCGCCCAGGCTGGCGAGTGTCTGGTGGCCGATGCCGCGCTTGGGAGTGGTGACTGCACGCAGGAAAGCCGGGTCGTCGTCGTTGTTGACCAACAGACGCAGCCACGCGCACAGGTCCTTGATCTCGGCGCGGTCGAAGTAGCTCTGCCCGCCGCTGACCTTGTAGGGGATCTGCGCCGCGCGCAGCTTCTGCTCGAACACGCGGGCCTGGTGGTTGGCGCGGTACAGGACCGCGAAATCCGACAGTTTGGGCACACCCGGCGCGTTCACGGTGACGACCACGCCGCCGCGCAGCGACTGAATCCTTGCCACGGCGCGTTCGGCTTCGTGCTCTTCGCCATCGGTTTCGATCACCCGCACCGGCTCGCCGTCGCCCAGATCGCTCCACAAGCGCTTCTCGAAAAGCTTCGGGTTCTGCGCGATCACGGCGTTGGCGGCGCGCAGAATGTGGCCGGTGCTGCGGTAGTTCTGCTCTAGCGCAATCACCTTCAGCGATGGATAGTCCTGCGGCAGGCGCTTGAGGTTGTCGATGGTGGCGCCGCGCCAGCCATAGATGCTCTGGTCGTCGTCACCGACCGCCGTGAAAGCCGACGCCGCGGCTTCGTCGTTGGCCACCAGCGCTTTCAACAACTCGTACTGCACTGCATTCGTGTCCTGGTACTCGTCCACCAGCACATGCGCAAACTGCGCTTGCCACTTCGTGCGCGCTTCGGCGTCGGTCTGCAGCAACTTCAGCGGCAGCCCGATCAGGTCGTCGAAATCAACCGCTTGAAACGCTTCCAGGCGCTCGTGGTAGCGCTGCATCACCCGCGCCGCCACGCGTTCATCGTCGGTGGTCGCGGCGGCCTCGGCGGCAGCGGCATTCAGCCCCTGGTTCTTCCACAGGCTGATGGCCCACTGCCAGCGCTTTGCGAGCGCGTTGTCGCTGCAGCCGCCGGCTTCACGCAGCACACCCAGCACATCGTCGCTGTCGAGGATGCTGAAGTTGGATTTCAATCCGACCTTCTCGCCGTCGCTGCGCAACATCCGCACCCCCAGGCTGTGAAAGGTGCTGACGGCCAGATCCTTGGCCGCCCGCGCGCCCACCAACGCATGCGCACGCTCGCGCATCTCGGCTGCTGCCTTGTTGGTGAAGGTGATGGCGGCGATCTGCTTCGGCAGCAAGCCGCTTTGCAGCAAACGCGCGATCTTGTGAACGATCACCCGCGTCTTGCCCGACCCGGCACCTGCCAGCACCAGGCAAGGCCCGTGCAGGTGGTGCACGGCTTCCATCTGGGCGTTGTTGAGAGAAACGGGGGCAGCGGCCATTGGGGCTCTGGATCATAGCCAGCGGCCTCAGTGTGCTGGCGTCTGTGCCAGCGTTTGCGCTGGCATCTGTGCTGGCACCCGTGCTTGCGGCAAAGCGGAATCCCCGTTGACCCTTGACCGACTGCCGGTGTTGGCGCGAGCAAAGCCGCGTCCGGGCAGGCCTACGCGCGCTGCCCTGGCGTTCTCGCCTGAACGGCTCGAATGCCCTGCGCTCTCCGGTTCCGTGGCCACGTTGCGGAACTCGCTTTGCGCGCCATTGG
>JBBSPW010000013.1:0-32770 GCA_038258365.1 Burkholderiales bacterium | reverse complement strand
CGATGCCGAAATGCGCTCCGAGATGTTCATGTGCGGGGTGTTCTCGCTGTTGGACCGTCTGCTGCAGCAGCCCTTCACCGAACTCGTCAAGAGCGTGCCCCTGCCCGACCGCGTGCAGCAATCGCTGATCGGCAACGGCCCCTACGAGCCGTATCTGGAACTGGTGCGGGCGATCGAGCAGGAATCGCTGTACGACGTGCGCGACATCACCCAGCGGCTGTTGTTGAGTCCGAAAGCGGTCAATCGTGCGGTGCTGACCGCACTGCGATCGGCGCGGCAGCTCGACTCCAGCCGGTGACGCGGCCGCCTGCGAGCTTGCGGCAGTTCCCGCTCGCGCTGCCACTGTGGACCCGCTGCTGAGCGCTTTGTGGTCGGCACCGTTGCCGGCCACCTTGCACGGCGCCGACGGACGGGTGCTGGATGCCAACCCGGCATTTTGTGCGCTCCTTGGCCGTGCGCGGGTGCAGCTGATCGGGCTCGACCCGATCGCGCTGGAACCGGCCGAGGACCGCCAAGCCAGCCGCGAAGCCCGCCAGCAGGCTGAACGCGATGCCGGCCACAACCGCGCGGCTGCGGTGCGCACGCCGCAGCGGCGGCTGTCCTGCGCCGACGGCAGCACCCGCTGGGTGCAACCCACCGAGATGCCGCTGGCCGCCGAAGGGCGAAGCGCGATCACCAAGAAAGACCCGCGAGGACCGCGAAGCCAGCGCGCAGAGCGCTTGACGCTGTGGCACGACGTCGAAGCCGAGGTCGAGGCGCGGGAGCAGGCACGCAGAGCCGAAGAGGACCTGTCCGGCTGGGTCGAACTCAGCGGCGTGGCGATGGTGGAATACGACGCAGCCGGCTTGATCGTGCGCTGCAATGCCGCTTTTGAAGCCTGGGTCGATCCGTTGCCGCAGGTGCTGGACGATGCCCCTGCCGAGCTGCAGCTGCTGCTGGGATGGAAAGGCGGCACACCCGCAGCCGCAGCCAGCGGCTCGATGGTTGCGGCATTGGTCCCCGGCGGCCCGACAGTCGAGCGCCAGGCGCTGGTGCCCCATGCCGATGGCCGCGCGCGCCGGCTCAGCGCGCGTTTGTCGTGCCGCTGGGGATCGCAGGGCCAGCGCCGCGTCACCGCGGTGCTGCAGGACCGCAGCGCCGAGGACGACCGCGACCTGGCGCGGCTGGAGATCGGCATGCTGATGGACACTGCCAGCGTCGGTGTCGCCACCTACGACCCGGCACGCGGCTGGCTCGCGCCGCAGCGAGGCGAAGGGCCGGCACCCGACGAGCGCGAGCCGGTGCACGGATCGGATGCAGTCACCCCGTCACCGCCGCGCAGCAGCGGCGCGCTACTGAGCATCGGTCGTGAGCTGGTGGCGCCCGAGTCGCTGGCCGAGTTCGAGCGCCTGCAGCAGGCGCTGAAGAGCGGCAGCCGCACCGAGGTGCGCTATGCCGTGCAACACCCCGAACTCGGCACCCGCTGGTTGCTCACGCGAGTCGAGCCACGCGCCCTTGCCGACGGCCGCAACACCACCTCGGTGGTGACGCTGGATGTCACCGACCAGGAACACGCGCAGCGCCGCAACGAGCAACTGCTGCGCGAGCTCAGCACCATCCTCGACAGCTCCAACGCCGGCATTGCCTACCTGCGCGGGATGCTGCTGGTGCGTTGCAACCGGCGCTTCGAGCGCATGCTGGGTTTCGAGCCGGGCGCGGCAGCGGGGGCGTCACTGTCCGAAATCCTGAACCGCGGCATCGGCGAGCCGGCCGATGCATGCGAAGCCCTGCAGGCGCTGGCCGAGGGACGTGCTTTCGAGGCCGAGTTGCCGTTTGCTCGGCAGGACGCCCCGCATGAGGCTGAAGCGCAGAGCCCGCCGCTGTGGTATTCGCTGTCGGTGCGGCGTGCCGAAGCCGCTGGGCCTGGCCCAGAAGCGCCGGAAGCGGTGGCGGTGCTGACCGACATCACCCGCCTGAAGACCCAGCAGGCCGAGCAAGAGCGGCTGCTGCGCGACCGCGAGTTGATGTTCAACCTGTCCGAGGTGGGCATCGTCTACCA
Source organism: Burkholderiales bacterium (assembly GCA_038258365.1). GTDB lineage: Bacteria > Pseudomonadota > Gammaproteobacteria > Burkholderiales > Burkholderiaceae_C > Rubrivivax. The sequence continues at coordinate 30,732 of JBBSPW010000013.1, read as the reverse complement.
GCGCGGCGCGCGCATCGAACGCGCCAACGATGCGATGGCCACGTTGACCGGCTATGCGACACCCGAGCTGAGTGCGCTGGACGCCGCCGAGCTGTATGCCGACGCGCGCAGTTGCGTCGAATTCGAAGCCCGCATCGAACACGGGCTGCGCGAACAGGGCCGCTTCGTTGGCGAACGGCAGCTGCGCCGCCGCGACAGCCGCCTGCTGTGGGTGCAGGTGGGGGTGCGGCCGGTCGACGCTGAACAGCCCGAGCAGGGCGTGATCTGCTCGTTCGTCGACATCGACGAGCGGCGCCGATCGCGCGAGAGCCTGGCGCTGCAGGCCGAGCGCACGCGGGCAATGTTGAATTCGGTGCTGGTGGGCATCGTGACCGTGTCCGAACGCGGCATCGAATGGATGAATCGCTCGGCCCGGCGCATGTTCGCGGGCGAGCTGGCCGACTTTGTAGGCGAGCCGCTGTCGATCGTCGCCACCCCCGAGCCCGATCACCCGCTGCGGCGTTGCGATGCCATGCTGCAAATGCCCGAGGGGCGCAGCGAAACCTTCGAATGCCGCCTGCGGGGCCGTGACGGGCGCGAGTTCTGGGTCGTCGGCAATGCCGTGACAACCGGGCATGGAGCCACGGGAAGCGAGTTGACCGTGGCGCTGCTGGACATCGAGCGACGGCGCCAGGCCGAGGTGAAGATCGCCCAGGCCCGCGCTTCGTTGCAGCGCGTGATCGAAACCGCGCCGCTGGCGATCGCGCTGTTCGACACCCAGGCCGACGCGTCCAGCGGGTCGGCTGCCGATCTGCAGGCCGAGCATTCGACAGCGCCCGACCGGTTCCGGGTGCAGCAGCTGAATCCGATCGCTGCCAGCTTCTTCGGTCGACCGTTGGCGCAGGTGCAGGGTGTGGCGCTGGCCGACAGCTGCAGCCCGCATCGCGCGGCCGCGGTGCGCGGCTGGCTCGAAGCGGCCCTGGCCGATGGCCAGACCCACCAGCGCGAATGGCACGACCTCCCAGCCGAAGCGACGGATTCGCCCGAATCGACAAGCGGCGAGCCCGGCCACGGGCCGCCACGGATCTGGGATTGCCGCATCGCACCGCTGCAGGCCGATGGGGCCGGCCCGGTGCAGCTGCTGCTGGTGGCCAGCGACGTGACCGAACAGCGGCTTGCCGAGCAAGCCCGACTGCAAGCCGCGATCGACCAGCGAGAGTTGCTGGTGCGCGAGGTGCACCACCGCATCAAGAACAACCTGCAGGGCGTGGCCGGTCTGTTGCAGCAAAACGTGGCGCGCCACCCGGCGCTTGCGACCGTGCTCTCGGAAGCGGTCAGCCAGGTGCAGGCGATTGCGCAGGTCTACGGGTTGCAGGTCGGCGCCAGTGGCCCGGTCTTGCTGGCCGACTTGTTGCAGGCGATTTCGCAGTCGGTGCAGCGCACCTTCGGCCGCACGATCGATTTCGTCGTCGAAGGATCGGTGCCGCATTTGCTGCCCGAGGCCGAATCGATCCCGCTGGCGCTGACGGTCAACGAGTTGCTGACCAACGCCATCAAGCACAGCAGCGGCGACCGGGTGGACTGTTGTTTGTCGGCCATGCCGGCAGTCTCGGTGGATAAGGGCGGTGTGCGCATCCGGATCGCCAGCGCCGCACGCCTGGCTCCCGGCGTGGACCCGAGCCGGGTGCGGGGCGGGGTGTCCGGGCTCGGTCTGGTGCGCGCGCTGCTGCCGCGGCGCCATGCCCGGCTCAGCCTGCTGCAGCAAGGCGACGAGGTGGTAGCCGAGATCGAACTGACCCCGCCCGGTGTGATGCTGCCGCCAGTTGATGCCGAGCCCACACCGCCTGTTTTGCAGGGCCTTGCGCCACAATTGCAGGCATGAATTCAGCAGCCGCATCGGCCCTGCAGGACCAGCCCGCTGCACCGGCCACGGGGCGCATCCTGGTGGTGGACGACGACCGGCTGGTGCTGGCGACCTTGAGCCATGGGCTCGCGCAAGCCGGCTACGACGTCATCGATGCCGACAACGGCGACGAAGCGATCCTGCTGGCGCGCCAGCACCGCCCCGATCTGGCGCTGCTGGACATCCGCATGGAAGGCCTGAGTGGCTTCGATGTGGCCGAGACCCTGCGCGATGCCTACCGCATCCCGTTCATGTTTCTGTCGGCATTCGCAGACCAGGCCACGCTCGACAAGGTGCGTGAACTCGGCGCGCTGGACTACCTCACGAAGCCGCTGGATGTGGCCCGCATCCTGCCGAGCGTGGCGGCGGCGATGGCGCGGGTGCGGCAGGGGCCGGCCCCTGCATCGGGCGACAGCAGCGCAGCAGGCGCGTCGGCCAATGCGGGTGTCGATCCAGCAACTGCTGCTGGCCTAGAAGCCGCATTCGCCGATCCGGTGCCCTTGGCAGTGGGCGTGCTGATGCACCGCCATTCACTGGACCGCCGCGCGGCTTGGCAGCACCTTCAACGGCTGGCGGGCGAGCACCGCATCACACCCGCAGCGCAGTCTGAACGATTGCTCGCTGCAGTCGAAGAGCTGTCGCGCAGTGCCCTCTGAGCACTTGGCCCCACGCTCCCTGGCGGTCGATGCCCCCAATGGGGGCGCTCGATTCGGAACGCCGGTTGGGCGCTACGGTGCCAGGGTGAAGAAGAAAGCTGCGCCGCGGCCGGCTTCGGCTTCGGCCCAGATTTCGCCGCCGTGGCGCCGCACGATGCGCTGCACCGAAGCAAGTCCGACGCCATGACCGGGGAAGTCGCTGGCGCTGTGCAGGCGCTGAAACAATCCGAACAAGCGCTCGGACGTCCGCATGTCGAAGCCTGCGCCGTTGTCGCGCACCACAAAAGCAAACCCGTGCCCGCTGGCCCGCTGCGCCGGTGCCAGAGCCACCCGCTGCAGCGAGATCACCGCGCGCGGCCGCCGCTGGGTGTACTTCCAGGCATTGCCGAGCAGATTCTCGAGCACCAGCCGCAGCAGGGTCGGGTCGCCATGGGCCTGCAGCCCGGATTCGATCTGCAGGTCGGCTTCGCGTTCGGGTGCGCCGCGTTGCAGGTCTTCGACCACATAGGCCGCCAGTTGCGACAAGTCCACCGGCTGCCGGGCCAGCGGCTGGTGCGACAGCCGTGCCAGCGTCAGCAGCGCGTCGATCATCAGGTTCATGCGCGTCGCTGCGCCCAGCACCCGGTCCAGGTGGTCGTTGCCCACCCGGTCCAGCAGCCGGCCATAGTCTTCCTTGACGATGCGCGTGAAGCCTTCGACCACCCGGATCGGCGCCCGCAGGTCGTGCGAGACAGTGAAGCTGAAGTTTTCGCTTTCCTGCTGGCGCTCCTGCTGAAGTTCGAGATCGCGGGCCCGTTCGACATCGCTCGGCACAAGGGCTGCAAGGTCGGTGTCGAGCAGCGCCGAAGCCTGCGCTGCAGTTCCAGCTTCGGAGACGGGCGAATCGAGGCGGCTGCTGTCGCGGAGGCCTCCGTGCAGCCGTTCATGCAGACGCCCGATCGCGTAAGCACCCGCCGCCACGACCCCAAGCGACAGCACCACATAGGTCCAGGCACCGCCGTCCGTCGGCAGTTCGGTGCAACCAGCGAGCCACAGGCAGGCACTCGCGGTGCTCAGCTGCAGCAACCACGGCTGCCGTGGCAACGGGTCGCCGCCTCGGCCCGTGCATCCCTCGCGCGTTCCTGCCATCGGCCGAATTGTACGAAGCGTCACACCGCCTTCGACTCAAGTCGAGGTCGGCGCAGCCGAAAGCACCTTGTTGTTCTTTCGATTGCTCACCGACCTTGATGCCTGCCCGCATGAATCCGCAGCCGTCGGCCCCGATTGCAGCCATGGGCCCGTTCCACGATTCCTGCCGGTCAGCCGCCGCGCGGGCGCTGGATGCCGGCGCGATCGCGCGACTGCGCGAGTTGGACCCGAGTGGCGAGCGTGGCGTGGTGAAGCTGATCCTTGCCACGTACGAGACCGCACTGGTGAAGGCGCGCGCCGAGTTGGGCGCCCAGATTGGAGACGCCGATCCGAAGACCGTGTTCGTCATCGCCCACACCCTGAAGTCGTCTTCGGCCAGCGTCGGTGCGCTGGACCTGTCTGGCATCTGCGCCGAGATCGAAGCCCAGTTGCGGCCGGCACGCGGCGGCGCACCCGAACCGACCCACGCAGGAGCGGCGCTGGACGGTCAGATTGCGCGTTTGACCGCCGAGGCTGACGCTGCGTTGGTGCTGGTGCGCACTATGCTTGCGAGCTGCCTGACCCCGTCCCGATGACTCCCACGCACCCGTTTGCCGATGCCAGCTACCCGGCGCAGCCCGAGCTCCTGCTGGTTGACGACGACTCGGTGACATTGATGCTCACCGCGCTGGCTTTGCGCGAACGCGGCTTCAAGGTGGTCGAGGCCGCCAGTGGCGCAGACGCCCTGCGCAGCCTGATGTCGTGGACACCGGACCTGATCGTGCTGGACGCGCTGATGCCGGGTCTGGACGGCTTCGACACCTGCCTCCAGTTGCGCCAGTTGCCCGGCTACCAGAGCGCGCCGGTGTTGATGCTGACCGGGCTCGAAGACGAGGCGTCGATCACCCGCGCATTTCAGGTCGGCGCCACCGACTTTTTTGTCAAGAGCACGCAATGGAGCCTGCTGGCCGGTCGCTTGCACTACCTGCTGCGCGCTTCGCGAACCCGGATCGAGCTCGAGCGCAGCAAGTCCAAGCTGGCGCGGGCTCAGGACCTGGCGCGCATGGGCAGCTTCGACTGGCGCCCGGTGGACCGCGACGGCCTGGCCGGTTTGCAGCTGTCGGTCGAGGCGATGCGCGTTTGCGGCTTCGGACCGCAGGAACCCGTCAACCTGCGGCGCTTGCTGCGCATGGTGCCGGCCGAGAACCGGCGCGTGCTGATGCGCCTGTTGCAGGCGTCTTTTGCCCAGGGCTCGGTGCTCACCACCGATGTGCCGATCGTGCTCCTGGATGGCAGCAAGCGCATCGTGCAGGTGGAAGCCGAACCCGAGTTCAATGAACACGGCCAACCGGCCGGCTACACCGGCGTGTTGCAGGATGTCTCCGACCGCCGGGCCGCCGAAGACCGCATCCTCAAACTCGCCAACTTCGATGCGCTCACCGGCTTGCCTAACCGGCGCCAGTTGTTCGAGCGTGCCGAACGTGCGCTCGAGCAAGCACGCCGCATGCAGCACCAATGCGCGCTGTTGCTGATCGACCTGGACCGCTTCAAGGTCATCAACGACACCCTCGGCCATGGTGCCGGCGACGAGCTGTTGGTGGAAGTGGGGCGGCGCCTGCGGGCTTGCGTGCGCCACAGCGACCAGGTGATGGACAGCTCGATGGAAATGGTGGGCGGCCGCTCGCACCGCTCGCTGGAAGCGGTGGGGCGACTCGGCGGCGATGAGTTCGTCGCCTTGCTGCCCGAGGTGCTGTCCGACGAAGACGCCGAACGCGTGGCGCAACGCGTCTTGGAAAGCCTGCGCGAGCCGATCTTCGTCAGCGGCCAGGAGTGCTTTGTCACCGCCAGCGTGGGTGTGGCGATCTATCCCCGCGACGGGCTGAGCGTGGTCGACCTGCTGCGCAATGCCGATGTGGCGATGTACTCCGTCAAGGCGCAGGGCAAGGACGCATCGGCGATCTACAGCCCGCAACTGGCCGGCCAGGGGCGCGAGAAGCTGGAGCTGGAAACCGCGCTGCACAAGGCCATCGAGCGCGACGAGTTGGTGCTGCACTACCAACCCAAGGTCGATGTGCGCAGCGGCCGGCTGGCGGGTGCCGAAGCGCTGATGCGCTGGCAGCGTGGCAAGGTGCTGGTGCAGCCTCGCGACTTCATCCCGCTGGCCGAAGAAACCAACCTGATCGTGCCGATGTCCGATTGGGTGCTGCGCGAAGCCGCGCGCCAGGCCCGGGTGTGGCAGCAGAAGATCGGCTTCACCGAGTCGATCGCTGTCAACCTGCCGAGCCGGTTGTTCGAGCGCAGCGACCTGGTCGAGAACATCCACCGCTGCGTCACCGCGGTCAATGTGCCGCACCGCATGATCCTGCTGGAGATCACCGAGAGCAACCTGATGAAGGAGTTGCAGAGCGTGATCCCTTCGCTGCACCGGCTCAACGAAATCGGGGTCGAGATCTCGATCGACGACTTCGGCACCGGGTATTCGTCGCTGGCTTACCTGACCACGCTGCCGATCAGCGAATTGAAGATCGACCGCAGCTTCGTCAACGATCTGGGCATCACGCCGCAGAGCTCGGCTGTGGTCACGGCGATCATCGCGCTGGCCCGCTCACTCGGGCTGCGCGTGATCGCAGAGGGCGTCGAGACCCTGCGCCAGATGGAGGTGCTGCACCGCCTGGGCTGCGGAATCATGCAGGGCTTCTTGTTCAGCCGCCCGGTTCCGCCCGAGGCAATGGAGCAGTGGCTGGAGCAAACCGTGCTGCCGCGCAAGGCACCCTGGTTCGGAAGCCTGCAGGACGATGGAGAACCCGAGGTGCCGACGCGCAGGGTGGGCGGACGACACCCATGAGTGCCGCCTCCGCCACCGCCGAGCGGGCCGCATCGGCCGCGATTGTTGATGCGGATCCGGAAGGCAGAGCGATCGACCTCCGCAGCCAGGGTCTGGCCTGGGTCGCACTGGTCGAGCGGCTGTCGAAGAACCTGGAACGCGGCGGCCGACAGTGGACCGCCGCGCGCCGCAAGAGCAGCCTGCAGCGGGTGCTGTCGGGCAGCCGCAGCGACCCGGCGCTGCTGCTGCAGCGGCTGCAGTCGCTGATGGGGGCTTGGGAAGGGGACCATGTCACCGACGACGCGCCCGAGTTGGCTGACAGTGATGCTGGTGCAGCAGCCCCCACCGCGTCTGCCAATGCCTTGCCTGTCGCGGCGCCGAACCCCATCGCACCGTCGCCCGCCTTGGCGGCAGCAGTTGCGAGCCCCCCGGTTTGGCCCATCGCACCCGTGCTGAGCGCGCTGCAGCGCACGGTTGTCGCCGGCCTTCCCGCAGGGCAGCCCGACGCAGCCGCATTGGCCGCGCAGCTGGCCGACTGTGCTGCAGCGGTGGCCGCCGCTGGCGCCACGCCCGCCAATGTCGCGGCCATCGAAGTTGTTTGCGAACAGGCACTGCGCTTGTTCGGCCACCGCCACCACCTGATCGATGAACTCGCCGCGCTGTGCCGCGAACTCGGCGCCGGCATGTCTGAACTGGCTGAGGACGACAGCTGGGCGCAGGGCCAGTGCAAGGCCCTGCAAGCCCGCCTGGCCGACGAGATGGGGGTGCGCAGCGTGCGCGGCGCTTCGGCCCTGTTGGCCGAGACGCGCGTGCAGCAGCAGCGGGTGCGTTCCGATCGCCACGCGGCCCGTGATGCCTTGCGGCAGGTGCTGCACGGCATGCTGCAGCAGGTCGGCGAGTTGGGTGCCACCACCGGCCGCTTTCAGCTCGCGACCGAAGCGCATGCGCAAGCCATCGAGCAAGCCGACTCGCTCGCCGGCTTGGCGGGGGTGGTGCAGGCGATGTTGTCCGAGACCCGCAGCGTGCAAGCTGCGGTCGGGCTTTCGCAGCAACGGCTGCAAGCCGACCACGACCGTGCTGAAGCGCTGGAATCGAAGGTGCGAGCACTGGAAGGCGAGTTGCGGCGGCTGTCGGATGAGGTGTCCACCGATCCGCTCACGCAGGTGGCCAACCGGCGCGGTCTGGACCAGGCCTTCGCGGCCGAGTCGGCGCGCTGTCTGCGCGCCGCCGAAGCAATCGGCCCGCAAGGCCAGGCCGCCGCGGTGTTGGCGGTGGCGTTGATCGATATCGACAACTTCAAGAAGCTGAACGACAGCCTGGGCCATGCGGCTGGCGACCGCGCGTTGCAGACGTTGTCGGCAGCGGTCAAGGCGCGGTTGCGCCCGGTGGACCACCTGGCACGCTTCGGCGGCGAGGAATTCGTGGTGCTGCTGCCGGGTACTGTGCTGGCCGAGGCGCAGCAAGCGCTGACGCGGCTGCAGCGCGGCTTGACCGAAGCGTTGTTCCTGCACGAGGGGCGAGAGGTGTTCGTGACCTTCTCGGCCGGTGTCACGGCCTGGCGTGCCGGCGAGGCATTGCAGCTGGCGCTGGAACGCGCCGACCAAGCGCTCTACGAAGCCAAGCGCACCGGAAAGAACCGCACCTGCATGGCCTGAGGGCTCGGAGCGGGTGAGCCGGCAGGCAGGCGTGTGGGCAGTCCGCCGATCAGCCGCGCGAATGCCGCGTATTTTTGGCTCAAGTTCTGAGTCCGCCCGCCGATAGTCCGACCAGACAGCCGACTGATCGGCTGCATGAGGACGAACAGGATGAGCGGCTTGCTGACCCGGATCTGCGAACCCCTGCGCCGTGCGGCAGTCACGGTGTTCCGCCGTGAACTGGTGCTGGTCAAGGTCGACGGCGACGACAGCGAGGGCGCGCGCAAGGGCGGCATCCGCATCGTGCTGCAGGAGCGCGGTGCCGCTGCGGGCACGCCCAGGCCGCGCACCCGGGCTCAACTCGATGCTGAACGCGAGCGGATCGAACTGTCGCTGATGCGCGAACAATTGGCGCGGTTGCTGGACGAGCAGCCCGAAACCCGTCCCACCTTGCGCCACCTGGTGTTCGTCGAACATGCGCTTTTGAAGAAGGGCCTGCGCGCCTTGCACAAGTTGCCGCTGGATGTGCTGCAGCGTGCGCTCGACCAACTGGAAGGCATGGTGACGAACTGGTCGCCAACAGGGCTTGCGAGCCTGCGGTCGCGCATGGCGGTGGCGATCATCGACCGCGAGCACATGGACCCAGAAGCCGAGGCCGATGCCTACCGAACCTCGGCGGTGCTGGATGCAAGCTTGCTTGCGCCAGCGTCACCCCCCGCAGCTGGCGCCACCCCGGTCGATGCGGACGCGGACGACGAGGACGCTGCGCTGGCCGCAGCCTACGCTGCCATGGGCCATGCGCCGCCGTCCGAGCTGGAAGTGCTGCCCGAGTTGCAGTCGCCTTCGGCCCGTGCCATGGCGCAGCGCAGCCGCCCGCGGTCTGCTGTCGACATCGAGCTGGATCTGCGCGAGCTGCAGCCCTGACTTCGCCCTGGTGCCGCCACCGGCGGGCTGGGATCCCCTCGATCGCACACCCGTTGTGTGAGGACCATCCGGCCGGACACCCCGTCGGGACGGCATGTCAGGACACCACGTCGAAGCGCAAGCCGCTCGCGCCTTCGCCGCGCCCGGTCTTTTTGCTGCGGCCGATCCACAGCATCGCGCGCCCCGAGGCGTCGCGGGCGTAGTTGAAACCACGCCGCAGTTCGATGCCGTCGCGCGGCACCTCTTCTTCCTCCAACCGCAGAAAGTCGGTGCTCAGCAGCGCCACCGGGTCGTGCGGTTGCAGCCGCAGGATCTCGCCGCGGGGGTGGAACATGAAGCCTTGCAACCGGTTCTCGGGCGGGCCGCCCACCGGCTGGGCTTCGACGAAGGGCAAGTTGCGCAGGCGTTCGATGAAGGCGCGGTAGTCGGCATTGCGCGCGTTGGACGTGCCAGCCATGCCGGTGCCTCCCGTCGTTTCTTGCGGCGGGCGCTGAACCCGACACTTGTTTTTCAATGACCGCATCGACTCTAGGGCGCTGCTTGCCGGGTGTCACCCCTGGAATGGCCAAGGGAAAGTACGCGTGGATGCGCGGGGCCTGATGAAGTTGCACCAGGTCGATGTCAGGCGCTGAGAGCCGCCCAGGCGCTCGGCCACCCGAGCTCGATAGATCCGGTGGACACCTTTGTGTCGAGCCCCGAGTCGCGCACCGCCTGCCGCAGGGTCGCCAGTTTGGCGCAGGCAATGTCCAAACTGCCTTGCAGGTAGGGCTGGGCAGAGGTGGGAAATGCGGTGCAGCCAGGCCGGTAGCCGAAGCGATGAACCGGTGGGTTCGATGTTCGCCACCACCTGTCCGGCACCGATCAGCGGTGCTGGCGGAAGCGGTGAGATTCGAACTCACGGACGGTTGCCCGTCGCCGGTTTTCAAGACCGGTGCCTTCAACCGCTCGGCCACGCTTCCAGTGGTCGCGGATTCTAGGCGCCGGGCTTGCGGGCCTGCGGGCAGGCTATCTGCACGATCTCACGGCGCCCGCCATCGACGCGCACGGCTGTCAGCGCACCGCCCCAGACGCAGCCGGTGTCCAGACCCAGCAGATCGGGCCGGTCGACAAGCCCCATCGTGCTCCAGTGTCCGAAGGCGATCGGCTCGCCGGCGCTGCGGCGGCCGGGCACCTCGAACCAGGGCATGAAGCCTTCGGGCGCGCTACCCGATCCGTCCTTGGTCTTGAGATCCAAGGTGCCGTCGGCGCTGCAGAAACGCATCCGCGTCAAGGTGTTGACGATGAGGCGATGGCGCTCGACTCCTTGCAGGTCATCCGACCAGCGCTGCGGGCCTGGCTCGTACATCGCATGCAGGAAATCGGCCGCATCGGACCCCGCCAGCAACTGCTGAATCTCTGCGGCCAAGGACAGCGCCAACCCGGATGTCCATTGCGGTACCAGCCCGGCATGCACGCAAAGCCAGCCACTCTCACATCGCGCCAGCGGCTGCCGTTGCAGCCATTCGATCCAGGCGTGGTGGTCGTCGGCCACCAGCACATCGTCGAACGTGTCGCCTCGACCAAGCTTGCGCGCGCCATGCGCCACCGCCAACAGGTGCAGATCGTGGTTGCCCAGCAGGCAACCCGCAGCGTCGCCCCAGGCCACGATGCGGCGCAGAACCGACAGCGAGTCAGGCCCCCGGTTGACCAGGTCGCCGAGAAAGACGAGGCGGTCGCGCGAAGGTGAAAAGCCGATCTGATCGACCAGTTGCTGCAGCGGCGCGTCGCAGCCCTGGAGGTCGCCCACGAGATGGATCATGCAGGGATTCTGCTACGCTGCCGCTCCCCGTCTTTGGCCCCGCCGGCAACCCCGGCGGCGAGCATGGAAGTCCCGCTACTCGTTTTCCTGATACTGCTCAACGGCCTCTTCGCGATGTCGGAGATGGCGCTCACCGCTGCCCGCAAGACGCGGCTGCAGGTGATGGTGGAAGACGATGCGCCCGGCGCGCAGGCAGCGATCGACCTGCACGAGAACCCCACCAAGTTCTTGTCGACGGTGCAGATCGGCATCACCTCGATCGGCATCCTGAACGGCATCGTCGGTGAAGCGGCGTTCAGCGAGCCGTTGGCGCGCCTGCTGGTGCTGCGGCTTGGGGTGCCTGAAGCCGGCGCCTCGGTGGGCGCGACCGCCATCGTGGTGGTCAGCATCACGATCCTGACGATCATCTTCGGCGAACTGGTGCCCAAGCGCGTGGGGCAGATGTTTCCGGAAATCGTGGCGCGGTTGGTGTCGCGGCCGATGAACTGGTTGTCGATGGCGGTTCGCCCGCTGGTGGTGCTGCTCAGCGTCTGCACGAATGGCGTGTTGCGCTTGATGGGCATTCGCGGTGGACCTTCGCGCGCGGTCACCGAGGAAGAAATCGCCGCCAGCCTGGAAGAGGGCTTCGACGCCGGCATCATCGAAGCGCAGGAACGCCAGATGGTGCGCAATGTGTTCAGGCTGGACGACCGGCAGATCGGCTCGATGATGATCCCGCGTGCCGAGATCGACTGGCTCGATCTGAACGACACGCCCGAACAGATGCTGGCCCGCATCGGCGAGACCGCGCACACCCGCTATCCGGTGTGCCGTGGATCGCTCGACGACGTACAGGGCGTGCTGGCGGTGGTCAATCTGCTGCAGCCTCTTGCACGCGGCGAGAAGCCCGATCTGTTGCAGCACATCCAGCCGCCGGTGTTCGTGCCCGAGACGCTGTCGGGCATGGAGTTGTTGGAGCATTACCGGGTTTCCAGCACCGACCTGGTGTTCGTGGTCGACGAATATGGCGTGGTGCAAGGCGTGATCAGCGAACGAGAGTTGCTGGAAGCCATCACCGGAGAGTTCACCCACGCCACCGACGAAGAAGCCTGGGCGGTGGTGCGCGCCGATGGCAGCTACCTGATGGACGGCATGATTCCCGTGCCGGAATTGAAGGATCGGCTGGATATCAAGGAGCTGCCCGAGGAAGAGCGTGGCCGCTACAACACGCTCGCTGGCATGATCATGCTTTTGCTCGGGCACCTGCCCCGCACCACCGACGCGGTGGAATGGGAGGGCTGGCGCTTCGAGGTCGTCGATCTCGACGGCAAGCGTGTCGACAAGGTTCTGGTCGCACGCATCCATGAAACCCCCGGAGATTCCACTTGATCAATCAGAACCTGCACCTGAAGCCGGTGGCGCTGGACAGCGTCGAACACCGCGGCCTGAAACTCAGCGTGCCCGTCACCGACTGGCAGATGACGGACAAGCTGAATGCCATCTTCGTCGCCTCGGCCGAATTCGGTGATGTGTGCCGCGAATACCCGATCGTCTTCGTGCGTGCGGGAAAGGAAGACGACGGCACCGATGCGATCGCGCCGATCGCGGTGCTGGGCTTGACGCAGACCGAAAACCTGTTCGTCGACTCGGGCCGCTGGCGTGCCAGCTACATGCCGGCGGTGCTGCGTTCTTATCCCTTTTGCATTGCCCGCATCGACGCGGAACGCTTCGCAATTTGCGTCGACATGGCCTACAGCGGTGTCGACCAACCGGGCGGCGAGCCGCTGTTCGAAGCCGATGGCAAGCCCGCCGAGTTGTTGAAGAACATGACCACGCAAATGGAAACGCTGGAAGGCGAGGTGCAGCGCACCCGCCTGATCGGCAGACGGCTGCTGCAACTGGGCGTGTTGACCGACATGCGCTTCGACGCCACCCTGCCTGACGGGCGCAAGCACTCGGTCGATGGGTTCCTGGCAGTCGACCAGCAAAAGATGACCGACCTGGCCGAAGCCGACGTGGTCGACCTGCACCGCACCGGTGTGCTGGCCGCGGTGCACCAGCATTGGGTATCGCTCGGCAACATGCGCCAGCTGCTGGAATGGCATGCCGAGAAGGGCGCGCAAACCGACGCGCCTGCGGCTGCCAATGCCGATGCCATCGCGCCGCCGTCGTCCACCACCCATTGATCCACCCACTGACCTAACGACCGCGCGACGATGTCTGTTGAGCTGAAAAAACCAGCGCGCGGCAGCGTGCCCATTCATGCGGTCGTGCGGGCCGATTTCGACACCCAGACCGCGGCACTGGACCCAGCCGCGCGGCAGTGGATGCGCACGGTGGGGTTCAGCGGCGGCCCTGACACCCATGCCCTGTTGCCGGCAGCCGATGGAAGCCTGGAGGCGGTCTGGGCAGGTGTGCGCGACGCAACCGATCCTTGGGCGCTGGCGATGCTGCCGAAGGTGCTGCCGGTCGGCAGCTACCACCTGGCGGACTCCGGCACACCCGGGGTCGCGGTGGATCCGGCTGCTGCGGCGCTGTCTTGGGAGCTGGGTGGCTATACCTTCGATCTCTACAAACCTGCCCGGCGCGAACCGGCGCAGTTGCATCTGCCGAACAGCGACGCTGCCCGGCAAGCGCTGATCGTTGCTGCGGCGATGGCGTCGACGCGAGACCTGGTCAACACCCCGGCCGAACACATGGGACCGGCCGAACTGGCCGAAGCCGTGCGTTTGGTGGCGCGGCAGCATGGCGCCACCTTCAAGCAAACCGTCGGTGACAAGTTGCTGGGTGCGGGCTTCCCGGCGATTCATGCGGTGGGTCGCGCCGCCACGCGCGAGCCGCGGTTGATCGAACTCAACTGGGGCAAGCCGAAGCACCCGCGGTTGACCATCGTCGGCAAGGGCGTGTGCTTCGACAGCGGCGGGCTCGACATCAAAGGCGCCGACGGCATGCGCCTGATGAAGAAGGACATGGGCGGCGCCGCCAACGCGCTCGGTCTGGCGCAGATGGTGATGGCGCTGCAACTGCCGGTGCGCTTGCAGCTGTTGATCCCTGCGGTCGAGAACGCGATTTCGGGCAATGCCTATCGCCCCGGCGATGTGTTCAAGACCCGAAAGGGCCTGCACATCGAAATTGGCAACACCGATGCCGAAGGACGCGTGGTGCTGTGCGATGCGCTGGCGTATGCGGTCGAATGCAAGCCCGATTTCCTGATCGACATGGCCACGCTGACCGGAGCCGCGCGGGTGGCGCTGGGCGGGCAGTTGCCAGCCTTGTTCTGCCGCAACACGGCGCTGGCGCGCGAGCTGATGGACCGAGGGCAGGCCTTGCACGATCCTTTGTGGCATCTGCCGTTGTGGAGCGGCTATCACCTCAGCATCGAAAGCGAGATCGCCGACATCGTCAACACCGGCCGCAACGGGCTGGGCGGTGCCATCACCGCCGCCCTGTTCCTGGCGGACTTCGTGCCACCGCAGCTTGAATGGCTGCACCTGGACATGTTTGCCTGGAATGAAACCGCCCGGCCGGGCCGGCCGGTGGGCGGTGAAGCGCAGTCGCTGCGCACCCTGCTGGACCATTTGCAACAGCGCTATCCCGCCAGCTGATCGGCGCTTGATTCGGCTGACTCGGCCGGCGCGGCACGCAAGTGCGGGTGGCCCACTTGCACGCTGTCCAGCAAGGCCTGACAGCCGGCTGCACCCAGGCTCAGCATGAAGTGCTGCCAGCGGCGCTGCACCCGTTCGTGCAGCCATGCCTGCACGACCGTAAGCAAGGTGGGGCCGCCTTCGGCCTCCAGCACCCGCGCTGCCAGCGCGGCCACGAAGAGATTGAAGTCGTGGCGCAATGGTCCAGCGGGCAGCAGCGCCGACAAGCGCCGCGTGCGGATGCTGAATCCGGCTGCCGAGAACTGAGCCGACACGAGCGCTTGCAGACGCTGTGCCGGGTTGACGAGGCGGGCCTGCGCAGGGGGCCACACAGCCAGCGGAAGTTCGACCACCTGATGGAACGGCAGCCGAGTAGCCAGCGAGCGCAGCACCGCGACGCGCCACCAGCCACCGGCATCGAGTCCGCCGCTTTGGCCGCGATCCAGACTGCGGCCCGATGCTTCGGTCTCACAACGTCGGGCCAGCCGGCGGGCTTGTGCGCTGTCGACGCCAACCCACATGCGACTGGCCTCGAAGCTGAGCATGATGAGGTTGCCGGCGGCATAGCCTTGCAGCGGGTCCAGGCGGTCGATCACCGCGGCATCGGCATGGCCAGACGCGCCGCCCAACGGCGTTCGGCGCACGGGGCAGGTCGATGTGTGGAGTTGCGCTATCTGCTGCTGCGTCAGTTGCTGGGGGTCGAATCCCAGACCTTCGCGCCAGGCCTGTAGCCGCAGGCCCAACCACAAGCGGGTGCTGCGTTGGCTTTGCTTCGTGCGGCGGCCGTAGACCGCTCTGCCGGCCATCCAGCCCTGGCCAACCGACGTTGGTCGTTGCAGCAGCTCCGGCGGCGGCACGAGCGCGTGGTGCGCGTGGTCGAATCCGATGTCGAAGCCGATCCGGTCGATCGGGGCGAGGGCCAACGGGGCCAGGTCCAGCAGGGCTTGGGTCATCACGGTCTCCGGCAGTGCGCCGAACCCGATGCCCGACGCTGCTGGGCAGTTTTCAGCCTGGGTGTCTCATAACGTGAGCCACCCCATCCATTTTTCGACTCCCAGGTTGTGCGATCGGACCGTTTGTGCAGCGGGTGCAGCGGCCGTTGAACCGAGCCACGGTGATAAACTTTGATGCTGGTCTGCAAACCCCCGAAAGCAGCGGTAACTTCGCATGTCGCGGGATGACCAGAACGCCGGTGTAGCTCAGTTGGTAGAGCAGCGCATTCGTAATGCGAAGGTCAACAGTTCGATTCCGTTCACCGGCACCAAGTTGTTCTGCATGGCCGCGGACATCGGCAGCCTGACCGCACGACCTTGGGTCTGGAGCAGGGCGTTCGTCATCTGTAGCCCTACAACCGATCCCTACAATGCGCGCGATGCGCATCCTGATCGCGAATGACGACGGCTACCTCGCTCCAGGCCTTGCCGCTCTGGTTCGGGCTTGTGAAGGTCTCGGAGAAATCGATGTCGTCGCGCCCGAGCAGAACGCCAGCGGCACCTCGAATTCGCTCACGCTGAACCGGCCCCTGACGCTGTTCAAGGCACGCGGTCACCACGGTCATGAATGCACCGTCATCAGCGGCACGCCCTCTGACTGCGTGCATGTCGCATTGACGGGGCTGCTGGATCAGCGGCCGGACCTGGTGCTGTCGGGCATCAACAACGGCGCCAACATGGGCGACGACACGCTCTATTCCGGCACGGTCGCCGCAGCGATGGAAGGCTTTCTGTTCGGCATTCCGGCGATTGCCTTCTCGCAAACCGAGAAGGGCTGGGCCGAGATCGACGCGGCGGCGGCCGCGGCGCGGGCGGTGGTCGAGCATGTGCTGGCGCGTGCGCCGTTGGGGGGCACGCCGTGGCTGCTCAACGTCAACATCCCGAATCGCGCCGACGCACCGTCGTGCCCGCGGCTGGTGACGCGGCTGGGTCGCCGCCATGCCAGTGCGCCGGTGGTGAAACAGATCAACCCGCGAGGCGAGACGATCTACTGGATCGGCCCTGCCGGTGACGCCCGTGAATGCGGTGCCGGCACCGATTTTCATGCCGTGGCGCAGGGAGCGATCTCGATCACGCCGCTGCAGGTCGACCTGACCGATCACGCGACCCAGGGTGCCTGGGCCGACCGGCTGGCTGCTGGGGTCGCATGACGCCGCTGCGCGGGCGCGAGGAACCCGCAGGGCAATCGCCTGACGATCCTTCAGACAGCGGCAGCCATCCCCGCCCGCCGCGTTTTCCACTGGCGCTCGACCGCTTGAAGGGTGGCGCCCGGCCGGCTGCATCCGATCTGCTGCGCCCGCAGCGCCCTTTGCAGCATGCGGCCGATCATGCGTTGCGCCAGCAGGCCTCGCGGCCTGGCGCCGCCAGCGGGGTGGGGCTCGATTCGGCGGCGGTTCGCGCGCGGATGGTGCGCCGGTTGCGAGCCCAGGGCATCGACTGTGAACCCGTGTTGCAGGCCTTCGACAGTGTCGAGCGGCACCGCTTCGTCGACACCGCGCTCGCCACACAGGCCTATGAAGACACGAGCCTGCCGATCGGGCTGTCGCAAACCATCTCCAAGCCATCGGTGGTGGCGCGCATGTTGTCGTTGCTGTTCGACGGTGGTCATGCGCGCGCCCACGGCCGGCTCGGCCGCGTGCTGGAGATCGGCACCGGTTGCGGCTATCAAGCGGCCTTGCTGGCCTTGCTTGCCCGCAACGTGGTGTCGATCGAGCGTCTGCAGCCCTTGCATGAGAAGGCGCGCCGCAACCTGGAGGCGATGCGCACCGGCGATCTGCGGCTGTTGTGGGGCGATGGCCGGCTCGGGCATGCGCCGGGCGCGCCTTACGACGCCATCATCGCGGCAGCCGGTGGACACGACCTGCCGCAAGCCTGGCTCGATCAGTTGGCCCAAGACGGCCGCCTGGTGGCACCGATGCACGATCCCGCCCGAGGCGGGCAGGTCCTGGTGGTGGTCGACCGCACCCCCCGCGGGTTGATGCGGCGGCAGCTCGATGCGGTGCACTTCGTGCCCCTAAAATCCGGAGCGGAATGAATTCAGAACCTGCAGTGCCCATCCCCCGTTACCTTCGCAACCGCATGTCCCTACGATGGATCGGCGCGGTCGCGGCACTCGCAATCGTGGGCTTGACCGGTTGTGCCTCACCGGCCTATCGGGCGCCGGTTGAAGACCGGGGGTCTGCGGCTCGCGACGCGCCGCTGCCGGTGCTGCCTCCGGTGGCTGCGGCATCCGCGCCGGGCTCGTTGCCTGCAGTGGAGCCCAGCGGCAAGCCACTGCCCGGCAGCGAGAACGCCGGCAAACCGGGCTACTACAGTGTCAAGCGCGGCGACACGCTCTACAAGATTGCGCAGCAATACGGTCAGAGCTGGCGCGACGTTGCCCGCTGGAGCAATCTGGAGAACCCGAGCGCGATCGAGATCGGCCAGGTGTTGCGCATCGTGCCGCCCAGCCAGGTGGCGACATCGGCGCCTGTACCGCCGGTTTCCGCAGTGCCGCCGGTGGTGGCCAAGCCGGTCGTGGTCGCGCCGCAGGCCGAGGTGCGTCCGCTCGATCCGCGCCCCGTTGTGAAGGAAGCTGACGACGACATCGACTGGATGTGGCCGGCCAATGGCACGGTGGTTGCGAGCTTCGACGATGTCAAGAGCAAGGGCCTGTCCATTGCAGGATCGGCGGGTGATCCGGTGCTGGCATCGGCAGACGGGCGGGTGGTCTATGCCGGTGCGGGCTTGCGTGGCTATGGCAATCTCGTGATCGTCAAGCACAACAACACCTACCTCACGGCATACGCCCACAACCAGACCTTGCTGGTGAAAGAGGACCAAGTGGTGTTGCGCGGCCAGAAGATCGCCGAGATGGGCTCCAGCGACGCCGACCGGGTGCAACTGCATTTCGAGATCCGGCGCCAGGGCAAGCCGATCGACCCGGCCAAACTGTTGCCGCCGCGCTGATCCGCTTCGAGGCCGGCGCAACCCTGCGCCATGCAGGCATCCTGTGACGACCAGCCCTGGAATGGAGTGGTTGGAAGTCGAGTCGCTCGATCTCGATGGCCAAGGGGTCGCCCGCCGTGCCGATGGCAAGGTGGTGTTCATCGAAGGTGCACTTCCGGGCGAGCGCGTGCAGGCCCAGATCGCCCGCAAGAAGAACAATTGGGAGCAGGGCCGCATCACGGCTTTGGCGCGCGAAAGCGCGCAGCGGGTGACCCCGCAATGCCGGCACTTCGGTCTGCATGCCGGTGCCTGCGGCGGCTGCAAGGTGCAGCACCTGCATCCGGCCGCGCAGGTGGCTGTCAAGCAGCGGGTGCTGGAAGACAACCTGTGGCATTTGGCCAAGGTGCGGCCCGACCAGCTGCTCCGGCCGATCGAAGGTCCTGCCTGGGGTTATCGCGACCGGGCACGCCTGTCGGTGCGTTATGTCGCGCCCAAGCACACGGTGCTGGTCGGGTTTCACGAGCGCAAGTCGCGCTATGTGGCCGACATGCAGAGTTGCGAGGTGCTGCCGCCGCGCGTCAGCGCCATGCTGATGCCGCTGCGAGAGTTGATCGGCTCCATGGACCAACGCGACCGCTTGCCGCAGATCGAATTGGCATGCGGCGACGGCGTCATCGCCCTGGTGCTGCGCCACCTGGAGCCGATGTCGGAAGCGGACCTTTCGCGCCTGCGCGAGTTCGGCAGCGTCCATGCCGTGCAGTGGTGGCTGCAGCCCAAGGGGCCGGAGACGGTGCAACGGCTCGACGACGAGGGGCCGGAGCTGGCTTATGCGTTGCCGGAATTCGGCATCCGCATGCCGTTCAAGCCCACCGACTTTACTCAGGTCAATCCGCACATCAATCGCGTGTTGGTGGACCGGGCCTTGCGCCTGCTGGATCCGCAGCCTGGCGAGCGCGTGATCGACTGGTTCTGCGGCCTCGGCAATTTCAGTTTGCCGCTGGCGACCCGATCGCAAGCCGTGCTGGGCATCGAAGGCAGCGAGGCCCTTGTGCAGAGAGCCCAGGCCAATGCGGTGCTCAATGGTCTGGGCCACAGGACGAGCTTCATGGCCCGTGATCTGTTCACGCTGTCGGCTGACGATCTGCGGTCGCTGCGGCCTTCAGACCGCTGGTTGGTGGATCCGCCGCGCGAAGGTGCTTTTGCGTTGGCCAAGGCGCTGTCCGAGATGCAGGCTGAGATGCAAAGTGATGCAGGCTGGACGCCGCCCAAGCGCATCGTCTATGTGAGCTGCAACCCTTCCACCCTGGCGCGCGATGCCGGGTTGCTGGTGCACCAGGCGGGCTATCGCTGCAGCATGGCTGGCGTGGTCAACATGTTCCCGCACACAGCGCATGTCGAGAGCATGGCGGTGTTCGACCTCGCGGACAGAGATCATCCGGTGTGCGCCTGACGTCCGTCCAACAAGCAGAAACGGAGCCCGAAGGCTCCGTTTCACAGGTCGGAAAGTCGCTGCGCGATCAGTCGTCGCCGCCGAAGATGCCCAGCAGCATCAGCAGGTTGGTGAACACGTTGTACAGGCTCAGATACACACCCAGTGTGGCGGTGATGTAGTTGGTTTCCTCACCGGTCTGCACCCGACGAAGGTCGTACAGGATGAAAGCAGAGAAGATGCCGATCGCCAACACCGACAGCGTGATCATCAGCGCGCTGCTCTGAATGAAGAAGTTGGCCACCATCGCCACCAGCAACATGATCATGCCGATGAACAAGAACTTGCCCATCGGCGCCAGGTCGCGCTTGATGACGCTGGTCAACGATGCCATGCCGAGGAAGATCGCGCCCGTGCCGGCGAAGGCCATCATGATCAGGCTGGCGCCATTGGACAACCCCAGCACCATGCCCACCAGTCTGGACAACATCAGACCCATGAAGAAGGTGAAACCGAGCAGGATCGGCACACCAGCAGCCGAATCCTTGGTCTTGTTGATGGCAAACATGAAGCCGAATGCGCCGGCCAGGAACACGATCATGCTGATGCCGGGCGACATCATCGAGGCGATACCGGTGCTGACGCCGACCCAGGCGCCAAGCACGGTTGGCACCATCGACAGTGCCAACAACCAGTAGGTGTTGCGAAGGACGCGGTTGCGCTGATCGGCGACGGCGCCGCCGCCAGCCAAGCCGGGGTAGTTCTGTACGCTTTGAACCATTGAAACCTCCATCGAACGTTGAACGAAATGCCGGAGCACCGTGGTGCTGCCTGGGTTATGACTTCTCCGCGGCATTCTAGGTTCCCTGGGTGCGCCAGCATCAGGTTTTCCCTCAAGCCCAGCGCCGATTTCAGGAAACGCCGCGGTATCGTCGGCTGGATGAAATCCAAACCCACTCTCGAAATGACCGATGTGCGCCGCGTGGCAGCGGCAGCCGAAGCCGAAGCACTGAAAAACGACTGGGCTGTGAGCCTGGCAATCGTCGACGACGGCGGACACCTGCTGTGGTTGCAGCGCCTGGACGGCGCGGCACCGATTTCGGCCGAGATCGCACCTGCCAAAGCGCGCACCGCAGCGGTGGGCCGACGCGAGAGCAAGGTCTACGAAGACATGATCAACGGCGGACGCACGGCTTTTCTGAGCGCGCCTTCGATTCGTGGGCTGTTGGAAGGCGGCGTGCCGGTGCTGGTCGACGGCCAGTGTGTCGGTGCTGTAGGGGTCAGCGGCGTGCAGGCCGCGCAGGATGTGCAGGTGGCGCGGGCCGGTATCGCAGCGCTCGGCTGAAGACTGAAGGATCCGGCCAGGGCAGTCTGCCTGGTCTCGCCGCCTACAATCCGGGGGTTTGCCTGCTGCGCTAGAAACTCCGGAGCCCCGACTTGCCCGCCGACCCGACATCCGACTCCTTGATGCCCGTGCGGCCCTCGGCCCTGCTGGCTTTGGCCGATGGCAGCGTGTTCGTTGGCCACTCGGTAGGCGCGGCAGGGCAGACGGTGGGCGAGGTGGTGTTCAACACCGCGATGAGCGGATACCAGGAAATCCTGACGGACCCGAGTTATTGCCGCCAATTGGTCACCATGACCTGCCCACACATCGGCAATGTCGGTGCCAATCCCGATGACGCGGAATCCCCGCGCATCTTCGCTGCCGGGTTGATCGTCAAGGACCTGTCGCTTGGGGTCTCGAACTTTCGGGCCACCTGCAGCCTGCCCGACTACCTGAAATCCGAAGGCACGGTGGCGATCGCCGGCATCGACACGCGCCGACTGACAAGACTGCTGCGCAACAGCGGCGCGCAGAACGGCTGCATCCAGACCTTCGAGCCGGGTGGTGTGATCGGCACCGCCGATCGCGAAGCGGCCATCGACGCAGCCCGCAACGCGCCGTCGATGAGCGGCCTGGACCTGGCCAAGGTGGTATCGGTGACCGAGTCTTACGCCTGGACCCAGACCGAATGGCAACTGGGCCGCGGGTATGGCGAGCAGACCGCGCCGCAGTTTCATGTGGTGGCGCTGGACTACGGCATCAAGCGCAACATCCTGCGGATGCTGGCCAGCCGTGGCTGCCGGGTCACCGTGCTGCCGGCCCTGTCCAGTGCGGTGCAGGTGCTGGCGCACCGTCCGGATGGCGTGTTCCTCAGCAACGGCCCCGGTGATCCTGAACCCTGCGACTACGCGATCGCAGCGGCGCGCGAGTTGATCGAGTCCGGGCTGCCCACTTTCGGCATCTGCCTCGGTCACCAGATCATGGCGCTGGCTTCCGGCGCCCGCACCTACAAGATGAAGTTCGGTCACCATGGCGCCAACCACCCGGTCAAGGACCTGGACAGCGGGCGTGTCAGCATCACCAGCCAGAACCATGGCTTTGCGGTCGACGAGAAAACACTGCCGCACAACCTGCGTGCCACGCATGTGTCGCTGTTCGATGGAAGCTTGCAGGGCCTGGCCCGCACCGACCGCCCGGCGTTTTGCTTCCAGGGCCATCCGGAAGCCTCGCCCGGCCCGCACGACATCGGCTACCTGTTCGACCGCTTTGTGATGTCGATGACGGCGAAAGAGGTGTCGCATGCCTAAGCGCGCCGACCTGCACACGGTGCTGATCATTGGTGCTGGCCCGATCGTGATCGGCCAGGCCTGCGAGTTCGACTACTCGGGCGCGCAAGCCTGCAAGGCGCTGCGCGAAGAGGGTTACCGCGTGGTGCTGGTCAACAGCAACCCCGCGACCATCATGACCGACCCGGAGATGGCCGACGCCACGTACATCGAGCCCATCACTTGGCAGATGGTCGAAGCGGTGATTGCGAAGGAACGGCGCGCGCACCCGGATCAGAAGATGGCACTGTTGCCGACGATGGGAGGGCAGACCGCGTTGAACTGCGCACTGGACCTGCACCGCAACGGCGTGCTCGACAGGCATGGCGTGGAGATGATCGGCGCCAACGAACATGCGATCGAGAAAGCCGAAGACCGGCTCAAGTTCAAGGAGGCGATGACCTCGATCGGTCTGGACTCGGCGCGCAGCGGCATCGCGCATTCGATGGAAGAAGCATTGGCGGTGCAAACCGGCATCGCAGGGTTGACCGGCAGCAACGGTTTCCCGATGGTGGTCCGCCCCAGCTTCACCCTCGGCGGCACCGGCGGCGGGATTGCCTACAACCCGGAAGAGTTCGAAGAGATCTGCAAGCGCGGTCTGGATCTGTCGCCGACCAAGGAATTGCTGATCGAGGAAAGCCTGATCGGCTGGAAAGAGTACGAGATGGAGGTGGTGCGCGACCGCGCCGACAACTGCATCATCATTTGCTCGATCGAGAACTTCGACCCGATGGGCATTCACACCGGCGACAGCATCACGGTGGCTCCGGCGCAAACCTTGACCGACAAGGAATACCAGGTGATGCGCGATGCCAGCATCGCCATCCTGCGCGAGATCGGGGTCGATACAGGCGGCAGCAATGTGCAGTTCGCGGTCAACCCCGAGAACGGTCGACTGATCGTGATCGAGATGAACCCGCGGGTGTCGCGTTCTTCGGCGCTGGCATCCAAGGCCACCGGCTTCCCGATCGCCAAGGTGGCGGCCAAGCTGGCGGTGGGCTACACGCTGGACGAGTTGCGCAACGACATCACCGGCGGGCCGGGCTTTGCCGGCACGCCAGCCAGTTTCGAGCCCAGCATCGACTACGTCGTGACGAAAATTCCGCGTTTCGCGTTCGAGAAATTTCCGGCCGCAGACCCGAGGTT
Source organism: Burkholderiales bacterium (assembly GCA_038258365.1). GTDB lineage: Bacteria > Pseudomonadota > Gammaproteobacteria > Burkholderiales > Burkholderiaceae_C > Rubrivivax. Next base: position 7,140 of record JBBSPW010000013.1, on the reverse strand, counting down.
GACCACGCAGATGAAGAGCGTGGGCGAAGTGATGGCCATTGGCCGCACGTTCCAGGAAAGCTTTCAGAAGGCACTGCGCGGTCTGGAAACCGGCATCGACGGGCTCAGCGAGCGCACGGCCTGCACCGAAGACGACCGCGACGAGATCATCGAGCAGATCGGCAATGCCGGCCCCGAGCGCGTGCTGTTCTTGGCCGATGCGATGCGCATCGGCATGAGCGAAGAGCGGATTTTCGAAGAAACCCACATCGACCCGTGGTTCCTTGCGCAGGTGGCGGAACTGGTCTCGCTGGAGCAACGCCTCGGCGCACGCGAGTTGATGTCGTTGTCGCCCGCCGAGCTGCGCTTGCTGAAGCAGAAAGGATTTGGCGACCGCCGGCTCGCAAAGCTGCTTCGCACCGACGAACACGCGGTGCGCGAGCGCCGCCATGCGCTCGGCGTGCGACCCGTCTACAAGCGCGTCGACACTTGCGCGGCCGAGTTCGCAACCCAAACCGCGTACCTCTATTCCTGCTACGAAACCGAAGACGGCGAATGCGAAGCCGAGCCCACCGATCGCAAGAAGATCATGGTGCTGGGTGGGGGGCCGAACCGCATCGGGCAGGGCATCGAGTTCGACTACTGCTGCGTGCACGCAGCGATGGCGATGCGCGAGGACGGCTACGAGACCATCATGGTGAACTGCAATCCGGAGACGGTCTCCACCGACTACGACACCAGCGACCGGCTCTACTTCGAGCCGGTGACGCTCGAAGACGTGCTGGAGATCGTTGACAAAGAAAAGCCTCACGGCGTGATCGTGCAGTACGGTGGGCAGACCCCGTTGAAGCTGGCGCTGGACCTGGAACGTGCCGGTGTGCCGATCATCGGCACCAGTCCCGACAGCATCGACATCGCCGAAGACCGCGAGCGTTTCCAGCAGTTGCTGCAACGCTTGGGTCTGCGCCAACCGCCGAACCGCACCGCGCGCACCAACGAGCAGGCCCTGGCGCTGGCACAAGAGGTGGGCTACCCGTTGGTGGTGCGCCCGAGCTATGTGCTGGGCGGCCGGGCGATGGAAATCGTGCATGGCGACAAGGACCTGGAGCGCTACATGCGGGTTGCGGTGCAGGTCAGCGAAAAGTCGCCGGTGTTGCTCGACCGCTTTCTGTCCGACGCGATCGAGGTCGATGTCGACTGCATCAGCGACGGCGAGAACGTGATGATCGGCGGCATCATGGAACACATCGAAGCTGCGGGCATCCACAGCGGCGACTCGGCGTGTTCGCTGCCGCCGCATTCGCTGTCGGCAGCGCTGCAGGACGAGATGCGGCGCCAGACCGTCGCAATGGCGAAGGCGCTCAAGGTCGTCGGCTTGATGAATGTGCAGTTCGCCATTCAAGGTGAGGGGGACGACGCCACTGTCTATGTGCTGGAGGTCAATCCCCGCGCGTCGCGAACGGTGCCCTTCGTCAGCAAGGCCACCGGCCAGCCGCTGGCGAAGATCGCCGCGCGCTGCATGGCCGGCACGCGGCTGAGCGAGCAGAAAGATGCCAACGGCCAGGAGCCGAGCGAGATCGTGCCGCCGTACTTCAGCGTCAAGGAAGCCGTGTTCCCGTTCAACAAGTTTCCGGGAGTCGACACGATCCTGGGTCCTGAAATGCGCTCGACCGGCGAGGTGATGGGCGTCGGCCGCACCTTCGGCGAAGCCATGTTGAAGAGCCAGCTCGGAGCCGGCTCGCGCCTGCCCGGCAGGGGCACGGTGGTGATCAGCGTCAAGAACGGCGACAAAGCGCGGGCGGTCAAGCTCGCCGGCGATCTGGTGGGGCTGGGCTTCAAGGTGGTGGCCACCCGCGGCACTGCGGCGGCCATTGCCGATGCCGGCATCGAGGTCAAGGTCGTCAACAAGGTGAAAGACGGCCGCCCGCACATTGCCGATCTGATCAAGGCCGGCGAAATCCAGCTGGTTTACACCACGGTGGACGAAACCCGCACGGCGATCGCGGATTCGCGTTACATCCGCACCGCAGCGCTGGCCAATCGCATCACGTACTACACGACGATGGCTGGCGCCGAGGCGGCCACGCTGGCTCTGCAGCACCATGACGAGTTGATGGTGGCTTCGCTGCAGGAGCTGCATACCGAGCTGCATACAGAGCCGCAGTGAGCGAACTGCACTGAGCGAACTGCACTAAGATCGGGCATCGCTCTCCGCCGCAGTCAGCCCGTGTTGCCGGGTTGTTGCGGCGGATTTGTTTCGAGCGCTCCCCAACCCCTTTCCCCGTATTCGGCAGCACCCGTTGCAGCCGATTCCCGACGCAGAAACCATGGTTACGATTCCCCTTACCCAGCGCGGCTTCGAGCTGCTGAAGTCCGAACTGCATCGCCTGAAAACAGTCGAGCGCCATGCGGTGATCCAGGCTATCGCCGAAGCGCGGGCGCAAGGGGATTTGTCGGAGAACGCCGAGTACGAAGCGGCGAAAGACAAGCAGGGTTTCATTGAAGGACGCATCAAGGAGATCGACTCGAAGCTGGCCGCAGCGCAGGTCATCGACCCGTCGGCGCTGGACGGCGACGGCAAGATCGTGTTCGGCGCCACCGTCGACCTGCAGGACGAAGACAACGACGCCAAGGTGACCTACCAGATCGTCGGTGATGACGAAGCCGACCTGAAGCTGGGCTTGATCTCGATCAGCAGCCCGATCGCCCGCGCCTTGATCGGCAAGTCCGATGGCGATGTGGCTGAGGTGCAGGCTCCTGGCGGTGTGCGCCGCTGGGAAATCGTGGGCGTGCGTTACGTTTGATGGGTGGTGCGGCAGTCGCCAGCCGGGCGCGTCGACTGCTGCCGGCGGCATGGCTTGGCTGGATGCTGTGCGTCGCAGCGGTCGGCACGCCTTCTGCATTCGCGCTGCTGGCGCGTGCCGACGCGGGTCGCGTGGTGGCGCGCATGCTGGCGGCCGAGGCCTACAGCGCGTTGGCCATCGGGATTGCGCTGTTGCTGCTGGAGCGACTCGCCGCACGGCATGCGGTGGCGCGCGGCCAGGGCAGCCAGTTCAGCCTCGGCATGGGGCTGTGCCTGGGCGCGCTGTTTTGCACCGTGTCCGGGTACTTCGCGGTGCTGCCGTTGATGGAGCAGGCCCGCTCGGGGCTGGGCGGCTTGGGCTTTGGGCAGTTGCACGCCATCAGCGCGGGGTTTTTCGCCATCAAGGTGCTGCTGGTGGCAGCGCTGGCCTGGCGCGGGTCGGCGCCCGTGGTGGTGGTCAGCCCAGCCGCCCGACCTACTCGCCTGCCTTCTTCTTGACGCTGCTGGTCCGCGCCTTCATGCGCTTGATCTGGCCCCCGGCGGTGACGCGCTCGTTGCCGTATACCTTGACCTTCTTGACGGTGGCGCGGTGGTTGCCGCTTTTGGAAAAGCTCACGAGCTTGACCATCCGCGGCCCCGGCAAGCGGTCGTCTCGTTCGGCCTTTTCCTTTGGGGGTATCGGGCGCCACAGCACCAGCAGTCGGCCGATGTGCTGGATCGGTGCGGCATTGAACTGGTCTGCCAGGGTCGCCAGCAGGGCCTCGCGCACCACGCGGTCGGCCGAGGCCACCCGCAGCTTGATCAGCCCGTGCGAGTTCAGCGCGGTGTCGATCTCTTTTTCTACCGCCGCGGTCATGCCGGCGTCGCCGATCATCACCACGGGGTCCAGATGATGGGCGTCCGAGCGATGGCTCTTGCGCTCGGCAGGGGTCAGGTTGATCGCGGTCATCTGTCTATTATCGGGTTGCCATGAAGGTTCAGACCAAGAGTCGCAAGGTCAACAAGGCGTGGCTCAATGACCATGCCAACGACCCGTATGTCAAGTGGGCCAAGCGCGATGGCTATCGCGCGCGGGCGGCCTACAAGCTGAAGGAAATCGACGAAACCCTGCGTTTGGTCCGCCCGGGTCAGGTGGTGGTGGATCTGGGGTCGGCACCGGGTGCGTGGAGTCAGTATCTGCGCCGCCGGTTTGCTCCCGAAGGGGCTGCAGCAGGCGAACTGGACGGCAGCATCATCGCGCTCGACCTGCTCCCGATGGAACCCATCGAAGGCGTGCTGTTCTTGTTGGGCGACTTCCGGGAAGACGCGGTGGCCGCCGCGCTGGCGTCGGCGCTGGGCGAGCGCCAGGTCGACCTGGTGGTGTCGGATCTGGCGCCCAACCTGTCGGGAATCGAGTCGTCGGATGCGGCCCGCGTGGCGCACCTGGTCGAGTTGGCGGTGGAGTTCTGCACCCGTCACCTGCGGCCCGAAGGCGCACTGGTCTGCAAGGCCTTTCACGGCAGCGGCTACAGCCAGCTCGTCAGGCTCTTCCAGGACACCTTCAAGGTCGTCAAGCCGATCAAGCCCAAGGCGTCACGCGACAAGTCCTCAGAAACCTTTCTGGTGGGTTTGGGACTCAAGGCCGGCTAACGTTCGCCGAAACCCAAGCAGGGGAATCGAGACTCCGGTTTGGCAGTGGGCCGCGAGTGGCGCATTCCCCGACTTCGGGACTTGACTCCCCTAGAATCGTCGTCATATGCCGTGGAATCCGGCGCAGCGCCTGTGCTGCGTCGCCCCACCGAGATGGAAAAGGATGCCCGGTGAACAATCAATGGTTCTCCAAGGTTGCTGTTTGGCTCGTGATCGCGCTGGTGCTGTTCACGGTGTTCAAGCAGTTCGACCGCAGTGCCGCCCAAGGCAGTCAGATCGCATATTCGGACTTTCTCGAGGAAGTGCGCTCCAAGCGCATCAAGGCGGTCACGTTGCAGGAGAGTCCTGGCGGCGGCACTGAAATCGTGGCTGTTACCAGCGACGACAAGCGCTTGCGCAGCACCGCGACCTACCTCGACCGCGGTCTGGTCGGCGACCTGATCAACAACGGCATCAAGTTCGATGTCAAGCCGCGTGAAGAACCTTCGCTGTTGATGAGCATCCTCGTCAGCTGGGGACCGATGCTGCTTTTGATCGGTGTGTGGATTTATTTCATGCGCCAGATGCAGGGCGGCGGCAAGGGCGGCGCCTTCAGCTTCGGCAAGAGCAAGGCCCGCATGCTGGACGAGGCCAACAACACCACCAGCTTTGCCGATGTGGCGGGTTGCGACGAGGCCAAGGAAGAGGTCAAGGAACTGGTCGACTTCCTGAAAGACCCGCAGAAATTCCAGAAGCTGGGTGGTCGGATTCCGCGTGGCGTGCTGTTGGTCGGGCCTCCGGGCACCGGCAAGACCTTGCTGGCCAAGGCGATTGCCGGAGAGGCCAAGGTGCCGTTCTTCAGCATCAGCGGCTCGGACTTCGTCGAAATGTTCGTCGGCGTTGGCGCGGCCCGCGTGCGCGACATGTTCGAGCAGGCGAAGAAAAGCGCGCCCTGCATCATCTTCATCGACGAGATCGATGCGGTCGGCCGCCACCGTGGTGCTGGCCTGGGCGGAGGCAACGACGAACGTGAGCAGACACTCAACCAGATGCTGGTCGAGATGGATGGCTTCGAGACCAATGTCGGCGTGATCGTGATGGCGGCCACCAACCGGCCCGACATCCTCGACCCGGCGCTGCTGCGCCCCGGCCGTTTCGACCGCCAGGTCTATGTCACGTTGCCCGATGTGCGGGGCCGTGAGCAGATCCTGATCGTGCACATGCGCAAGGTACCGGTGGGGCAAGACATCCGTGCCGACATCCTCGCTCGCGGCACCCCGGGCTTCAGCGGCGCCGATCTGGCCAACCTGGTCAATGAATCAGCCTTGTTCGCCGCGCGCCGCAACGGTCGCGTGGTCGAGATGGTCGACTTCGAGAAGGCCAAAGACAAGATCATGATGGGCCCTGAGCGCAAGTCGATGGTGATGCCGGAGGACGAACGCACGAACACCGCCTATCACGAAGCTGGCCATGCACTCGTGGCGCGCCTGATGCCGAAGACCGACCCGGTGCACAAGGTGACAGTGATCCCTCGCGGCCGCGCCCTCGGGGTGACGATGCAACTGCCCGAAGGCGACCGCTACAGCATGGACAAGGAGCGCATGCTGTCCACGATCAGCGTGTTGTTCGGCGGGCGCATCGCCGAAGAGGTGTTCATGAACCAGATGACCACCGGCGCCAGCAACGACTTCGAACGCGCCACGCAGATCGCCCGCGACATGGTGACCCGCTACGGGATGACCGACGAGCTCGGCCCGATGGTTTATGCCGAGAACGAAGGCGAAGTGTTCCTGGGCCGCTCGGTCACCAAAACCACCAGCATGTCCGAGGAGACGATGCGCAAGGTCGACGGCGTGATCCGCCGCATCATCGACGACCAGTACAGCACCGCGCGCAAGCTGATCGAGGACAACAAGGACAAGATGCACGCGATGGCGCAAGCGCTGCTGGAATGGGAAACCATCGACGCCGACCAGATCGACGACATCATGAGTGGCAAGCCGCCGCGGCCGCCGAAAGACTGGACCCCGATTTCGGCCAAGCCGCCGAGCGGGCCGCCGCCCGCGGTGGGAACCGACGGCGCGCCGGCAGCCGCCTGAGCCAAGCGATCAGTGTTCACACAAACGGGGCTTCGGCCCCGTTTTCACAGCTTCAGTCCATGACCAGAATCTATTTCGGCACCGACGGTATCCGCGGCACGGTCGGCCGGCCCCCCATCACGCCCGATTTCATGCTGCGCCTGGGGCACGCGGTGGGGCAGGTGCTGCGTCGCCAGCAAAGCCGCCCGGCAGTGATGATCGGCAAGGACACGCGCATCTCCGGCTACATGCTGGAATCGTCGCTGGAAGCGGGTTTTGCATCCGCCGGGGTCGATGTCTGGCTCAGCGGTCCGCTGCCCACCCCCGGTGTGGCCTACCTGACCCGAGCCCTGAGGCTGGATCTCGGGGTGGTGATCAGCGCATCGCACAACGGATTCGCCGACAACGGCGTCAAGTTTTTTTCGGCCGGCGGCGAGAAGCTGTCTGACGAGTGGGAAATCGCGGTCGAGGCCGAACTGCAGCGCGAACCCAGCTGGGTCGAGTCGGCATCGCTCGGCAAGGCGCGGCGGCTGGCGGATGCCAGCGGGCGTTACATCGAGTTCTGCAAGGGCACGGTGCCGCACAGCCTGTCGTTGCGCGGCATGACGATCGTGGTCGACGCGGCGCATGGTGCCGCCTATCACGTGGCGCCTGATGTGTTCCACGAACTGG